>JAPYQK010000008.1:15704-28280 GCA_029941275.1 Longimicrobiales bacterium | reverse complement strand
ACAGCGGGTCGCGCACATGGCGCTTGTGCGCGTTCAGACAAGGAACGACGACGAGGCATAGCAAAGCTACTCCGAGGAGGAGAGACGCCGGATCAACCGCACAACCGCCATGTGCCCACGGAAAGGAAGGGAATGACCTTACAAGTTGAAGGGTTGCGGTGGCACGACCCCATCTCCGTTGTTGGAGCTCCTAGCCATAGCTACGGCTATGGCGTCGTCGCTCCGCCTAGGAGCTGGGGCCGTGGCATCCGCAACGCGACCCACTGTACTTCTTCAACAGCCTTCTAGTGACTGTCGACGTGGTCTTGGTAAACGTTGGGGCTGTCTTGGCTATCGTAGGTATCGTGTGGTACTTCTGGCTGTCAGGAGAGGGCTGACCCCGTTTCTGCGCCGACAGCGCCGGGCCCTCCGTAGAAAACCGCTTCCCAGCCGTCCAACATCCTCTCGTACGAAAAGAGTTCTTTGTACCGCCGTTCGGCGGCCCGCCCCATCTCGCCGAGCAGTTCCGTGTCGTATAGGACCGTGTTCACACCGGATGCGATCTGAGGCGGTGCGAAACCGGTGATCAGTCCCGGTGCCGCGCCCCCCTCTGGGGGCGCAAGAGCTTCACGAGCTCCCGAAACATCGGTGGAGATCACGGGCACACCCCTCGACAGGGCCTCGAGCATGGCACCGGACATGCCTTCTCGATCGGAGGCGATAACCAGGGCGTCCACGGAGTCCATCAACGGCGCGATGTTCTCTTGGTATCCCAGGAAGTGCACGCGGCCGTAGAGGCCGAGTTGGCGCACATGTTGGCCGAGGGCTCCACGGAGCGGGCCTTCTCCGGCGATGGCGAGGTGCACGTCTTCATGGAGGAAGACGATGGATTCCAATAGCCGATCCAGACGCTTCTGAGAAACCAGGCGGCTAACACTCCCGAGCAGGAGTACGCCCCTCGGCAGGCCGAGGGCCCTCCTCGCTGCCTCTTGGGGAAGGCGTGGGCCCAAGGGAGCAACAGCCTTGTAAATCGTAGTGAGCCGGCCGGCGATCTCGGGTAGGGCCTCCGCATACGATTTTCGCATCGTATCGGCCACGAACACCACGTTGTCCACCCAACGTCTAAGCACGAACCTGTACTTGAAATTCCTAGGCGTGTCACTCGAGAGTCCGATACGAGCCACCAAGTTGGGCACTCTTGCGAGCCTCGCGGCCAACGCCGCGAGCCAAAGCTTCCTGAAGGTTCCGACGATGAGGACATCTGGTTTTTCCCGCCGGAGCGTCAGGGCGAGTCGAATAGCGTCGTGAATCGCCAGGTCTCCTCCCAACCTGAACAGGCGGGTCTCGACGCCTCTGGCTTGGGCGGCTTCTGCCACCACCACCCTGTTACAGAGAAGGGTGACGTCATGGCCACGGCTCGCCAGGGCTGCAAGGAGATCGGTCAGGGCCATCTCTCCTCCGCCCCATGTCGGTCCACCGTTGTGGGCGAAGATGCGGAGTGGAACTGGCCCCTTGTTTACGTCATCCAATCGCGAATATCGACATGGGAAGTTTTCCTAGTTCTGTGCTCGGTTGATCGTGTTCCGGCGGGCAGGTATCCTTGTGTCAAATGCCACAGGCTGACGATACTCCACTGATGCGCCAGTGGCGAGAGGTGAAGTCCCAGCACAGGGACGCTCTCGTCTTCTTCCGGGTGGGCGATTTTTACGAACTCTTCTTCGGTGACGCCGAGGAGGGATCCCGACTCCTCGGGTTGACGCTCACCTCTCGAAACAACGGGGCCGCCGCCCGGGTGCCGCTTGCGGGCGTCCCCGCAAAAGCGTTGGACGAGTACTTGGGACGGCTGGTCGGGCTGGGACAGAAGGTCGCCATCTGTGACCAGGTAGAGGATCCCGCCGAGGCCAAGGGTATTGTTCGGCGGGAGGTCACCGAGACGGTGACACCTGGCACCGCCATCCAAGATTCACTCCTGACGGCCAAGCGGAACAATTTCCTGGTCGCTCTGACGGAGCCCACGGATGAGCACCTAGGACTCGCCACGCTCGACCTCTCCACGGGGGAGTTGTCCGTCCGGGATGTGCTCGTTTCCGAGTTGAGGGCGGAGTTGGGGCGGCTCGATCCGACCGAACTGTTGTTGCCACGCGTATTCGAACGGGACGGTCATGCGGTCGAAGGGGACGGCTACGGGATCGGCGCATACGGAGGTGCCCTTTCCGGTCGACTACACACTTATCGCGACGACTGGGTCTTCGACTACGCCTCGGCGGCCGATGAGGTGAAGCGACGGTACGGGGTCCAGAGCCTTGAAGCCTTCGGATTCCAACGCGAGGACCAACTGCTGGTTCAGGCCACGGGAGCCCTTCTGGCCTATGTCGCCGAGATCCGGCCCGCCGGGGTAGGACACCTCCTTCGCCCCTCGATCGTTCGGCGGGGAAGCGCCATGCTTCTCGACGAGATGACACGCCGCAACCTTGAGCTGGTCGAGCCGCTCCGGACCGGCGAGGACGGCGGCACACTCGTGTGGGTGCTGGACGAGACGGTCACGGCGATGGGCGCACGGGCGCTCCGACGCTGGATCCTGAACCCGTTGGTGGATCCCAAGGAGATCTGGAAGAGACAGGAGGCCGTTACGGAACTCTTCGAGACCCCCGATCTACGTGGACAGCTTCGTGACGCCCTCGGTCGCGTCACCGACTTGGAACGCCTTGCTGGGAAAGTGGGTTCCGGGCGTGTCTCGCCGAGGGAGCTCTTGGGTCTCGGCCTGTCGCTCGCCCAGCTCCCGGTGATCAAGGAAGCCGGCTCGGGCGCCCAGAGTGAGTTTCTTCGGAGCCTGGTCCACGAACTGGATCTGCTCGAGGACGTTCGGGAGTTGGTGGAAACCGCCATCTCGCCCGATGCCCCGGCAACGCTTCAGGACGGAGGGATCATCCGTGAGGGGTACTCAGCCGAGTTGGACGAGCTTCGGGCGATTCGAGATGGCGCCCGGGACTTCATCGCGGGGCTTCAGACCCGAGAGCGCGAACGGACGGAAATCTCATCGCTCAAGGTCGGGTTCAACAAGGTGTTCGGGTACTACCTGGAGGTCACCAAGGCGAACCTCGACAAGGTTCCCGAGGACTATGTTCGCAAGCAAACCTTGACCAACGCGGAGCGCTACTTCACACCCGAACTGAAGGAGTGGGAGGAAAAGGTTTTCGACGCCGAGGACCGCATGGATAAGCTGGAGGGTGGACTCTTCAGTGAGGTACGGGCGGGCGTGGCCACCGAAGTGACTCGCATTCAGGAGGCTGGAAGCCGCACCGCCAAGCTCGACGTGCTCAGCACTTTGGCGCACGTGGCGCAGAGGCGCAGCTACGTCCGGCCCGAGGTCCATACAGGCTACGAGGTGGACGTGGTGGCGGGCCGCCATCCGGTGGTCGAAAGGATGATGCCCACCGAGTCCTTCATTCCGAACGATCTGACACTCGACGAGGATTGCCGGATCGTGGTGCTCACCGGGCCCAATATGGCGGGAAAGTCCACCGTGCTCCGGCAGATCGGACTCATCCAACTGATGGCGCAAGTGGGCTCTTTCGTCCCGGCGGATCGTGCCCGCCTTCCTGTTTGCGATCGCATTTTCACCCGTGTGGGTGCCTCCGACAATCTGGCCCGTGGCCAGTCCACCTTCATGGTCGAGATGAATGAGACGGCGTCTATCATTCATGGCGCCACCGAGCGGAGCCTGGTTCTTCTCGACGAGATCGGTCGGGGTACGTCCACGTACGATGGCGTGTCCATCGCGTGGGCGGTCACCGAGCACCTACACGAAGAGATTGGGGCGAAGACGATCTTTGCCACGCACTATCACGAGTTGACCCAACTCGGCGATCTGCTACCCGGCGTCACGAACATGAACGTGGCTGTGCGGGAAGTTGGAGAAGAGATCGTCTTCCTGTTCAGGCTCGAGCAGGGTGGAGCGGACCGGTCCTACGGAATCCAAGTAGCACGCTTGGCCGGACTCCCCGAAGAGCTGATTGCTCGGGCGAGGGAACTTCTGAGCGAGTTGGAGGGAACACACACCGGTGGTGGAGAGGGTTTGGGCCGGTTCGGTGCACATCGTCCGGCGTCGGAGCCTTCGCTGGATCAGCTTTCGTTCTTCGCCTCAAGTGATCCGCCCGTGCTGAGGCGACTCAGGGGGATCGATCCGGAATCGATGACGCCCAAGGAGGCTCTGGACCTTTTGTTCGAACTGCATGAGGAATCTCGCTCCGGGGGGGACGGTTGAGGGCGACCGGTTCCCCGACCCAGCCAGTGTTCACCGCTGGTCCCCTCGCGTTGTGTGCGCTGGTCGCTGGCACGGTTTCCGGTTGTTCCGGGGATCAAGAGATCGACAGCCCTTCACCGCTGAGTGCGTCGGTGCTGATCGACTACCCACTGGATCTCTGGGATCAGGGAATCGAGGGAAGCTCGATGCTGAAGGTGCGCGTGACGGACGTGGGCGAGGTCGACAGCGTCGTCGTCATGGAGTCCAGCGGCTACGATGCGTTCGACTCTTCAGCCGTCCGGGGAGCCAGAACGTTGAGATTCAGCCCTGCACGGCAGGGAGACAAACGAATTGAAGTTTGGGCCCACGTGCCCGTACATTTTTCCAAGAAGCCTCGTCCGTGAACGCATGAGGGTCGTGGTGCTGCTCGGCGGCGAGTCTGCGGAGAGGGACGTTTCCCTCGCGTCCGGCTGCCAGGTGGCCGGCGCACTTCGGGAAGCGGGGCACGATGTGGTTGCGGTGGATCCTATTGGCGGGGCGCTGACCCATGGGGACGAGGTCAGGATTCTCGGCGAGGGGGTGGGGAGCCTGCCGCCCGGCGCGCTGGCCGGCTCAGGAGCCCCGGGCCCTGAGGCATCAGGAGGTGGAGTGTCCGGCTCGAGCGTTCCGTCATCCCGGGCGTCCACCGGTATGTCCCTTTCGAACAAAGAGATCGTCTCCGCTGATGTGGTTTTTCCGGTGCTCCACGGGGGAATGGGAGAGGATGGAACGCTCCAGGCCCTGCTCGATCTCGCGGAAGTCCCCTACGCGGGGAGCGGTGTGCTTGGCTGCGGCTTGGCCATGGATAAGGACATCACCAAGCGCATACTTCGGGAAGCCGGAATTCCCACGCCGGATTGGCTCATGAACCCCACGGCGGACGAGGCCGTCGAGCGTCTGGGCCTACCCATCATTGGGAAGCCCCTCGCGGGTGGCTCGTCGGTCCGTCTGTACCTGCTAGACAACCTGGAGGCTGTGGAGGAGACGATCGAGCTAGAAACGGCCTGGGCCTCCAAGAGTGGAGTGGATCCGGACATGATGTACGAGGCGTTCGTCGCCGGGCGTGAACTCACCGTGGGCGTCCTCGGTGACGAAGCACTTCCGGTGGGCGAGATCCTGTCCCAGCACGAGCTGTTCGACTACGAGTGTAAGTACCAGACGGGTATGGCCGACGAGGTTTTCCCGGCCGAGATCCCGGAGGCGTTGGCCAACACGCTTCGGCAACGAGCACTCCAGGTGCACGAATTGCTCCGGCTCCGCGATTTTTCACGCTTCGATTTCATCGTCGATGAGCGAGGGGAAGCGTGGTGTTTAGAAGCCAACGCACTGCCAGGAATGACCGCGAACAGCCTTTTTCCAAAGGCCGCAGCCGCGGCGGGGATTACGTTTCCGGAGTTGTGCGATCGGATCGTACACATGGCGGCGGCGTACCCTGAGCGTGCTAAGCTCAAGTAAGGTGAGCGCTTGTCGGGCTGATGGTCGGTGTGGTCATGTCATCATCAGGCTTGCGTCCTCCGGAACCTGCCCCCAAGGAAGGGGTTTTGAAGTCCAGAGTCCCGGTCTTTTTTTTGTTGTGCCGTAGGTCTGGAGAAAATCGATCTTGAGAGGTACCGGACAATACCGTTCTGGGGGAATGAACCTCAGCTACCAATTGACCCCGTGGGTCAAACGGCTGCTGATTGCCAATACCGCGGCATTTCTGCTCACGTGGGTCCTTGGCGCTGGGTTCGTCCTAGAGTGGTTCTCCTTCCAGCCCACCAAGGTCCTGTTTCGTCCGTGGACGCCGTTCACCTACATGTTCCTCCACGGCGATTTTTGGCACCTCCTCATGAACATGCTGATGCTCTTCTTTTTCGGCCCGCCTCTCGAATCGAAGTGGGGGTCCAAGGAGTTCATCAGGTATTACCTCGTGTGCGGATTCGGTGGTGTGGCGCTCAGCCTGCTGTTCGTGTCGTACTCGATCATCGGTGCGTCGGCGGCCATTTATGGCATCATGCTGGCCTTCGCCATGGTTTGGCCCAACGCTCCCATTTACGTCTGGGGCATCTTTCCGGTCAAAGCGAAGTGGCTGGTCGCTTTTCTTTTCCTGATCACGTTCATGAACGCTTTCGATAGTGCCGGCGGTGGGGTGGCGCACTTTGCCCATCTCGGCGGTTTTCTGGCGGGACTGATCTACCTGAAGACCGACTGGCGTGCCGCGCAAGCCATTCAGAATATGGGAAAAGCGGCTCGCGCCAGACGGTTCGCGATCGTGCCCCGGGAAGAGCGGGAAGCGGCCACGAGCAACATAAACATACGTCGGCAGAGTGAGGAGTCAGGAGAGAAGAGGGCGTTGGACGCAGTTGATCGCGTGCTAGACAAGATTTCGGCAGAGGGTATGGCGTCCCTTACTGAGCAGGAAAAGGGGCTCCTCGACGAGGTTTCGAAGAAGCACCGAACCAACTGAGCTTCGCCGCTCGCTTCTCCCCCACTCGCTACCACCCCCGGGAGTTCGTCCTCATCTGGACGAGATCAACCCTGCGGCCTAAAATCACCGTCCCTTAATGTGAGGGTGAAGAAGCGCAACCGGTGACATCGGGCAGGAGGTATGAATGGCCGCGGCCAAAGAGTATACCACGGACAAAATCAGAAACGTCGCGGTCTTAGGCCACGGTGGCGCGGGGAAGACCAGCCTCGTTGATGCCCTCTGTTACACCGCGGGATCTACTCAGCGTAAGGGGAATGTCAACGAGGGGACCGCCCTCACGATGTATACACCCGAAGAGGCGAGCCATGAGATTTCGCTTCAGTGCACACCGGCGTTCTGTGACTATTCAGGCATCAAGATCAACCTGCTGGACACCCCGGGCTTCATGGACTTCGTCGGTGAGACCCTAGCGGCAATTCGGGTGGCGGACTCCGCGGTCATTGTGGTGAGCGCAACCTCCGGAGTGGAGGTAGGCACCGAAACCGTCTGGGAATACGCAGAGAACCGGGGAGTGCCTCGGTTCTTTATCGTGTACATGATCGATAAGGAGCACGCGTCCTTCGAGCGTGTTTACCAGGATATCAAGTCGCGGCTCACCGAGAAGGTGGTGCCCGTCGAGATCCCGATTGGAGAGGGTGCCGATTTTCACGGCATCATCAACCTCTTCAGCCAGCGAGCTCACCTCTACAAAGCTGGAACCGATAAGGGCGAGTACGACGAGGTCGACATCCCGGAGGAACTCCAGGCCAAGTTCGATGAGTGGGAGACCGAGTTGCAAGAGACACTCGCGACCACCGACGAAGCACTTCTCGACAAGTATCTCGAGGAGGGGTCTATATCCCGGGAAGAGGCCATTGAGGCTATGCACAACGGCGTGGCGAGCGGAGATATCGTCCCCCTCTTCTGCGGATCTTCCGAAACGTCGTACGGGATGCAAGCCTTACTCAAGAAGCTCGTGGAGCTCTGCCCCAGCCCCGCCGAGAGGGGCGGCGAGACGGGCCGGAGGGCCGGCATGGACGAGGAGATCCAACTGTCGGCTTCCGACGACGAGACCTTCTCGGCGCTCATCTACAAGACCGCGGCGGAGCCGCATATTGGCGAGTTGTCATACTTCCGAGTCGTGAGTGGAGTGGTCAGGAACGGGCAGGAGGTCAAGAACGGGGAGCGGGGCACCACCGAGAAGCTGAACCACCTCTCGATCGCCATGGGGAAGGACCGTTTCGAGGTGGACAAGCTCCACGCCGGGGACCTGGGTGTGGTTGCGAAGCTCAAGGGAGCCCACACGAACGACACACTCTGCGACATGTCCCGCCCGGTCGTGCTCGAGAAGATCGCCTTCCCGAAACCAGAAATCGCCGTGGCCATCCGAGGCGAGGAGCGGGGCGATGAAGACAAGTTGGGCGAGGTTCTTCCCAAGTTGCACGAGGAGGATCCCACGTTTCTAGCAGAGTTCGATGCGGAACTCCACCAGACCATCGCTCGGGGTCTCGGCGAGCTGCATCTGGCCGTCCAGATGGAGCGCATGAAGCGGAAATACGGCGTGGCCGTGCATATCGAGCAGCCGAAGATCGCCTATAGGGAGACGATCACGAAGGAGGCCGAGGGACAGGGCCGGCATAAGAAGCAGTCAGGTGGGCGCGGCCAGTTTGGCGACTGCTGGATTCGACTCAAGCCCCGAGCGGCGGGTGAGGGATATGAATTCGTCAATTCCATCAAGGGTGGCGTCATCCCAACCAAGTTTGTTCCCTCGGTGGACAAGGGGATCCAGGAAGCGGCCGATCGAGGGGTTCTCGCTGGCTTCAGATGTGTCGATTTTGCGGCCCAGTGCTACGACGGTTCGTATCATGCCGTGGACTCGAGTGACATCGCCTTCAAACTTGCCGGCTCATCGGCATTCAAGACCGTTGCCGCCAAGTGTCGCCCGGTGATACTGGAACCGATCATCGAGGTCACGGTGACCACGCCCGACGACTACGTGGGCGACATCATGAGTGACATGAATCAACGGAGGGGAAAGGTGCTGGGGATGGAGCCCGCTGCCGGACGTACCACCGTGAAGGCCTTGGTGCCGGAGTCGGAACTTTATAAATATTCGACGTCGCTCCGTGCGATCACACAAGGACGGGCCCATCACAGTCGGGAGTTTTCGCGCTACGAGGCGGTTCCGGAGATAGAGGTGCCCAAGGTGATAGCCGCGGCGAAGGAGGCGGCGGCGGGACTTTAGAGTCTCGTCTCCGCAACGCCAGGTCGGAAAGTGGTCGGCGACCAAACACGCGGAGATCTGCTCGACACGAAGGGGCGCCTGAACAAGTAGGGGCGTCTGAAGAGGGATTGCCAGAGGGAGGCTGTTGCGGTGTCAGGACATAGCAAATGGGCGACCATCAAGCGCAAGAAGGCGGCGACGGACGCCAAGCGCGGAAAGATCTTCACGAAGCTCATCCGAGAGATCACGGTGGCGGCTCGGGATGGTGGTGGCGACCCCAACTTCAATCCGCGCCTCCGCCTTGCCGTGGACAATGCCAAGGCCGGTAACATGCCTGCGGACAATATCACCCGGGCTATCAAGAAAGGGACTGGAGAGTTGGAGGGCGTCAGTTACGACGAGGTGGCCTACGAGGGGTACGGTCCGGGGGGAGTGGCCCTCTACATCGAGACGCTTACCGACAATCAGAACCGAACCGTGGCCGACGTGAGACACATCCTCACCAAGCTAGGAGGCAGTTTGGGGACCACGGGCTCCGTCGGTTGGCAGTTCGACCGCAGGGGTCAGATCTTCGTTGATGCCTCGAAATATACCGAGGGGTCGGTCTTCGAGGCTGCGATCGAAGCAGGTGCGGACGACATCGAGGCGGGGGGCGAAGAGTTGGTCGTCACGACCGAGGCGGGCGCCTTCCACGAGGTGCAGGAGGGGATGAAGTCCGCCGGGATCGAGTTCGAGCGTGCGGAGCTTACGTGGATTCCCCAGAACGAGATCCGTGTCGAGGGCAAGGACGCCGAGAAGCTCGTCAAACTGTTGGATGCCTTGGACGACATCGACGACGTTCAAGAGGTTTCATCCAACGCGGATATCGACGAAGAGATTCTCGCTCAGGCCCTGTAGTGTTTTTGCCCCGCGTCTTCTTTGTTCGCGACCATCGTACAAGCGCACCGTGACGGCTGAGGCCGGACGCAAGGTGCACGGCGAAGGTGCCCGGCGGGTGAGCCGAGAACTGATTCTCGGGATCGATCCTGGAACGGCCGTCACCGGCTACGGCGTGGTCGCCAAGGAAAGCGGAAAACCCGTTGTGTTGGTGGAATGTGGCGTGGTGCGTACGTCCGCCGATGTGGCGCTGGCCCTCCGGATTAGAGAGATATACGAAGAGGTTACCGGGTTGATCTCACGCCATGCGCCTGACGTGGTGGTGGTGGAGGACGTCTTCCACGGCAAGAACGCGCAGAGCGCCCTCAAGCTCGGACACGCCCGTGGGGCTATACTGCTGGCGGCCGCGCTGGGTGATATTCCGATTGCCGAGTACTCGCCTAGGGAGATCAAGAAAGCCGTGGTGGGAAACGGAAACGCGACCAAGGATCAGGTGAGCTTCATGGTACAACAGCAGTTGCGGCTCAAAACGCCGCCCTCGCCGGCCGATGCGGCGGACGGGGTTGCCGCGGCGCTATGTCACTGTGTCATGGGGGCCTTGCGAGTTTGATTATGACACAGCGGGTGCCAAATCTATCGACCGGGGCCAGCGCGAGGGATGCGGGTTCTGTGTGCCGCTGGGGTTGGGCCGGGGGTTTCGGATGATCAGCCGCCTGAGGGGGACCTTGGTCTCTCGGGAGTTGGATCACGTCGAGTTGGAAACGGCCGGGGGCGCAGTCTACGAGATTCTGATTCCGCTCTCGATCCTCGAGCGTCTACCCAGACCCCCCGCTCCGGACTTCGAGATCCGCACCCTCCAAGTGGTTCGGGAGGATTCGCTCACGCTCTACGGCTTCTTAGAACCGTTCGAGCGCGAGCTTTTCAGGCGGCTTCTCGGGGCGTCAGGCGTGGGGCCAAAGGTGGCGCTCGCCATGCTCTCGACGTACTCCGCCAGAAGGCTCGCGCAGGCCTTGGCCGAAAAAGACATTAGCGCTCTCACGCAAGTGAGTGGCGTCGGCAAGAAGACCGCCGAGCGTATCGTGTTGGAGTTGGCCGACAAGGTGGAGGACTTGGCTGTTGAGGCCGGGAGCGACGGTCCTGGTAGCGGGAAGGTACCCGGCGCCCAAGAGGCGGTATCGGCGCTCGTGGCCTTGGGGTACGCGTTTGTGGATGCCGACTCCGCGGTTCGGGAGGCCCTTGCCCAGGGTGAGACGGGGAGCACTGATGAGTTGGTCCGACGGGCGTTGGCTAAGAGGTGACGATGCGCGATGACGAGAAACCCGATATGAGAGCCATGCGATGACGGGCAGGAGCGAAATCACGACCCCCGAAGTGCTCCAGGAAGACGCCGTCGCCGAGCCCTCACTCCGGCCTCAGCGTCTCGACGAGTTCATCGGGCAGGACAAAGTCCGTGAAGCGCTCAGTATCGCCATTGAGGCGGCCAAACAGCGCCGTGAACCGTTGGACCATCTGCTCTTCCACGGCCCTCCGGGTCTCGGCAAGACCACGCTAGCGTCGCTGATCGCCAGAGAGATGGGCGTAAACTTCAAGTCCACGTCGGGCCCTGTGTTGGAGAAGCCAGCAGACCTCGTGGGCATGCTCACCAATCAACGTGAAGGCGACGTCATTTTTATCGACGAGATCCACCGGCTCCGCCCCATCATCGAGGAGTTTATGTACCCCGCGATGGAGGACTACCGGGTGGAGATCAGACTTGCCGACGGCCCGCGGGCGCAGACCATGACGATGGACATCGAGCGCTTCACACTGGTGGGCGCCACCACGCGCTTCGGACTCCTCACCGCGCCGATGCGAGCCCGCTTCGGGATCATCCAGCGCCTGAATTTCTATCCGCCCGAAGAGTTGGCGGTGATCGTGGCACGGAGCGCGGAGATCCTCGATGTGGAGTGCTCACCCGAGGGCGCACAAATCCTGGCCCGTCGCGCGCGGGGCACGCCCCGGGTGGCTAACCGCCTGCTCCGCAGGGTGCGTGATTTTGCCCAAGTGAAGGCCCAGGGTGTCGTCACGCCGAAAGTCGCCAGGGATGCGCTCGAGATGTTAGACGTCGACGAATACGGTCTCGACGAGATGGACGGGCGCGTGCTCCGAACGTTGATCGAAAAATTCGAGGGTGGCCCCGCCGGACTCGAAACGCTGGCCGTGGCGATGGGCGAGGATGCGTCCACCCTGGAGGAGGTTTACGAGCCTTTCCTGATCCAGGAAGGGTTCATCATGCGAACGCCGCGAGGACGCGTGGCGACCGTGAGGGCGTACAAGAGGTTCGGATACGAGCCGCCCACCGACGGAGGAGCTGGGGCCCAGGGTTCGGTGGGCGGGGGGCAGTCGTCGCTCTTCGACTGAGGGGACAGATGCGCCCCCAAGTTTTCTGCGAGTCCCATCCGAGAGTCCTCTGAACGAGTGAAGGACGGTTCGCGCGTCTCCGACTACGAGTACGAACTCCCTCCCGGGCGGATTGCCCGGTACCCGACCGAGCGCAGGGACCAGAGCCGGTTGCTCGTCGTGCCGCCGGGAGAGGCTCCCCTCGAGCATCGTGTGTTTTCGGATTTGGTCGATCTACTGAACCCCGGAGATGTGTTGGTCGTGAACGAGAGTCGGGTGACGCCCGCCCGGCTTCTCGGGCGAAAGCCCACCGGGGCGCCTTCAGAGGTTTTGCTCCTTCGGCCTTTGGGAGCTGGGGACGCGACCGGCTCGTCATTGGCCCATGACGAG
>JAPYQK010000008.1:0-15604 GCA_029941275.1 Longimicrobiales bacterium | reverse complement strand
CCATGACGAGGCGACGCTCTGGGAAGCACTGGTGCGCCCAGGAGGAAAGCTCAAGCCGGGCCGGGTGGTCAATATCGCACCGGGATTCGACATCGAGATCGTGGATGGAGCCGCGGGAGGGGGTCGAATCGTTCGGCTAGTGGTCGAGGGCTCCGTGCGGGAGGCGTTGGAACGCTACGGCCACGTACCGTTGCCGCCTTACTTAGACCGGGACGACGAGGCGTTGGACCGGGAGCGTTACCAGACGGTGTACGCCCGCGTGCCGGGGTCGGTTGCCGCGCCCACGGCCGGACTCCACTTCACTCCCGAGCTGTTGGACCGAATCGACGGGAAGGGTGTGGAGCGGGTGGCGGTCACCCTGGACGTCGGCGTGGGGACGTTTCGTCCCGTGGAGGCTGATGATCCGGCCGACCACGAAATGCACAGCGAGCGGTACTGCATATCCTCCGGTGCGGCCGGGGTGATCAACCGCGCGCGACAGGAGGGGCGGTGCATCTGGGCGGTGGGCACCACTGTGGTGCGTACACTCGAGAGCGCTGACCACAAAGGGGTGGTGGGGGAGGGGGTTGGGCGGACAGATCTCTTCGTTCGACCGCCGTACCGTTTTCAAGTGGTGGACCGGCTCATTACGAACTTTCACCTACCGCGGTCGACGCTCCTGATGCTGGTGGCCGCGCTAGGCGGGTACCAGAGGACGATGGAGGCCTACGATACGGCAATCCGTGAGGGATACCGGTTCTACTCGTACGGGGATGCGATGCTGATGGGGTGAGGTGGCGGGGCGAACGATCGCAACCTCTGTCCGGCCGCTCCACCCCCACCGCAGGCGCTCCGACCACGTCATCCCCATCCACGAAATCCCGTCCCAGGATCGGGACGGTCCGCAACAGACCAAAGGTGTTGGTCGTGACGTTCGCCCCTTGGAGGACGAGAATGGACGAGTATCATGTACATTGCGCTGACCGCACGGGCGGCGAACCAAGCAGTCGATCTGATGACGGAGGAGAACTTTGATGCTAAGTCGACGGGAGGCGCTGCGGCGCATGGGCGGGGTGGCGGCCGGGGCCGCTGGGGCGGCAGTGGTGGGTTGTGCAGGGGAGACCGTGCCGGATGATTCTGCCCTCGAGACCACCTCAGGAGAAGCCCCGCTGACCGCCGCGAGTAGCAGGTCCGAGACCACATCTCTGGAACCACTAGGCGTTCAGCTTTACACCTTGCGCTCGGAGATGGAGGGCAGGGTCGAAGAAACACTCGAGCGAGTGGCAGCGATCGGCTACCAGGAGGTCGAGCTTGTCCGATCACAGTATTTTGGACACTCGCCCAGAGAGATTCGCGAGATGCTCGCGAGGACGGGGTTGAGTGCACCGGCCTCACACGTCAACGCGGACTTCGAGGCGGGCGCTTGGGCACGAGTCCTGGATGATGCCAACGAAGTCGGGCAAGAATATGTGGTGGTCGCGTCGATTCCTCCGAACATGAGGAGCGACCTGGACGCTTGGCGACGTACAGCCGAGGCCATGACCGGCGCCGGTGAGCGAGCCCGCGCGGCGGGCCTGCAGTACGCCTATCACAATCATGACTTCGAGTTCGTCGAGATGGACGGCCGCGTGGCGTTCGATGTTTTCTGCGAGGAGTCTGATCCCGAGCTGGTTCAGATCGAGCTGGACTTGTACTGGATCATTCACGGGGGCGGCGACCCCGTGGCGTTCTTCAATCGGTGGCCCGGGCGAGCCCCGCTGGTCCACGTGAAGGGTCGCACCGTCGCGGGCGAAATGGCGGATGTCGGTGCCGGCGTCATCGATTGGGCCGGCATCTTCCAGCACATCGATCACGCGGGGATGAAACACTTCCTGGTGGAACATGACCGCCCGGACGGACCCTTCCGATCCATCGAGGCCAGCTACCGCTATCTGAGCCAGCTCGAAATCTGAGATCGATGGCGTAGCGGGCCGCCGGCGACCACCTGAGGAATTTACGAGGGTTCCAGCCGCCTAGTCGATTGTAGGCGAGTCGCCCCGGTCCTCACACGTTGCACACACCGACCGCGTCGCGCAGAGCTCCGATCGGTTCGCGAGTCGGGATGAACTCATGCGCTAGGTACCCTTCGAACCCCATGTCGACGAGGGCTTGAGCGATGCCGCGATAGTTAAGCTCCTGTGTGTCGTCGAGTTCATTTCGGCCTGGTACGCCGGCCGTATGCAGGTGTACGATGGCGTCGCGGTTCTCCCCGATGGTGGCGAGAACGTTCCCCTCCATCACTTGCATGTGGTAGATGTCGTAGAGAAGGCGAAAGCTCTCTGACCCCACCCTTTGAACAAGCTCGAGCCCGTACCGGGTCGAGTCGGCGTCGTAGTCGGCATGGTCCACCGTGCTATTGAGCATCTCGAGGCACAACATGACACCGTGGCGTTCCGCGGTGGGAACGATCTGACGTAGACCGTCAGCAAAGGCGGCGATGCCCTGCGCCTCGGTCCGACCCCTCCTGTTTCCGCTCATGACGAGCAGCTTGTCGACTCCTGCCTCGGCAGCCGACGGAATCACTCCTTCGAGCTCCGCAATCAGCGTCGCGTGTAGTTCTCGATCGTTGAACCCCTCGGTGTTGTAACGGGGGCGTCTCGCCGTGAACCCCATGGACACGGCCAGACCATGGGAATGCGCGATCTCCCACTCGTCAGGGTATAGCAGGTCGATAGCCTCGAGCCCCATGGCCTGGGCTTCCCTGCAGAAGTCTTCGAGTGGGATGCGACCAAAAGGCCACCGGCAGACCGACTGGTGCAGCCGTCCGGGCGTGTGTCTTGGCTCCCGAGACGCTGGTGTGGGCGCGCGCGGGTTGGCCACATCGCGAGTTCCAGCGTCCGATACGCTGGATGCAGGGGGTGGGGCTGCGCCTAAACCGATAACGGCGCTCGCCGTCCCGGTTACGAAAGCTCGCCG
This sequence comes from Longimicrobiales bacterium, assembly GCA_029941275.1. GTDB lineage: Bacteria > Gemmatimonadota > Gemmatimonadetes > Longimicrobiales > Gaopeijiaceae > UBA822. Next base: position 12,670 of record JAPYQK010000008.1, on the reverse strand, counting down.
CTTCATGAGAAAGCCATGGTGTTCGTGCTCCGGCAAGAAGGACTCTTGTACTCGAAAGACTCGCGTTTCTTGAACGTGCTGGCCAGTGCTCCTACTCGGCTTGCTGAAAGGCCTCGTCGAATGCGGCCTCTGACGTGGGGAAGTCCAGCTTCCGCACGAACCCGCACGCTTCGGCGGCGCCATGCTCCCGCTCCATGCCGGCGTCCTCCCATTCCACCGAAAGGGGACCCTGGTACCCGATCCGGTTGAGAGCGCGGATGATCTCCTCAAAGGGCACACGCCCACGGCCCAGCGACCGAAAGTCCCAGAAACGATCCTGATGCCCAAACGGCAGGTGCCCCCCGAAGACCCCGGATGGCATAGGCGTCGACGACCACCAGACGTCCTTCATGTGGGCGTGGAAGATGCGGGACTCGAAACGGAGGAGGAACTCGACACAATCGACTCCCTGGTAGGCGAGGTGAGAGGGGTCGTAGTTGAACCCGAAGGCCTCCCGATATCCCACTGCCTCCAAAGCCCGTTCCGCCGTGACGATGTCGAAAGCGATTTCGGTGGGGTGCACCTCTAGGGCGAAGCGCACGCCCACCTCATCGAATACGTCCAGAATGGGATTCCACAACTCCGCGAACTCCTGAAAACCCTGTTCGATCGTCTCCGAGCTCACGGGTGGGAAGGCGTAGAGAAGAGGCCAGATCGGGCTCCCCGTGAAGCCGTTCACCACTGTCAAACCCATGTTGGCGGCTGCCCGTGCGGTCTGCTTCATCTCCTCAGCGGCACGTGAACGTACACCATCCGGATCTCCGTCACCCCACACGTGGCTCGGGAGGATATCCTGATGGCGGGTGTCCACCACGTCCGCCACGGCCTGCCCGACCAGGTGGTTGCTAATGGCCCAAACACGGAGTCCGTGGGCCTCCAGCAACTTCTTCCGCTCCTGGCAGTAGGTCACATCGTCGGCGCCGCGGGTCACGTCGAAATGATCCCCCCAACACGCCAACTCCAGTCCGTCGTAACCCCATTCGGCCGCCTTGAGGCAGAGCTCATCCAGCGGCAGGTCCGCCCACTGTCCAGTGAAGAGAGTCACAGGTCGCGTCATCCGGTGCCTCTGAGCGGGAGCGTGGCAGGTTGGGTCATGGCGTACCTCAAGCTTTTATGGTCAGACGGCCGAAGCGGCGGACGCGGTCGGGGGGGCGTACGATCCCGAGACCCACGCACGCTTGCGGCCACTCTCCACCGCCGTCTCGATGAAGTGGACGCCGCGGGCGCCGTCCTGCACGGTGGGGAAGTCGTCGTCGAAAGGACCTGGCTCAACGGCTGCCCTCCTCCCGAGCAACGTGCGCGCAACGTTCCGGTAGAGATTTGCGAACGCCTCGATGAACCCCTCGGGATGTCCTGAAGGCAGTCGCGTGTGCGCTTGGGCACGATCCGAGAGTGCCGCACCGCCAACGTGGAGTAGCTGTTCGGATCCGTCCGCCGCCATGAGCCGGAGGCGGTCGGGAATCTCCTGGCTCCAATCCAGCCCTCCTTCCGCCCCATAGACCCTCAGGCGGAGGTGGTTGCGTTCGCCGACCGAGACTTGGGAAGCGATAAGCACTCCTCTGGCGCCGCCCTCGTAGTGGAGGAGCACGGCGGCATCGTCTTCGAGGGTACGACCCGGAACGAGGGTCCCCAGGTCGGCAAAGAGGCTCTCGACCTCCAGCCCTGTGACGTACTGGCTCAAATTGTGGGCGTGGCAGCCGATGTCCCCCAGAGCCGAAGAGATACCCGCCCGGCCGGGGTCCAACCTCCACTCGGCCTGCTTGTATCCCTCCACTTCCAATGGAGTCGCCAACCAACCTTGGGAGTACTCGACGACGGCTTTGCGGATCGGCCCCAGCGAACCGGAGCGCACGCGCTCCCGGGCCTCCTTGACCATCGGGTAACCGGTGTAGTTGTGCGTCACGGCAAATACTCGATCGCCCTCAGCAGCCATCCGGCACAGTGTTTCAGCGTCCCCCAGTGTCGTGGTCAGCGGTTTGTCGCATATGACGTGAAACCCCGCCTCTAGGAACTCACGGGCCACGGGAAAGTGGAGATGGTTGGGGGTCACGATCGAGACGATTTCAATTCGTTCGTCAGGCGGGAGGGCCGCTTCGAACCGCGCCATCTCTTCGTACGAAGCGTACGTTCGTGCGGGATCAAGCCCGAGGTCGGCGCCGGCTTGCCGTGAACGATCCTCCTCCGAGGAGAAGGCACCCGCGACCAGGACGAAGTGGCCGTCGAGCGCAGCGGCCATCCGGTGGACGGGCCCGATGAAGGCGTCGGGACCCCCGCCCACCATGCCGTATCGGATGGCCCTCACTGCGGCGCTGTCCTCAATCGAATGAAGATGCGGTCAAGATCAAGCGAGTCCCAGAAAATCGAGAACCTCGGGAGGGGGTGGATCCCACTGCGCGAGCGGTATGTTGCCGATGTATTCGAGATCCTGCATGCCCTCTTCAGTCGTCCAGAAGGCTCCGGCGGTGAGGTCGCGAACACGAGCGAAGAACCGAGCTCCCACCTCGAATCCGGGTGCCGCATCAGGCAAGTGCGCGATATCGGCGCAGATTTCGTCTTTGCGCTCGAGACTCAAGTCCCGGAACCGTGTGCCTTGCCCGAAGCGGCGGCCTGCCTCCAGGTCGAGCCATACGAGCCCTCCGCGGATCAGCACGCGGTCGCGACCCATGCGCGCATAGGGGGCACTCACCCACTCGTCGATGTAGTGATGCGCGCCCAACTGACTGGCCGCGGGGGAGCGATCGTCGGCCGGGATGATCATGTCACAGAGTGCGGCCATCGTATCCAGCTCGTCCTGCGTGAGCACACGCTCCCATGGAATGCTTGCGGACAGAAGGTTCGGATCCGTCGGAGTACCTGCTACGAGCGTGTTGCCTGATGCCCCCGAACCACCGGTCTCATCTAGCGACCCGGTCCCACAGGACGCCAGGCCGGGAACCGCGACCGCGACCGCTATGACCTTGAGGGCCATCCGCCGGTCCATCGGAAGCAGCATCGGGAGGGAGCTCTCGCGGACCTCCGCCACCCGGTCGGCCTTTACGGCCGTGGCGGACGTAGCGCAGCTAGCGACCGTGGCAGCGTGGCCTTCGATTTGATCCGGCCCCTTGAGGGCATACTCAGTCGGTTCCTTGCTCATCCGATGCTCCCGCGTTGGAGCTCGTCCACCAGGTAGTCCGTCGCCCGCCATGCGACGGCCATGATGCTCAACGTGGGGTTCTTGTCGGCGTTGGACAGAAATGCTCCCCCGTCGGTCACGAAGAGGTTGTCCACCTCCCATGACTGGCAGAAGGAGTTGAGCACGGACCTCGATGAGTCGTCGCCCATGCACACCCCCCCCACCTCATGAATGATCTCGCCGGGCGGGGCGATGGCGTCGGCACCGTCGTCGTGGATGGTACTCAGCACACGCCCACCCATGGATTCGATGATCTCGGCGAATGTGTGCTCCATGTGCCGGGCCTGGTTCAGCTCGTGGTCCGACCACTTCCAATGGAAACGCAGCACCGGAATGCCCCATTGATCCACAGTGGCCGGGTCGATCTCGCAGTAGCAGTCCTCATTGGGAATCATTTCTCCACGTCCGGAGAAACCGACGAACGATCCGTAGTAACGTCTGCAGTCCTCCTTGAACGCCTGCCCGTAGGATCCCTCGGTAAAGCGCTCCAGCCGATTGAACGTGCCGCCGCCCGGCATCCGCCGACCGCCACCCAGTTCGATGTGGTAGCCCCTCGCGAAGTCGAGATCACCGCGGGCCTGCTGCTGATACAACCACCAAGGCACATACATGTGCATGGCCGAGGCGCCGTCGGTGTTGTGGGGCGGCATGTTCTCCAGCGCTGGGATCTGGCCCTGCACGCCGGCGCCAACCGTATCCATGATGTATTTCCCGACCACGCCATTTCCGTTGGCGAGACCGTCCGGGAAAAGGTTGCTCTTCGAGTTGAGCAGGATCCGGGCGGACGACAGGGCGCTCGCAGCGAGGACCACAACACGCGCGCTGGCGTGTTCGTCGGTGCGAGTTCGTTTGTCGATGTAGTGGACCCCGGTGGCCTTGCCCTGCGCGTCGACCGTCACTTCGCGCACCATGGCGTCGGTGATGAGGTCCACGTTTCCCGTAGCCAAGGCGGGGGGGATCAGGACCGTGGGCGACTGGAAGTTCGCCTTGATGGAGCACCCGCGACCGCAGGGGGTCGACCAAAAGCACGCCGCCCGTGAGCGCATGGATTCACTGAGCACCCTCTGGGCCAGAGGATTGTTCGGATGGAGGAGTCCCGGAAGCGTCTCGTGATCCTGGGTCTCCGAAAGAATGGCGATGTGCGACGGGATCACGGGGATCCCCAGCTCCGCACAGGTGCGCCTCATGAACAGTTCGTGCGCGCGTGGGGCGGGGGGGGGCTGGAGCACACCTGGGGACGAATCAGGTGTGTTCTCGAGACCCTCGTTGGAGCCGTACACGCCGATGAGTTGCTCGGTCTTGTCGTAGTACGGCGCCATGTCCTCGTAGGTCATCGGCCAGTCGAAGCCCAGCCCATCCCGCGAGCGAGGTTTGTAGTCGTACGGTCCCATACGTAGCGAGATGCGGCCCCAATGGTTGGTACGGCCCCCCAGCATTCTGGCCCTCCACCAACGGAAATTCGTGCCCTCGGCTGACGTGTACGGCTCACCAGGGACCTGCCAGCCGCCGTCCACCGTGGCATCGTAGAAGCCGAAGGGTTTTTCCGGCGTTCCGGCCCCCCTGAGCGGTGCGTCCTTGGGGAGGTTGAACATGGGGGTCTCGGCCACCGGGTCGTAGTTCCGCCCGGCTTCGAGCATGAGGACCTTCACGCCGGCCACAGCGAGCAGATAGGCACACATGCCACCAGCGGCGCCTGAGCCGACCACGATGACGTCGTAATCCTGTTGAGCTTTGCTCACGGCAGTCGCCGGATCTTGATGTTCCGGAAAGCGGCCCAGTCCCCGTGGTCTTGCAGTCCGATGTAGCCTGTGGACGCCTGCCCGTATTCCGGCCACGCGCTGAACTTGCTGGCGGCCACGCGCTCCAGCCAGTCGGCGCTGCCCAGTTCGTAGTCCGCGGTCGGCACCCCGTTCAGCCAGTGCTGCACGTGAGCGCCATCCACCAGTATGCGCACGGAGTTCCACTCCCCAACGGCGTGCGCTGCGCCCCGGGGCGCCGGATGGAGTGCGTAGTTCGACCCCACAGAGGTGAGTGCCGAGTGGCCGTCGGGGTGGTTCGCGTCGTCGAGAATCTGCATCTCGGGCGCCCCGAAGTACATCTGCTCGGGACCCTCTATGGCGTGGAAGAAGATGCCGCTGTTCCCGCCCTGCCGGATCTTCCACTCCAGCGTCAGCTCGAAGTTCTCGAACTGGTCTGTGGTGATGATGTCGCGTCCCCGTCCGACGCGGGTGAGTTCTCCGTCGACGACCTGCCAGCCGTCCGGGATTTCATCCATCATGTAGCCACGCCACCCGCCTGTGGTATGCCCGTCGAACAGCAGCTCCCAGCCTGCTCTCCGCTCGGCGTCTGTCAGCGAGTTGTTCGATGAATCGAGCTGCTGTTGTTGCGCCACGGCCGATCCTGGAAGTAGAAAGGGTGCACATCCGAGCCCCACGGCGAGTGTCAACATCAAAACGTTGTTGTTCATAGCGGCTCGACGGAGCATGGCCCCGATCACATCGACCACCCGGGCCGGTACTCACGCGTCAGATACTGATTTGCGGCCTCGATGTTGGTCACCCTCATATGCTCACCGTCGTACTCGATCTTACGACCCTGGCCCGTGCGCAGCGCCACCATACCGAGGAGCATGATTTCGTTGAGTCGGGCTGAGTAGTCGAACGGGGTCGTCGCGGTCGTCTCGCCCTTACACGCGAGCGCCCAGTTCATCTCGTGGCTCTCCTCGATGCGGGTGAAGGTTTGCGCGACGAACGAAGCCTCTTCCTGGAGTTCAGCCGGGAATACCTTCGGGTCCCGGCCGTACGTTTCGTGCAGGAGAATCCCGCGTTCTCCGACGAAGATGACGCCCCCCTCCCTCTCCATTCGTACGTCCGCTGGGAGCAGTTCGGGACGTGGCGGCATGAGACCACCGTCATACCAGTGCATGTCGACCGGCGGCCGTCCGCCCCGGGCGGGGAACTCGTAATGGGCCGTCATCGCCAAGGGGTAGGTCACCGGTGCCTGTCTGGGCCCTCCCCACGGGGTGGACGTGGCCTCGATGCTGGTTGGATAACCCAGATCCAGCGCCCAGACCGGATGATCCACCAGGTGCGCCCCCATATCCCCCAGGGCGCCCACGCCGAAGGCAGTCCAGCCCCTCCAGTTGAACGGATGATAGATGGGATGGTACACGACGTCCTCGGCGATCGGCCCGACGTAGTTCCTCCAATCCAGCCCCGGGGGCTCCTTGAAGTCACCGTGGACGGCGGCTTGGAGCCGCCTGTTCATGGAGCCCCGCCCCCAGTCGGTGTTGTCGGGCATCTCATCAGGCGCAACGGGTGCGGGGATTCCTTGGGGCCAGATGGGACGATTCGTCCAGATGTGAACCTCACTCACGTCGCCGATCACACCGGCTTGAATCCATTCGTTGATCAAGCGTGCGCCGTCGCTCGAGTGCCCCTGGTTTCCCACCTGGGTCACGACGCCGGTCTCCTCGGCGAGACGAGCCAACATTCGGGATTCGGCGACCGTGGAGGTCATGGGTTTCTGCACGTAAACGTGTTTGCCCAGCTCCATGGCAGCCTTCGCGATGACCGCGTGCGTGTGGTCGGGCGTCGCGATCAGAACGGCATCGATACCACGCTCTGTATCGAGCATTTCACGGAAGTCGTTGTACCGGGTGGCTGATGCGAACTGTTGTTGCCAACGCTCGACTTTGGCGTGCTCCTCTGCGTCGTCCCCCGAGGCCTCGGCCACCTTCTCCATCACGAGGTCGAAGTCCACGTCGCAGACCGCCACGATGTTTTCGGCCCCGAGCGCCTGGGCGTTGGTGCCGCCCATCCCGCCGGCTCCCACGATGGCGATGTTCAGGGTGTCGCTGGGCGCCTGATACCCCACGCCACCCAGGACGTGTCTTGGCACGATCATGCCACCCAATGCGAGCGTCGATGCGGTTTGTACGAAGGTCCGACGGGTCAATTCGTTCTTGGGCACGGCCAGCCCTCCCCTCTTGGCGGAAGTCGAGAATCTGAGCCCGGTGATGATCGTTTGTGGCTCGCCCGACAACATACGCGGGTTTTGCCGCGCGGACACGTTACGGCACGTAGGATCCCGATTCGTGTCGGGGAGTTACGTGACGGACGTCTGCGATCTCCGCGATCTCCTCGGCCCCTTCCCATGCCCGCTCCATATCGCGCGGCTCTTGGCGGAACCGACGAACGTCGACCTCTGGGCCGAGATGATCCCGCCAGACGCCTTCGAGTTCGACGGGATGACCATGATCACGCCAGTGGAGGTGACGGCGCACGAGGTGATCTCGCGACTCAAGAACGACCCGAGCGGTTTCTGAGCGAATCCTGACTGACCTGAGCGATGCTGTCCGGTTCGCGCTTTCCGAACTCTCAGTCCTGGCCGGTCCATAGTCGTCGCAACCGCGTCCGGTCCACCTCTCGGCCGCGGAGGAAGACGCGAGAAATGCTCTGCGTGTTGCGAATATCTTCGAGCGGGTTCGTGTCCAGAATTACGAAGTCGGCCATCTGCCCGGGTGCCAGCGTGCCCGTGTCAGCCAGGCCGAGTCGCTCCGCCGGACGGCTCGTGGCGGCGATGATCGCTTGCATGGGCGTCATACCGAGCCGCACGAAGATCTCGAGCTCCCGGTGCCCCGTGTAGCCGAAGAAGTGGTCGGGAACGGCTCCAGCGTCCGTGCCCAGCACGATGTCCACCCCCGCGTCGACCAGTCGCGAGAAAGCGTCACTCAACTCCCGTTCCCGTTGTGATGCGGCCGCGGCCGCTCTCGACGCGCCGGCCCCCACGCCTAGCGCGTCGAAGCTTTCCCGGAGCCTTGCTGCCACCGCCGGCGGGGTGGCCTCCTGCAGGAACGGATCGGCCCCTACTCGCTCGCGGCGAAGCTCCCCCAGTCCCAGGTTGGGCACTAAAAAGGCACCGGAGTCCCGGATTTGAGCAGCCAGTTGATCGTCTAACGTCGGGCCGAGACGACCGTGCAGAAACCCTGCGACACCAGCCTCGAGCAAGTCCGGCATGTCCTGTGCGGTCTGCTGATGAACGATGACCTCGATATCGGAGTCCCGGGCCTCATCGATGATCGCTCGATAGATGGCCGGCTCGAGTTTCTCCTGGCTCCCTCCCCGGTCGTCGACCCAGATCTTGATAAAGGGGATCTCCTTTGCGGCGACCTCACGGACGTGGGCGCGCCCCTCCGCTTCGGTGGCTGCCCCCCTCAGAACGGTCATGCCGGTTTCGTCTGCGATGGCAAGCGCATGCCTCAGGAACTGGTTGTTCGGTCCCTGGCCCGGTGGCGCCATTCCGGCCGCAAAAAGAAAACGGGCTCCGTCGACGTCCCCATCTCTTTGTGCTTGCTGGAGCTCGATCGCGAGGTCGTCGGGGTCGCTGCCGGCGGAGAAGACCGCGCCGAACCCGTAGTAGGCATACCGATCTAGGTGGTCGATCAGATTCTCTCTGGAGTAATTCTGGGAGCCCCAACTCGTGTACCTCTCATACCCCAGATGCGCGTGCGCGTCGATCAGCGCAGGAATCACGGTTTTCCCAGCCAAATCGATCGACGTGGCGCCAACCGGCGCCGAGACTTCGCCTGTCCTACCGACTGACAGGATTCGGTCGCCTTCTACCAAAAGGGCTCCGTCTTCGATGACGTTACCATCTCCGAGGATCAGCCGCGCACCTTGGAACAAGAGCGCTCCGCCGCTTCCGGGCGTAGTCCCGAAGGATGAGCCGACTTCTGGTTCAGGCGCGGAGTCGGGTGGCGCACACCCAGCCATCAGGGCCGCAACGAATCCGGTTGCGACGATCAGATCAAGTACGGCTGGTTTGGTTCTCACGGGCTGTCTCCTCGGGCGCTCACGCTAGGCGCCGGAGCCCGGATGAGCAATCCTTTCCACTCCGCGGGGCGGCGGCGAGGTTGGCATCTTCTCACAGAGCGCTCCACGTCCTATACTGTCCATCCGTTATCCACAATCCAGGAGTGAGTCATGATCCGTCGAACCTCGTTAGCCGGCTTAGCCCTTCTAATCGCTGTGCCTCTAGCCGCTCAAGCCCCTGCCGGGCTCCAGTTGCGCCTCGACCACAGCACGAATGCCGACGATCCCGACGACGTGCCCGAAGTGACGGTTACGACGCAAGGAAGTGGCTACCGAGTCGAGACCGGACCGGCCGTCACGGCGTGGGACTCGAACGACACGGCGATGGGTTCGTATACCCTTCGTGGAACGTTCACGATGTTGGAACCGAGTGGTCACGTGAACTACTACGGCCTCGTTTATGGTGGTGGTGCGATGGAGGGGGATGGACAGAACTATCTGTATTTCCTGATCGGGCAAAACGGCACCTACATCGTCAAGCACCGGGCAGGGAATGAGACCACCCATGACATTCAGGCCAGGACCGCGCACGATGCGATCGAGACCCCGGACGCCGGCGGGCGCTCGGTGAACGAACTAGAGGTGCGGGTCGGCAGCAATCGCACCGACTTCGTCGTAAACGGGGTGGTGGTGTATACCGCTCCGAAATCCGGAATGGCCGCGCGTACCGATGGCATCTGGGGAGTACGAGTCAATCACGTCCTACCAGGTATCGTCGTGTCTGATTTGGGGGTTTCGCGGTAGAGCCGTTTCGGAAACCGCCGAATTCCAACGGAGTAGGAGAAGGTCTTTGCGCTACATGAGTTCCTGGATCTTGGCGGTTGCTGGCCTCTTGGTTGTGTCGTCGCCGCTGTCCGCCCTCCAGCTCGGGGGACGGCCGGCAGAGGATTGGGCCATTGTCCTGGAGAGCGGGCGAAGGATCGACGGGCTCGAGATCGACGAGGTCGTTTCCCGGATCGGGCTCCGGCCAGGTGAGTTGGTAGCGGATATCGGAGCGGGCACGGGTATCTTCTCGGTGTCCCTCGCGAGAGCGGTAGGGCCCACCGGCACGGTCTTGGCGATGGAGGTCGATCCCGGCTTCATTCCCATGATCGAGCAAAAGGCGGTTGCCGGTGGCGTGGACAACATCCAGACCGTGCTTGGCGAATTTCAGGATCCGAAGCTGCCTCGGCGTGACGTCGACGTCGCCTTTTTTCACGATGTCATTCATCACATCCAGGGGCGTCGGGCCTACCTGGAGGCGACGGCCAGGTACTTGGGCCCAGGGAGCCGCATGGTGGTAGTGGATTACCACGGAGGTCACCCCAGGGCGCCGCACCGTGACCAGCCGGAGTTGTTGATCACCTTGCCCCAGGTGACCGCATGGATGGCATCAGCCGGGTTTGAAATGACGCAGGAGTTCGACCTCTTCGAAGAGAAGTTCTTCGTTGTGTTCACAAAGAGAGACTGATTGAGCCCGGCCAGTTGCACGCTGAGGGTCTTGAGCAGCGCTTGGTCGAAAAGCGAAAAAATCGCCGCGTTCGCGCCGATTCCCAAAGCGAGTGACAGGATCGCCACGGCCGTGACGAAAGGTGTCTTGGCGAGCGAGCGTAAGGCGAGTTTGAACTGAGACATGCGAATCCCTGTAGAGGTGCCACAAATCGGATGTTAGTGATGCGGGATCGGCGGGCTTGCAGGCTCGGTTCTCCACCCGAATTCGCTACGGACTTAGACGGCGAATCCACCCAAAGGGTTTCAATGCCTGATCGGAGAGAGTTCGAGGCTCAGCCCAAGGTGTGTCAGAGATTCAGCTCAGGGGTTGAGCCATCACTCAGGAGCTGAGCCATCAGAGGTTGAGCCAGTAGTTCATCTTTAGCAGGAAGATGTTGTCGGAGTCGAGTCCGAACAGTTCCTGTGTGTCATAACCGAGATCGAACGTCCCGATGTCGAGAGCGCCCGCCTCGTCGAACTCAGAGCCCCGAAGTCTGTCGGCACGACGCTGCTGCCAGACGAAGAAAAGCGTTGAGCCGGGGCTCCACTCCCACCGTAGCACGGCGTTTCCGAGGAGACTCCGGAAGTTGAAGCTTCGGTCGCTCACCGTGAACGCCGGGGCTGCTCCTGCACCGTCCGGATCGATCAAGTAGGTCCCGTCGTCTTGCCGGACGCTGGTACCGATGTCCTCGCCGTAAGTGTCGAAATTGAACTTGCGGGGCTCGCGGAATTCTTTGAGATCTCCGTAGTCGCCGCTGGAGATGAGCGGCTGGGCATATACCTGAAGCGTCAGCGTGGGCGAAAAGGTGACGTTCAGCCGTGTCTCCAATGCGACGGTCGTTTGATGGAGAGGGGCAAAAATGTAGCGTCGTCCCAAAGTGCTGGTGGCTAGGGGGTCACTGGTCGACGTGACGTATTGTGATTGTTCGAAGCTACGCGTCACCGAAGGCCCAAGACGTAGCTCCAGTTTCTCCCCCGACCGGTACGTGAAGTTGATCGACCCGCTGTGCCGCCAGGAACCCGCAGCATCGCTCGAGCCGTTGTAACTGGTGCGGATGCCCAGGGCCCTGCGGGAGTCCGAATTGAGCTGAGCCGACCACAGCCCCGAGACGGGTGCGCGGGCCATCGGCCCTCCCCTCGTGAGCCGGTCGTCGCCCGTAGCAGGCCTGATCGCTCCGCGCACCGATCCACTCCAATAGTTGAGCCACTGCCACCTGAACTGCAGGTTGACGTCGCTGAAGATCCAATCTCCTGCCGTGTTCCACTTGTTATCGGGCCCGCCCATCAAGGTCCAGTTTCGGAAGTAGCTGCCGGGTCGAGGCGAATTCCACTGGAAGTGTGTGTCCAGAATGGCGCGCTCGGTCTCGGTCTGAAATCCGAGATCGTTGACCTCGTAGCCGGGGCTCAGGTAGGCCGTGCCGATCCTCCCGGTAAAGGAGCCGGCCTGTTTGTTGATCTCCGCCATGTGGTAGAACCCGCCCATGGAGGTGGCGGTCGAGTCGACGCCCAAGTGCGTCGCGTCCGGGCGTTGAAAGTATCTGGCCGAAGATCGCTGGGCTCGGACGAGCGTCACATCACTACCTTGGATGTAGCTCGTCGCGAACGCACTGCTGAGCTTCCAGCCGCGGTCGTTGAACTCGTGTACGAGGTCGGCTCCCGCGACGTAGGCGCTCGAGCGAAGCCGGTCGGCGAGCCCCGAGTCCTGGATATCGCGGTTTACCGCCGTGGCGATCATGCCGATTTGGGTTTCGCCGTTGCGCGTGTCCCGGCGAATTCTCCCGGCGACGTAGTTCGTCATTGGCTCCACGACGCTCCGGCCGTCCGATCCGGTTGCGTCGACATAAGGAGCGTACTCCCGTCCCGTCACCGCGTTGATAAAACCGATGGACAGGCCGTCTCCCACCCTTCCCGTGATTTTGGCTGCGCCGAGAATGGTGGTGGACACGGGTGCATCGGAAAACACGGCCGCCGACGAGACGCTGCCTTGTGGCCGCCCGCCGATACGACGCGAATACAGGATCTGGGGAGACCGGCCCGTGCTCCCTGTAGGACCGCCTCGGCCGTATGTGAAAATCCCGGCGCCCTCGACGAAGAACGGTCGTCGCTCCTGGAAGCG
>JAPYQK010000007.1:21052-29248 GCA_029941275.1 Longimicrobiales bacterium | reverse complement strand
CTTGCGTACCAGTCCCCTGGTGAACATCCCAGTCCACGATCAGCACCCGCTCGCCTCGGCCCGTCGCCTGTAGCCACCGTGCCGCTACGGCCACGTGGTTGATCAAGCAGAAACCCATGGCGCGGTCCGGCGTCGCATGGTGGCCCGGAGGACGCGTGGCCACGAACGCGGCAGACAACGCCCCATCCGCCACTTGCTCCACCGCCGTGAGGAGCGCGGCGGTGGAGCCTGTCGCGGCTCCCCAAGAAGCGCCTGAAACCACCGTATCGGCGTCTAGCCGAACTTGTGTGGACTCCTTGTCAGCCTCCGCCACGGCGGCACGGAGTACTTCGAGGTGCTCGGGCGTGTGCACGCGCAGCAGATCCCCTTGGGTCACATCACCCGGTTCGACCTGGACGACGTGTTCGTGTAGCGCCAAGAGGTCCCGGCCGACAGCCGAGGACAGGGCACGTAGCCGGCCTTGGTGCTCCGGATGTCCCCAGCCCGTATCGTGAAGCGGTGCCTCCGGATGAAGTAGAAACCCCACCGGGGGGGTGGAGTCAGTCACCCGCTTCGACCGCGGCGAGGGCTTTCGCGTCGACGATGCGCTCCTGGAGCGTCCGGACCTGGTACGTCCTCGAGCGCAGAGCGATCAAGGCGTCGCACGCCGCGCTGGTGGCCGACATGGTAGTGAAATACGGGATGTTGTGGGTGATTGCGGCCCTCCGCATCGCGTAGTCGTCGTACTGCGACTTCTTGCCCATGGGTGTGTTGATGAGCATCGCCACCTCTCCCGACACGATCTGATCCACGATGTGGGGTCGTCCCTCTCCGACCTTGAACACCCGGGTCGCACTGATCCCAAGACGTTTCAGATGTTCGTACGTCCCTTTCGTGGCCCGAATTTCGAAACCCAGATCGAGGAGCCGCCTTATGATCGGCGTGACGGTGGCCTTGTCGCGGTCGTTGACCGTTACGATGAGCACGCCACCCTTTACGGGAAGCAAGTTGTAGGAGGACGCCTGGGCTTTGGCGATGGCCATGCCGAACGAGTCGTCGAATCCCATCACCTCGCCCGTCGAACGCATCTCGGGTCCGAGCAGGATGTCGACCTCGAAGCGAGAGAATGGGAACACGGCCTCCTTGACGGCCACGCCCGCCACGGGTGGCTCTTCGGGGACGTCCATGTCCGCGAGCTTCTCACCGGCCATGAGGCGGGCGGCCAGACGCGCGAGCGGCACGCCGGTCGCTTTGCTCACGAAGGGCACGGTCCTGGAGGCGCGTGGGTTGACCTCGAGAACGTAGACGACACCCTCACGGATGGCGTACTGGACATTCATGAGCCCAACCACACCCAACTCCAGCGCGAAGCGACGCGTCTTCTCGCGAATCTCCTCTAGCTCGCGCGCGCCGAGCAGGTAGGGCGGAAGCACACACGCGGAATCTCCTGAGTGGACGCCAGCGTCCTCAATGTGCTGCATGATGCCGCCGATTACAACGTCCGTGCCGTCGCACAGTGCATCCACGTCGGCCTCGAAGGCATCCTCGATAAAACGGTCGATGAGCACCGGATGATCCGGGGAAGCCCGAGCGGCGCGCTCGAAATAATTGTTGAGCGAGGGTGCGTCGTAGACGATCTCCATCGCGCGCCCCCCGAGTACGTAACTCGGCCGCACGAGCACCGGGTATCCGACCTCCTCGGCCACGGCGAGGGCTTGCTCCTCACTGGTCGCCATGCCGTTCTTGGGCACGGTCGCTCCGACGATTCGGCAGACCTCCTCGAAACGGCCTCGATGCTCGGCCCGATCGATCGCGTCCACGGAGGTCCCGAGGATCGGCACCCCCGCCGCTTCCAGCCGTTCGGCCCGATTTAGAGGAGTCTGACCACCGCGTTTGACCACCACACCGAGGGGCTTTTCCCTTTCGACGATCTCCAGGACGTCCTCGAAAGTGAGCGGCTCGAAATAGAGCTTGTCGCTCACGTCGAAGTCGGTCGACACGGTTTCGGGGTTCGAGTTGACCATGATCGTTTCGTATCCGACGTCCCGCAGCGCCAACACCGCCTGCACACAGCAGTAGTCGAATTCGATCCCCTGCCCGATACGGTTCGGACCACTTCCGAGAATGACGATCTTGTCGCGGCTCGACGGGTTCGACTCGTCCTCTTCTTCGTACGAGGAGTAGTAGTACGGCGTCTCTGCCGGGAACTCGCCGGCGCAAGTGTCGACCACGTTGTACGTCGGACGAATGTCCCACTGCCAGCGGCGTTCGCGGACCGCGTCCTCGGTATCGGAGCGGAGATCCGCGAGTTGCACATCGGAGAAGCCGTTCCGTTTCATCACTCTGAGATCGGCGGCACCCACCTCGTCCAACTCCCGGTACCAAGCCTCCTGGTCTACGATCTCGAGAAGTTGATGGAGGAACCACGGGTCGATGCCGGTCGCCTCCTGGATCTCGTCCATGGTAAGGGTCGCTCCCCCACTCGCCGATCCGTCGCCGTTCCCAAGCGGATCCCGATCAACCTCGAGCACGATGGTTTCGGTCTCCGCGCCCGCCGGCCGACGCTCAACGAGCTCCAACGCCCTCTTGAGCTGGAACGCCCTTTCGGCAGTGGGCCTCCTGAGTGCCGCGAGCAGCGCCTCAGGATCGTCAGACTCCAGCCCGTCGTCGTCGAGTCGGTCGCCCACCACCCAACCGTTCCGCCCGATTTCCAGGCCGCGAATCCCCTTCTGCCACGCGGACGCGAAGGTCCGCCCGATCGCCATCGTTTCGCCCACCGCCTTCATTTGCACGCCGAGCACCGGATTCACTTCCGGGAACTTCTCGAACGCGAAGCGCGGGAACTTGACCACGACGTAGTCGAGCGTCGGCTCGAAAGACGCGGGCGTGGTCTTGGTGATGTCGTTGGGAAGCTCATGAAGCAGGTAGCCGACGGCGAGCTTGGCTCCCACGCGTGCGATGGGAAACCCGGTGGCCTTCGACGCGAGCGCGGAGGAACGTGACACCCTCGGGTTCATCTCCACGATGAGCATCTCGCCCGTCGCGGGGTCCACCGAGAACTGAATGTTGCAGCCCCCTGCCTCGACGCCGATTTCGCGGATGATCGCGATGGCGGCATCCCGCATGCGTTGATATTCGACGTCCGTGAGCGTCTGGACCGGGGCCACCGTAATCGAGTCCCCGGTGTGAACCCCCATCGGATCGAAGTTCTCGATCGAGCACACGATGATGACGTTGTCCGAGGCGTCCCGAACGACCTCGAGCTCGTATTCCTTCCACCCGATGACGCTTCGATCGATGAGTACTTCGGTGATAGGCGAGGCGTCCAAGCCGCGGGTGACCGCCGCCTTGAATTCATCCGCGTTGTAGGCGATGCCGCCACCCGTTCCGCCGAGAGTGAAGCTCGGGCGAATGATGGCCGGATAGCCGACATCCTCGATGATGGCCATCGCCTCATCCATCGTACGCGCGAAGCCCCCGTGCGGAAGCTCCAATCCGATGCGCGCCATGGCCGCCGCGAACTCCTCACGGTCTTCAGCCATCCGAATGGATCGAGCGTTCGCGCCGATCAGCTCGACGCCGTGTTTCTCGAGCACTCCCGTCCGGTCCAGATCCATGGCGATGTTGAGCGCGGTCTGTCCACCCATAGTGGGCAAGAGCGCGTCGGGTTTCTCGCGCTCAATCACCCGCTCGACCCAGTCGGGCGTGAGCGGTTCGATGTACGTGCGGTCCGCGATATCGGGGTCCGTCATGATCGTGGCCGGGTTGGAATTCACCAGCACCACGCGATAACCCTCTTCCTTCAGGGCACGAACTGCCTGGGTTCCGGAATAGTCGAACTCGCACGCCTGACCGATAATGATTGGGCCTGAACCCAGGATGAGGATGGAGTCGAGGTCAGAGCGTCTAGGCAACGGAAAATACGGAGGGGTGAGGGCCGCTAGGTCAGCTGATCCACGTTGTGTAGGACGGAGCAGATATCACGGCGAAAGGTACGGAAAACACCACTTCGGGCAAGCGGTCGGCCCGCTCGTAGTGGTACAGCTCTCAGCCAAGGTAGCGGACGTTGGTCAACCCCTCGCTTACTTCCCACAGCTTGTTGGCAAGCTCGGGGTCCTGGCTCTTAGCGTTGCCCTGCACGATCTTCGCCGGGCCCTTGACCTCGCCCATGCCACTTGGACCGAAGTACATGTTGGGCTCGGCGTCGGGCCAAGTGGCTCCCATGAGAGTCGGCCAGGCGCCTTGTGCGGCGGTGTTGAGGAACGGACGCAACAGCGGCGCGAACCGTTGGAGCCAGGCGAGGTGCCGGCCGAGATCCGTCTCGGCGCCCCCAGGGTGGACGGTCACCACCATGACCGAGCTGCCTGCCGCCTGCAGCCGCTTCGTGAGTTCGAACGTGAACAACAGATTCGCCAGCTTGCTCATGCCGTATCGGCGCGTGGTCTTGTACTGCTTCTCTGCCGCGAGGTCATTCCAGTCGAAGTCACCCATCTTGTGGGCGTTGCTGCTGGTGTTGACGATGCGCGCGCCTCTGGTTTTCTCGAGGAGCGGCAGCAAGTGCCCTGTGAGCGCGAAGTGACCAAGGTGGTTCACCCCGAACTGGCTCTCGAAGCCGTCCTTGGTCCTCGCATACGGGACCATCATGATCCCGGCGTTGTTGACCAGTCCGTGGAGTTGGGGCTCCTGCCTTAACTGCTCGGCCGCCGCCTCGACCGACGCGAGGTCGCCGAGATCCAAGTCCACGATCGCAACGTCGGCAGCGGGGTGCGCCGCCTCGATGCGGGCCACCGCATCCTGCGCCTTCATGCGGTTTCGGCACCCCAAGAGTACCCGCGCCCCCTGCCATGCCAGCACCTTACTTACCTCGAAGCCCAACCCAGTGTTCGCTCCGGTCACGAAGAAAGTCTTCCCGCTCTGATCTGGGACATCCGTGTCCGTAAAACCGCTGCGCGCCATCTCGTTACTCCTCTCGGTCGAACATAGAAAACATCGGAAAATAGCCTCCGGTCGGAGAATCCCCGCTAGTCCTCAACCTCCTTGGCGGACTCCTTGCGGGCGGCGGTGGCCAGGGCCAAGAAAAATCCGCCCCAAACGAAACCAAGGATGATCAGCATCGTGACTTGGGTCGAAGTCGTCATGAGGGCATTTGTGCAAGAGAGACTTTAAGGGGCGTTGAACGATCTACAGTGAGTCGAAGGGCCTTCAGAACGCAAGCCGGTTCCTCCACACGGCAGCTAGAAGCGCGGAGCCGCTGCGGGACCTCCCTCCTCCAGGACATCCCCCACTTGAACAGAGCCTCGCTCAGGGCGCGGCACCGGTCACCGACGCAGCTCCACGAATACTCCGCTCAAGTCGGCGATCGGTTCGTTGTTTCCGTCGACAGCCTCGACCGTACTCACGGTCAGCGGGGGACTTCGAACGTCGTCCATCGTCACACGAAATCGGACGCTCTCCAGGTTCGCGGCGACCAGCACCACCCGGTACACGTCGGCCTGGGTCTCCATGTAGAAAACACGCGTCTGGCCGGCGTCCGAGAAACTCCGGACGCCGGGGCCGCTGACCTCGAGCACAATCGCTCCAATGGGTACGGCTCCCGACGACACGACTCCCCTGAGTTGGCCCGGTCCCCTCGGTCCCCAGTCGCAGGCTCCGAGCACCAACGAGAGGCCCAAGACAGCGCCCAACTTCACGCCCCTCATGGCTGAGTTCGTCGGAAGAGCGGAATCACATAAGGGTCTTCCAAGGCGCGGGCGTGGGTGACAGTCCCAGCGGGCGCGTTCACCGGATGGTTCGGATTACCCAGGACCCACGCCCGAAAATCGCCTAGATCATAGGTGCCGTCGCCATCACGTTGGAGATCCAGGAACGTCGCCAACGCACTGTGCGTGACCCCAAATCCCATGAAGGGTAACGCCATGACCTGAAGGCCTACCTCAGGCGGGCCGACCGCTAGGCCGACCGCGACGGAATCGATCAGTCCGATCGCATCGGTGGCCCGAACGGTCACCACGAAATCGCCCGTCGTCACCGGTGAGCCCCTCAGCGCTCCGGTGCTATCTCCCACGAAGAACATTCCTTGGGGCAGACCACTGGCCGCCCAATCCAGGGGCGGGTTGGCGTTGAGGGCGGTGAATCGAATATCCACATCGGAGGCCGCGCCCAGATTCACTTGCACACCCCCATCCGACGACACAGCGTACGTGAGATCAAAGCGTGCGGCGGCCGTACTGGGGGCCGTCAACAGCACCGTGGTCGGATTGGGTCGACCGGCCAGCGCGCCCGTCCAGTCGCGGAACGACAGTCCCGTCTGGGGCTGCGCCAAGACGCTCACCTCGGTGGCCTCTCGAACCCAGCCGGGCTCGGAGTCCGGGTTGAAAACAACGACGCCCGGCACTACTCCGGGGACCGGACTCTCCAGCGTAATATCGAAGCTGACCTCCGAGTTCTGGTAGCTGGCCGTGAGCGTGGAGTCAGCCAATCCAGTCGTCCAGGTGCGGACCCGGGGCTGACCGTCACTCCACGCGGTGAAAGCGTTTCGGAAGCCCGGACCGGACAGGGCGCCGCCCGCGGCCTCGAGCGTGTGCCCCTGGAAAGGCGCCGACGCAAAGGGCACCGTGGTTCCGGCAGAAACCGCTCCGTCTACCGTGAAGATGCTCCCTGACGCGCCAAGACCAGTCGACTGGAGCGTCACGGTGGGGTAGCGAGTGAGCACCCGGAACTCCATTTGGGCACCGGCATGCCGAATATCCAAAAGGGTGAGCCCGGCCGCGGTGTTCGCAGGGATGCCGTTCAGGCCGTTCAATCCACTGTACGTGAAGGAGGACGGCTCGGTCCCGGCGTGGAACGAGGTCGCGCTGGACGCTCCCGGAAAGGGATCTCCCGCGTCACCCCGGGCACCCGTCTGTGCGAGCGCGTTGTCGCCGTCTGCTTGCCGAAGCCACACACCCATGCGGGACGCCAGCGAGTTCACCTGATTGTCGGCCCACCTGCTGTTCACGCGGGCGGTATCGATCTGCCAGACGAGCAGCCCCGGCGCCAGGAGGCCGGCATCGAAACCGACGCGTTGTCGGTTCTCCAACAAGTAGTAGTCCCCACTTCCATCACCGGCGTCGATCCTGATTACGTCACCGCTCGTCTCTACCGGATCCAGGGAAAGCGCGCCGAGGTCCGCGTCGGGAACCAGCGTCGCAACGTTCACCCAACCCAGCACTTCCTTACTCCACGCGGTCATGTGGCAAGGCTTCTCGGCGCCCTGGCCGTTGCAGCCCCACGGACCCGTGCCCATCAACCCCCACCGCCCCACGCCCCCGTGATTCGCGCCGACCGCATAGAGATCCGGGAGCCCGAAGCCGTGTCCCAGCTCGTGGGCGAAGACCCCGATCTCGTTGATCGTCGACGAGTCACACGAGAGCACCGGCTGAATCGTGAAGTCGTCCGCCACGACGAACCCGCCGTTCGCCGAAGGCGTGGATGTCGTGAACACCTGGCCCGCCGAGTTCGTGAGCTGCCAAAAGTGAGACCACACCAAACCGACCCCACCCCCCCCGCACTCCGCCCCTGATGTGGGGTGCATCACCGCCAGAAGATCGATGAAGCCGTCGTCGTCCCCGGAGTTGGCAATACCATCCGGCCCGTCGTTGTCGTACCTGCCCCAGTCTACGGTTCCGTCGTCCGCGTTGGTGAGTAGCTCAACAATGAACCCACCGACGTCATCGCTCGGACTCAGCCCGTTGCTGTTGCCCGTGACGTCATCGGCACTGAGGCTCGACTGGAACCAGTCGTGTGTCTGACCCACGAGTGTGACCAGACCGCCCGAAAGCTCCGTATAGAAATCGGTGATCGTCCCGAATCGGCTGTTCGGACCATCGAAAAATTCCGTCTGCACGACGGCCCCTATGAGACTGACGCCCAAGTTCGCCCCGACATCTCCGGTAGGGATCGAGGGCGTGTCTGAGTAGAGGCCCAAGAGGAGCGGCACCTCCAGCGTCCCGGCCACCGGCCCTGCTCGGCGACCCAAAACGGTGGCAGCTCTCAGCGCCCCCGCACCCGGAAGCAAGACATCGGGACTCAAACCCAACCGAGCTCTCCAACCCCTGGAGGGACGGAAAGCAGCGGGGTCGCGGGCGATCTCCTCGAAGTACGCGTCGGGGGGAGTCGTGCCGTAGTGCTCCGCGAGCAACTCGACGTCCTGGGCACCGAGCCCTGTCGGCGCGAGCA
>JAPYQK010000007.1:0-20952 GCA_029941275.1 Longimicrobiales bacterium | reverse complement strand
GAGAAGAACCCAGCGGTCAGGGTGGACCCTGGCAGCGCGCGGCTAGCCGACTCGGGCCTCAAATGCTCACCTAAGGGCGATCCTGCGCTCGGACTCCCAAAACCTCCGCTATAGACCGCATCCCGTCGATCACGTTCTGAATGTGCTCGCTACGCTCGAGTCCCAGAAGCTCGACCCCACGGGCGACGTCGTCTCGATTCACCCCGGCTGCGAATGCTTTGTCCTTCAGCTTCTTCGTGACCGACTTGGGTGCCAAGTCATCGATTCCAGTGGGTCGCACTAGGCAGCAGGCGTACACCAATCCCGAAAGCTCGTCGCAGGCGAACAGAACCTTGTCCAGCAGTGCCTCCGGCTCGACACCCGACCGCTCGGGCGCGTGGGCGGCGATCGCACGGAGAACGGCCGCGGGGTATCCCAGATCTTTCAGTTCGGCGAGGGCCCGCTTCGGGTGCTCGTCCGGATACTTTTCCCAATCGAGGTCGTGAAGTAGACCCGCCGTGCCCCAGACGTCTTCATCTTCACCGTGCATTCGGGCGTAGTGCCGCACAACGGCCTCCACCCCTAGCATGTGCTTTCTCAATCCCTCGTTTTCGACCCAACTCTCGAGAAGCGCCACTGAGGAGGCTCGGTCGGGCATGTCTGAACTCATGTGCGGCTCCGTTCGATCGTACGTTTCGGGTCTATGGTGCGATTGGGTTCGACTATGTGTGTCAAACCCTTGAAGACGGACAAAGGTGCGCCATCGCGCACGCCTCACACCGTGGTCTTCGGGCGATACACACCTGGCGTCCGTGAAAAATCAGCAAGTGGGACAGCAGGGTCCAACGCGACTCCGGGAACAGCCCCATGAGGTCGCGCTCCACTTTCTCGGGAGTCTTTTCTTTGGTGAACACGAAGAGCGTCGAGAGTCGCTTCACATGGGTGTCGACTACGACCCCCTCGTCGATTCCGAAGGCGTTTCCCAGGATCACGTTGGCGGTTTTTCGCCCCACACCCGGTAGCGCCGTCAACTCCTCCATCGTGCGCGGTACATCGCCGGCGTGGCGGTCGGTGACACGCTGGGCGAACCCGATGATGCTCCTGGTCTTGTTTCGGAAAAACCCTGTGGAGCGGATGATCCCCTCGACGTCCTCGGGCCGGGCGTCGGCCAGGTCGGCCGGGGTCGCATACCGCTCGAAAAGACCCGGCGTAACCATGTTCACGCGCTCGTCCGTGGTCTGGGCCGAGAGGATCGTGGCCACACCGAGTTGGTAGGCGTTTGCGTGGATCAGGGCACAGTGAGCGTCGGGATACTCCGCCGTCAGCAGGTCGAACACCTCACTCGCCCGATCAACTCGCGCGGCCTTCGACTCCCTAGCCATCGTCCTTTTCCGAAGAAAGTTTCGAGACCAGCCAGCCGTTGAGCAGCACGAGCACCACGAGAGCGATCGCCGACTGAATCAGAACGGTACCGATGTTGAACGACGAGAAGAGCGTCCAAGTCTCACCGAACGATTCCCCTCGGGCCTGGACCAGCCACCATCCCATCAGCACCACCGCCTCCACGATCACCAGGCGAATGCTCCAGTCCCACCAAGCCCCGACGTGGATGTCCGAGTCCCCCGTGTTGATGAACTTGGCGCGCCACTCGGTGACCCCGTACTTGAGCACGGCAAACGCGAAGAAGAAGCCCGACAGCATGAGGCCCACACCCCACACCCAATCCTGATTCGCGAAGAACGGCCCAGCGCCCGGCGTGTCCGTCCAATTCAGAGCGCTGGGCGCCCCAAAAGCGATACCGGCTATCCCGACGATGGCGATCGCCCGGCTCCGCTTGATACCCAGATCGATCAGAATTCGGCTGGCCAACTCGATCATCGCCACCAGGGACGTCCACGCGGCGAACACCAGCGCCAGGAAAAACAGCGTCATGAAGAACCGACCGCCCGGAATCAGCGCGAACAGTTGCGGCACCCAAATGAAGGTCAGCCCCTCGTTGCCCGCCCCCACGACCTGATCGGCAGCATCCGGCATCACAGAAAAAACGGTGCACAGCACCATGATGCCTGCCAGAAGCGACATCGAATTGTTTCCGAACCCGATGACAAAAGCGTTGAGCGCCGTGTCTTCTCGGCTTCTCATGTAGATGGCGTACGTGAGGATTAGACCCCACCCCGCCCCGGTATCCCACGCGTTCTGCGTCAGCGCTTCCAACCAGATACTGGAGTCTGCCAAGTCGGCCAAATTCGGTGTAAAGAGGAAGGCCAGTCCATCCGCGGCGCCGGGGAGGGTGACCGCCCGGATCGCCAAAACGATCATCAACACAATGAGGCTGGGGATCAGGACCTTGGCCGCGGTCTCGATTCCCTTCACACCCTTGGATACGACGAAGAGACCCAGGCCCATGGCGACCACGTGCGTGAGCAACGCCGAGGGGGTACCCGCGTACCCTTCCCAGAAGGCCTCGGGTACCTCGGAGGGTACGGCCCCAGTCACACTGGCCAGGAAGAAGCGGATGGTCCAACCCATCACCACGCTGTAGTAGAACATGATGGCCGTCGCCACGAAGGCCACCCACGCCCCCATCCAGGCGAAGCCGGGACCGATCGTCTTCACGAACGACCCGATCGTCCCCGATCGTGTGGCTTTCCCCATCCCGAACTCGAGGATCAGGAGCGGTACGGACCAGAGAAGCAGGAAGACCGCCCACGCCACCAGGAAGGAGCCGCCACCGTTGGACGCGGCGACGCGCGGAAAACGCCAGATATTTCCCGTGCCCACGGCCATGCCGAGCATCGCCAGTAGCATCCCCCAGCGGGAACTGAAGACTTCGGACTTCGACGACAATCCGGCCTCCTGACTCAAGTCAACGGTTGAGGCAACGGTGGGTGGGTGAGCGGTTGCGCAGTATCAGGAGCCGGCAAGCTGATCCTGGATCCATCCTGGCACAGCTTCCGCAGCGACCCGGACCTGTTCGAGCGTGTCGCGATCCCGAATCGTGACCGTGCCGTCTTCCGACGTCTGCCCGTCCACTGTAACGCACCATGGCGTCCCCGCTTCGTCCTGGCGCCGATAGCGCCGACCGATCGAGCCCGCCGCGTCATAAAACGACGGGATCGAACGAGACCGCAGATCGGCATGCAACTTCTGGGCGATCTCAGGCAGCCCATCCTTCTTCACCAGCGGGAAGACGGCGGCCTTCAACGGAGCGAGATTCGGAGCAAGTTTGAGAAGCACCCGTTCTTCTCCGTCCACCTCTTCCTCGGTATACGCGTCGGCCAACGCCGCGAGAACCGTGCGGTCCACGCCTACGGCCGTCTCGACCACAAAAGGCAAATAACGTTTGCCCGCGGCCGTATCGATGTATTCGAGGCGCTTGCCCGAGTACTCCTGGTGCCGTCCCAGGTCGAAGTCGGTTCGGTTGTGAATCCCCTCGAGCTCCGTCCATCCGAACGAGTGCTCGTACTCGATATCGAACGCCTTCTTGGCGTAATGCGCGAGTTCGTCGGGTCCGTGTTCGTGGAAGCGGAGCTTCTCCTTACGAATCCCCAGCGAGAGATGCCACTCCATACGGGCGTTCATCCAGTAGTCGAACCACTCATCGTCGTCCCCCGGCTCCACGAAGAACTGGAGTTCCATTTGCTCGAACTCACGCGTCCGAAAGATGAAGTTTCCGGGTGTAATCTCATTCCGGAACGCTTTTCCGATCTGGGCGATCCCGAACGGAATCTTCTGCCGTGCGGACGTCTGAACGTTCAGGAAATTCACGTAAGATCCCTGAGCCGTCTCGGGCCTCAAGTAGATGACCGAAGCGTCCTCCTCGACCGGGCCCATGAAGGTCTTGAACATGAGGTTGAACATGCGCGCTTCGCCGAACGTGTCCTTGGTTCCGCACGTCGGACACTGCCCCCCCGCAACCTCGGGGAGATCGGCACGGAAACGTCGGTGGCAGCTGCCGCACTCCACGAGCGGATCCGTGAAGCCGCTTACGTGGCCGGAAGCCTCCCAGACCTTCGGATGCATTAGGATCGACGCGTCGAGTCCCTCGACATCGTCGCGCTGATGCACCATGGTGGCCCACCAACGTTCCTTGACGTTACGTTTCAGCTCGATGCCGAGCGGGCCGTAGTCCCATACCGACCCTGTCCCACCGTAGATCTCCGACGACTGGAAAATGAATCCCCGGCGCTTGGCCAGGGACGTGAGCTTGTCCATTAAGGATGTTTCAGCCATCGAGCTTCACCATCGAGTTTGCACCATCGGGATCGATCCAAGGAACCGGTGATCGGGTAGGTCGGAGGGTTGGAAGCTAGACCGGTCGGCCCACCGTATCAACCGAGCAAGAACCCCGCGAGTGAACGCGGGTATAGGCCCGCAAGTCGCAGGTATCAGGTATATAGGGCTGGACTCATGAATCGGAGGAGTGCTGATGATAACGCTGACGGACAAGGCGCGAGAAGTGGTTCGCAGCTACCTGGATCAGGACGAGAGCGAGTTTTCTGCCCTACGGATCGGGATCACCGGGGGAACACCCCTGGCGCCGGACTTCGAGCTCACGCTCGTCGGTCCCGACGACATTCGTGAGAGCGAACAATCTGTGGACGTCGGCGACCTGACCATCGTGATAGAAGAGGACTCCCGATCCCGCTTGGAAGGCGCAACCGTGGATTTCGTTCAGCGGGTAAATGAAAGTGGTTTCGAGGTGTCTTTGGCCGAGACCAACAAAACCGCTGGACCTGTCCTCGAGGGCCCGCTCGCAGAACGTGTAAAGAGCGTACTGGACGCAGAGATCAATCCAGCCATCGCTTCGCATGGCGGGACGATCACGCTGGTGGGTGTCGAGGACACCGAGATCTACCTGGAAATGGGAGGCGGGTGCCAGGGGTGCGCCATGTCGCGCATGACGCTCCGGCAGGGCGTGGAACGTATGGTTCGCCAAGCGGTGCCTGAGGTAACAGTCATCCACGACGTCACCGACCACTCCTCGGGCGAGAATCCGTTCTTTGAAGGGCCGACGGTCTGAAACTTCCTCCCTGCCAACCGTCATCTAGGTACCGCCCATGGTGATCTACGGGGTAGCGCTGCTCGCGGGGTGCATGCTGGTCGGCGCGTTCATCGGGCAGTTGATCGGGGTGATGATCGGCATCGACGCCAACGTTGGCGGGGTCGGCATCTCCATGTTGCTGCTGATTCTGGTGGCAGCCAAAGGGCAGGCCAGTGGTCGCCTCGACCCCATCTCCCAGAAGGGCATCACGTTCTGGAGCGCGATCTACATCCCGGTGGTCGTGGCGATGGCGGCCAGCCAGAACGCGGTGGCGGCAGTAAGGGGGGGAGCTGCGGCAGTGGTGGCGGGCGTCCTGGCGGTTGTCGTCAGCTGTGCCCTGGTACCCGTGCTCAGTCGCATCGGCGGTGAGCCATCTCCGCCGCTGCCGGACCCACCAAGCGAGCAGGGCTCATGACCACGATCATCGATCTCATGGCTGGGGTGATGAGCCGATATGGCTTGATCACCGCCTTCGCCATCGTAGGGATCACCGTGTGGGTGTCCTATCAGCTGTCCGCGCGTTTCACAAAAAGGAAACTTCACGGCTCGGCGATCGCCATCATGTTGGGCTTGCTGGCAGCCTATTTTGGGGGTGTCGTGACCGGGGGAAGCCGCGGCGTTGCCGATCTTGAGGTCCTTGCCGGTATCGGATTGATGGGCGGCGGCATGCTCAGGGACTTCGCGATCATCGCCACCGCTTTCGGCGTGAACACGAAAGAGCTCAAGCGTGCTGGAACGAGTGGGATCGTCTCTCTGTTTGTCGGCGTGTTCGTCTCGTTTGCAATCGGCGCTGGGGTGGCCTACGCCTTCGGTTATACCGATGCCGTGAGCATGACCACCATCGGGGCCGGCGCCGCGACGTACATCGTGGGCCCCGTGACCGGTGCGGCCATTGGCGCGAGCTCAGACGTGATGGCACTCAGCATCGCGGCCGGACTCATCAAGTCCATGCTGGTGATGGCTGGAACTCCGTTCGTCGCGCCCCTGATCGGGTTGAACAATCCACGTTCGGCGATGATTTATGGCGGCCTCATGGGTACCACGAGTGGAGTGGCGGGGGGGCTGGCCGCCACCGACGAACGTCTGGTCCCGTATGGTGCGATGACGGCCACGTTCTATACAGGGCTGGGTGCACTGCTGGGGCCTTCGGTGATCTTTGTGGTCATCAGGGCGATCATGGGCTAGTCTCCGGTCCCGGAAATACAGTGAACCACCGAGGGTACCGAAACGCCGCCCTGTCCCTGACTCAACGCCGCTGGATCGAGGAGATTACCTCATATGCCCGAACTTGAACTCGTCGAGCGGGCGAAGACCTTCGGGGCCCGTGTCGCGCTGACCTCGGGCGGTCAGGATCATTCGTACGACTCGCTGCTGTCTGCATCGGCGGGAATAGCGGCCAGTCTGTTGGACGGCTCGACCGACCTGGGTGAAGAGCGGGTCGCATATCTCATCGGTGCAAGCTTCGAGTACACCGCAGTCCAGTGGGGCATCTGGAGAGCCGGTGGCATCGCAGTGCCGCTGAGCCTTTCCTCGGCGGACCCGGAGCTCGAGCATGTGATCACCGATGCCCAGGTCGATCGAATCATCGTGCTCGAGCATTCGCTGGAGAAACTCCGGCCGCTGTGTGATCGACTCTCGAAGCCCCTCCTCAATTATGACCAGCTTTCATCCGAGGAGTCCTTGCCGCTGCCAGATCTAGACGGTGAGAGGCGAGCGATGATCCTATACACCAGCGGCACGACCAGCAAGCCCAAGGGTGTCGTGAGTACACACGCCAATATCCAGGCACAGATCACGACGCTGGTGGAGGCTTGGGGTTGGCAATCCGATGACTCGATTCCGCTGTTTCTGCCTCTTCATCATGTACACGGCATCGTGAACGTGATGAGCTGCGGGTTGTGGTCGGGCGCACGCGTTGATTGCGTCGGCCCCTTCGATGCAACGGAGGTGCTGGAGCGAGTTGCCGACAGGCAGTACACGGTGTTCATGGCCGTCCCGACCATCTACGTGAAGCTCATCCGGATTCTGGAGGACGCCGACGAGAAAGACTTGGCACGATTCACCGATGGTTTTGCTCAGATGCGACTCATGGTGTCGGGTTCTGCGGCTCTTCCGGCCAGTGTGCACGAACAATGGACCGGCCTGACCAGCCAGAAGCTTCTTGAGCGCTACGGAATGACGGAAATAGGCATGGGGCTCTCGAACCCTCTGCACGGAGAGCGCAGGCCGGGTGCTGTGGGCCAACCACTTCCTGGCGTCGTCATCAGATTGGTCAGTGAATCAGGCGAGGTTATCGAAGCGGAGGGTGAACCCGGAGAGATTCAGGTTCGTGGGCCCTGCGTGTTCTCCGAGTACTGGGACAAGCCCGACGTGACGCGGGACTCTTTCGTGGATGGGTGGTTCCGTACGGGGGATATGTCGGTGTTGGAGGACGGGTATTACCGCATCATGGGCCGCCTGTCCGTGGATATCATCAAGTCGGGCGGGTACAAGCTGTCCGCCCTGGAAATCGAGGCTACCTTGCTGACACATCCTGCGATCCGTGAGTGTGCCGTGGTCGGCTTGCCGGACCACACCTGGGGAGAAGTGGTGGCGGTTGCCGTGGTGGCCGCGGAAGGAGAACAGGTGGAACTCCCGGACCTGAAAGAGTGGGCAGCATCGCGTATGTCGGCGTACAAGATCCCAAAGACACTGTTGTTGTTGGAGGATCTACCGAAAAATGCCATGGGCAAAGTGACCAAACCTGTCATCCGAGATCTTTTTTGACTGACCGTATGACGGCTACCCTCACCTGTCCGACCACACTGACACCCAAGCCGCCGGACTGCCGTGTGTTTTGCTCCTACTCGGACCGCCGCTGTCCCAGCGCACCATCGGTATGAAGGGAACCTACCCCGAATCGATCGCTACAGAGGACGTGGAATGAAGCACTTCAATCGTCGGGACTTCGTCAAGAAAGCCGGCCTCGGAGCCGCAGGGACGAACGTGCTAGCCGGGTGTGCGGGCTCGGAACCGCAGGAAGTGGGCGAGACTGGAGGGGTCTCCGGCCCCCGAGTCAGCTGGCGAATGGCTTCGAGCTATCCGACGAGCTTGGACATTCTTCATGGCGCCGGAACTCTCGTAGCAGATCGGGTTGCCGAACTCACGGGCGGGAACTTCACGGTCCGCGTATTCCCTCCGGGAGAATTGGTCCCACCGCTGCAGGTCATGGACGCAGTACAGGCCGGCACCGTGCACGCCGGACATACCGCCGACTACTACTACATCGGAAAACACCCGGCGCTGGCGTTCGGAACGTCCATCCCGTTCGGGTTGAACGCGCGCCAGCAGACCGCCTGGCTCAAGTATGGGGGCGGTCTGGACCTGCTCCGGGGAATCTACTCGGACTTCGGAATGATCACGATTCCCTTCGGCAATACGGGTGTGCAGTTCGGCGGATGGTTCAGGAGGCCGGTCGACACCCTCGCGGACCTGCGCGGTGTGCGAATGCGTATTCCCGGACTCGCGGGAGAAATCATGGCTCGTCTCGGAGTCACCGTCACCGTCCTGGGTGGCCCCGACATCTATCCGGCCCTGGAGCGTGGCGTGATCGACGCCGCCGAGTGGGTGGGACCGTATGACGACGAAAAGCTCGGATTCCACGAGATCGCGAAGAACTACTACGTGCCAGGGTGGTGGGAGCCGGGGCCATCGACGGTGTTACAGGTCAACCTC
Source organism: Longimicrobiales bacterium (assembly GCA_029941275.1). Classification (GTDB taxonomy): domain Bacteria; phylum Gemmatimonadota; class Gemmatimonadetes; order Longimicrobiales; family Gaopeijiaceae; genus UBA822. Next base: position 12,215 of record JAPYQK010000007.1, on the reverse strand, counting down.
GAAGCGTGGAACGATCTGCCCCCCGCCTACCAAGCCGCACTCGGGACTGCGTGTGACGCCGCCACGCTCATGACCCTGGGTCGCTACGACATCGAAAACCCGCCGGCGTTGGCCCGTCTCACGAACGAACACGGTGTGACCGTGCGTGAATTCTCGGACGAAATCATGCAGGCGGCCTGGACCGAAACCGAAGCTTACCTCGAAGAGGAGGCCACCGCAGACCAGGATTTCCGGCGGGTCTACGACTCATGGAGGGCCTTCCGTGCCGAGACCTTTTCGTACTTCTCCACCAATGAATCGGTCTATACCGACTTCGCGTTTTCCAGGACGTAGGGCGGGCTAAGTTCACTCCTTCGACTCGTGAACCCAGGCGACTATACCGCGCGACTCCATTAGGTCCCGAGCGTACCTGCGGAACGTAATCGGCTATCGCAACACCCAGACGATCACGCCCGCGAGCACGATCAACTGAATCACGATGAATGGGATGGCCCCTCGGTAGATCGTAGTCGTGGAGATGCTCGGTGGTGCGACCCCCCTCAGATAAAAGAGTGAAAATCCGAACGGGGGTGTGAGGAACGACGTTTGGATGTTCAGCGCCAAGACGATCCCCAACCACGTCAGATCCAGGCCCAGAATCTGGGCCGGCGCTACGATCAACGGCACGATGATGAAGGCAATCTCGAAGAAGTCGATGAAGAACCCGAGCGCGAAGACGATGACGTTCACGACGATCAGAAACCCGAGCGCTCCGCCCGGAAGATCGGTGAGCATGTCGGCAATCCAGAGATCGCCGTTGAGTCCTCGGAACACCAGCGTGAACGCGGTAGAGCCGATCAGCAAATAGATGACCATGATCGTGAGGCGCGTGGTGTCCTGCATTGCAGCCTTCAAGGCTTTCATGGACAAGCGGCGATGGGCGGCAGCGAGTGCCATGGCGCCTACTGCACCCAGCGATCCGGCCTCGGTCGGGGTGGCTACGCCTGCGAAGATGCTGCCCAACACAACCAGAATCAGCATGAGTGGCGGAAGCATGGAGCCCATGACACGGCGTAGGAGCTCGGCTGGTGGGATGTCGAGCGACTCCTCGGACATGGCGGGCGCGTCGTCGGGTCTCACGATGGCCACCCCGATCACGTACACGACATACGCCCCCGTCAGGATCAGCCCGGGAACCAACGCGGCTCGGAAGAGCGCACCGACGGACACGCCCATCTGATCGCCGAGTACGATCAGTACGATGCTGGGCGGAATGATCTGGCCCAACGTGCCGGCCGCAGCGATGACACCGACCGTCAGTTCGTCCTTGTAACCGTGGCGCGTCATCACCGGGAGAGAGATCAGCCCCATGGCGGTGACCGAGGCGCCCACCACACCTGTCGCGGCGGCCAGAAGCGCTCCCACGCCGATCACACCGATGGCCAGCCCGCCGCGGAAGCGGCCAAAAAGAAGACCGATCGTCTTCAACAGGTCCTCGGCCAAGCCGGACTTTTGGAGTACTGTGCCCATGAAGATGAAGAAGGGGACGGCCAACAGCGTATAGTTGGCCATGATCCCGAACGTGCGATCCGGAAGTGCACGAAGAAGAACCAGGTCGAATTGGCCGACCAGCGTCCCAATGAGAGCGAACACCAGAGACGTGCCGGCTAGAGCGAACGCAACCGGGTAGCCGGTGAAGATGAGCGCGAGCGCCCCCAGCAACATCGTCGGTCCCCAAACTTCTCCCACTAGTTCGTCACACCCGGCGAACCGGGGCTCGGCGCTCCGCCGGTCCCATCCGCTCCGGGCGTCCCAGTCGCGCCCGACGAATCATCCGTCCCGGAGGCTCCGGGTTCCGTCAGAATCGCAGCGTTCTTCACGATCTGGCTGATCGCTTGAAGAAGTAGCAGGAAGAACGACACCAAAATGACTGATTTGATCGGATAACGTGGCAGTCCCCCAGGATCTGGAGAGGTCTCGAGAATCGCCCAGCTATTCACAACCGGGCCCCACGAAACCCAGAGCATCACCCCTGCGAACGGGACGAGGAAAAGAACCGACCCGATCAAATCGATCCAGGCCTGCCCTCGACGGTCCAACCGTGCGTACAGCACGTCCACCCGAACGTGGTAGTCATGGTTCAGCCCGTACGCCGCACCCATGAGAAACACGAGACTGAAGAGGTACCACTGCAATTCGAGGTAGGCGTTCGAGCTGAGCGAGAGGCCGGTGTACCGATCGGCGTAGCGCGCGATGGCGTTGAAGGCTCCTATGATCACCATCACCAGCGCGAGCCACTGGATGGCCGATCCGATTCGGTCGTTCAGCCGGTCGATGGCGGCGGAGATCCGAAGGAGGACGGGGCTCACAACTGCCGTACGATGACTTCGCCGATCTTGCGAAGCGTGGCCACCCCATGGACGTCGTGCGGAAGAAGTTCGATGTAGACGCGGTGGAGATGCTCGAAAGTCTGGTCGATCTCGTCGCGATATTCATTCTCCTGAAGCCGACGCTCCCGGAGAAACTCACCCTCCGCGTCGGGTGGCAACAAGCGGTTCACGATCATCCCTGCCACGGGAACGCTGAACTTGGCCAGGAGGTCGAGCGTCTTCTTGCTCTCGAGAATCGGTAGCCGCTCGGCGTTGAGCACGAGCAAAAAAGCCGTGACCTCTTGGTCCGTGAGGAGTTCACGGGCTTTGTGAAATTTGCGGCGCCGCTTCAGCAGAATTTCCTGGATTCGGCCGTCACGGCTCTCATCCGGCTCCTCCATGGAGCCGCCGATCATCCCGAACTCGTCCTCCTTAGAGTGCTGCTTGCCGAACAGGTCGAGCAGTTCACCGAGCTTTCGCGAGCGATCACGGTATCCGAGCATTCCGTCACTCCACGCAGCCATCAACTCCGGCAGGGCGAGAAGGCGGATCGTGTGGCCCGACGGGGCCGTGTCGAAAATCAGCAGATCGAAGCGGCGCTTGGCGTCCACCATGAGATCGGCCATACGCTCGAGCAGCGCCGCTTCCATCGTGCCGGGCGAGTGGCGGGCGAGCTCGAGCTGTCGGTCGATCTCCTGGTACATCCTCGGGGCCACCAGCGACTTCATGCTCATCTTGACCGAAGCGATGTGGCTCTCGGCTTCGGCCTCCGGATCGATTTCCAAACCCGTGAGGTTCGGTCCAAGAGCGGTTTCCTCGTTTCCGATCGGCATGTCGAAAACGTCGCCAAGCGAGTGCGCCGGGTCCGTCGAAACGAGCAAGGTCGTACGGCCTGTATCGGCCGCCATGAGTGCGAGCGCACCCGCAGTGGTGGTCTTGCCGACCCCCCCCTTCCCTCCCACGAAAACGATACGCCGGTCGAAGAGTCGATGCACGGTCGCTACACCCCCACAGCGTTCAATAGCGTCTCAACTTTCGAGCGCCCCTCGATCTTGGGGAGCCTCCCGAGCTTCAGGAGCAACTCGATCTTCAGCGGCACGTGGAGTCGTAGATCTTCAGCAGCATCTGAAGTCGTCGAGAGGCGAATGCTCCATCCCCATACGCGTGTGCCACTCGTGGAAGCGCTCGAGCATGATCGGCTGCAACTCAAGCGTATAGTAGGCGACCGGGTTGGGGACCCCCATCATCTCCGAGAAGATGAGCAGCATGAAGAGATCGTCCTGCTCACGCTTGGCACGCGCCACCGCACCGCGGTAGGGAGCATTGTAGGCCTCGGTGGCCAGGTACCCCCACCAACGAAGCTTTTTCTTGATGTCAGGCCACTTCATTGGCGTCCAGCCAGTCCTTTCCGTTGAGCCCATCAGCCGATGAGTCCTTCTCTACCAGCCAGCGACTCTCTGTAGCGACTCCGCAACCAGTCGGCCCATTCGGACCGCCGGCCGACCCGCACGATCAATCAACCCGTGCGAGTGGCCGGCCGTTCCGTTTATCCCAACGTCCAGCCGAGCGTGGCTTCAAGCTCCGCCTACGACGCGGCGGCCGCTTTCTTCTCCCTCGTGAAGGCGGACGTTGCCTCAAGCATGACGAGTACCGACAGGATGATCACCACGACGTCCAACCCCATCAGCACATAACTGCCGCTGCTGAATAGATCCCACAGCTGGTAGAGCGCCGCGAGAAAGCTCATTGTCGTGACGAACACCATGGGCACCATCGTAAAGATGTACCGACGCTTGAGCTTGACCAGCATGACGCTGATCACGAGCAACGTAAGGCCCGCCAACAGCTGATTCGTGGTACCGAAGAGAGGCCAGATGAGCATGCCACCCTGACCATCAGCACCACCCGCCCCGAACGCCAGCGCGAGGCAAGCCGCCACCGCCGCGAAGGTCGCAACGTATCCGTTCTGCAACACGGGGATCTTGTAGATGGTGCCCCATTCCTGGATGATGTAACGCTGAAGACGAACTCCAGCATCCATCGTCGTACCCGCGAACAGAACGGCCATGACCGCGAGAAGTGTTGCAGCGAATTCCCGCGAGAGCGGCGTTCCGTCCGAAACGATCTGCGACCCGCCGGCGACGAATGTCGGGATGCCCGTCGCACCGAATTCAGAGAACGTCGCCTGCCACTCCCCGAGCGAAGCGAAGCCGGCGGAGACGGCGAGAATCGTGACGAGAGCAAGGAGTCCTTCACCGGACGAGCCCAGATACCCCACGAAGCGTGCGTCCGTCTCCTTATCCAGCTGCTTGGAGGTGGTACCCGACGCCACCAAACCGTGGAATCCGGAAAGGGCCCCGCAGGCGATGGTCACGAAGAGCAGGGGTAACAACGGAGGCGTCCCATCCGGAACGTTCGTGTTGAAGGCCGGAGCGACGATGGTGGGGTTGGCCACGAACACGGCACCGAACAGCAAGCCCAGCCCGATGATCAACTGAATACCGTTGATGTAGTCCCTCGGCTGCAGCAGCAACCAAACCGGCAGCAGTGACGCGACCGTGGCGTATATGAACAGAATCACGATCCACTGTGGAGCAGCCCCCAGGCCCATGAAGGTATCGGGCAACGAGACTGGAACCGCCTCTCCCAGGTAGATCACCGCATAAAGGATGATCGTGCCGATAATGGTCGGCCAAAGAATCGGGACGCCCATCTTGTAGATCAGAATTCCAATCGCCACGGCCACCACGATCGCGCTCCAGGCCGGAATTACGCTGCTGGGTGTCTCCACGAACGCGTTGGAAATGGCGACCGCAAACACCGCGTTGACCATCATCAAGAGAAAGAAGATGACGATCATGAACAGCGTTCGTGCACGCAGACTCACCACATCCCCGGTGAGCGATCCAACGGACCGTCCCTCGTTGCGAACGCTGGCCCAAATCGCGCCGAAGTCGTGCACACCGGCGAAGAACATCGTTCCGCCAATCACCCAGATGAACGCAGGTAACCAGCCCCAAATGACGGCGATAGCGGGCCCGATGATGGGCGCCGCGCCCGCGACGGCCGTGAAGTGGTGGCCCCACAGTACGACCCGGTTCGTGGGAATGAAGTCCACGTCGTCCTGTAAGGCATGGGCCGGTGTCTCAAAATTCGGGTCGAGCTGGTAGATCTTCTCGGCAATGAACTTCGAGTAGACGAAATAACCCAAAGCCACCAACGCAATACCGATTACCGCGGGAATGATCGCGCTCATTATTCAACCAGGATTCGGAGTGGACTCGTTTGCAACCGGGCGGCAATGTAGGGGAAAAAGTCGCTCCCGTCAGCCCTGGGTGTGCAGGAGGCGGAAAGAAGGGTCGCCCGTGACCAAGGATCGAACTCGCCTAATCATGCCGTCGGGACAGAACCCGGAGCAATTATTCGGTGGCCTGCCGCACCTGATCTAGTGCCCAAATGCGGTTTTCGTACGCCTTCTGGACGGTAGTTATGACCGCCAAGCTCTCGGGATCATCATGCACCGCAACGTGCCCGATCTCGGTCCACGGAACGCGGCCAAGGTTCAACACCGGGCCGTCGAGCCAAGACGAAGGCGGTTGCGCCTCCATGGCGGCAACCTCCTGGGGAGGGGTCGCTGGTCAGCCCTTCTTGTGCAAGAAGTCCGTAAATCCCACGTCGTAATCGGAAAGACCGTTCTGCCCGGTCATCTTCATGCGCTCTTCCATGATCGGCTTCATGACCGTCCAAACCGCATTCTCATAGGCCGACGGCTCGGGCCGGATGGCGTGAAAATCCTTCGCCAGTTCCTCACGTAAACCCGCTTCGTCCACGAGTTCGTGGTAGCGGTCAAAATCCGAATCCGCCAAGACCTTTAGGTCGCGATGTGTACGCTCGGCGAGGGCGGACTGCACCAGGACCGGGTCGTCCGAGGTGCTCAGCGCCAAGTAGGCGATGGCCTGTGCCTGGAGCTCCTTGTAGTAGCCTTTCCTGTGGCAGAACTCGTGCGTGATGATGTGTGGCTCAAACACGCCGGTATCGCGGAAGATCGTGACATCACCCGAGAGAATGTCACAGGCACCCAGCGCGAACGGGAAAAGCACCTTCGAGAGCGCCATGTCGCGTACTTCAGAACTGGTCTCGACGCGCTGCCCCGTAACCGAAGCGATGTACTCGGTGAGCTGCTCGTTCACGATCTCGGCCAACTCTTTGCGGGAATACTTTGAGGGCTTGTAGTCCCGGTTCATCACGGCCACTAGGTCCTTGACCTCTTCCTGGCGTGCTTCGTCGCTCATCGACTCCAGATTGGCGGGATCTTGACCGAAGGCCTCTTCGAAGTCGATGGGGCGGGCTTCCTTGCGGGCCCACCAGTCGCTCAACGCGCTCCCCGCATATGCTCCTAAAGAGAGGGCCTGCACGATGCGGCCTGGCACGGTCGCGCCCAGCAGCAACCGGGAGGCCAAAGGAGCAAGGATGAATACGTCGGCCAAAGCAAACGGTGCGTACGTCGCTTGGTTGGGGATCTTTACGCGGTCGGTGGCCACAGTTACCTGCCCATTTGGTTCGGTGATCGCCGTCGACGCCAACGCCGTTCAGCGCCCTTAGGGTTGTCGTACCACCAGGGGCTGCGGTGGGTCCCATCTAGATTTCGGTGGGCACTGTGTCTGACAAAAGAATTCCGGGTCAATCCGGCGTGGCCCGTAAGAGTGACGGCACTGCAGCACAGGCTACCTGCGGTTGCGGAGCCACGGCATGGAGGTACAATCTCCGAAATGTTGTCCATCACCCGCCATTGGTTTTCCAAGTGTTGGAGGTTCGCACCTCTCCTCCCCTCCCTGACTCTACTCATTCTTCCAAGCGTGGGGCGGGCTCAGGATGCGGCCAGGGATGGGGCTCAGGACGTCGCCCGGGACGCCTGGTTTCCGGAGGTCGCGCACTTCTCCCGGCCGAACGCGTCGGTCCGTGAGCCGACCTTCGCGGTAGGCTCGGTGTGGAGCACCGTATTCCGGAGCCGGGCCAACCCCGCGGAACGCCAACCCTTCGACATTGAGGGGGAGCGCCTGGAGACCACCCCACAGGCCGACGTCGCGCTCGGGGGGAACGTCCGGATCTGGCAACCGAAGCAATGGGTCGATGGAGGACTGACCGTGGGGCTGCAGGCCGGGGTCTTCGGCCGTTTCAGGCTGGACGTCTCGAGCGCCGACCTCATAGCCTCTGATTGGATCGTGGCCTTCCCGGTGGAGATCGCGCGCGGTGTGTGGTCCGGCCGCCTCCGTCTTCAGCACTGGAGCGCCCACGTCGGCGACGAGTTGATCGAGGCGGGCGTGGAGCGCATCGATTTCACCACGGAGACCGTCGAAGCTTTGCTCGCCTACGAACCGGGCGATTTCAGGATCTACGGAGGCGGAAGCCTGGTGGTCCGCTCCAGCCTAGAGAACGAGGTGCCGCTCGGCCCGACCTTCTCCGACGATGGGCTGATCCGGTTTGGCGTCGACGCCAGCGTCCATCCTTGGACACGCGACGAAGTTTCGTTGGAAGCGGGATTGGACTGGCAGAGCAGTGATCGCACGGAGTGGGCGAGCCAATTCTCCGTCCGGATCGGCCTGGTCGTTCGGGACGGACACCGCTCGGCCCGGTTGAGCGGAATCTACCGAAACGGGCCTTCCCCCATGGGCCAGTTTTTCCTTACGGACGAACGCTACTTTGGAATCGAGTTGAATCTTGGCCTGTGACGGACGTAGGTTCACGCCGTTCGCAGTCGCACATCTCTGCCTTGGAAGCCGCACCGTCTGCCCTGGAGGCCCCAATGATCCTCTCTCTCCCTGATCCAATGCCCCGTCAGAAGCTTTTCGTCCGGTTGTACATCGCGGGGGCCCTGACCATCATGCTCCTCCCCTTCACTCCGACGGCCAGCTTGGCGCAAAGTCTGCCCGCCGACGGAACGACGGCCACGGCACGGCTCGACGCCTCGCCCCGCCATGGAGAGTGGGTCAGGTACGACGCCGGTGACGGAGATCAGGTGCAAGCCTGGGTCACCTATCCCGAGAGAAGCGACGCGGCCCCCGTGGTGGTGGTCATTCACGACATCCGTGGGATGTCCGACTGGGCACGAGCCGTGGGCGACCAACTGTCGGCGGACGGGTTCATCGCCATCACGCCGGACTTGTTGTCCGGGAAGGGCCGGGGTGGTGCAGGGACGGAGTCCATGGCTTCCTCCGAGGTCGGACGCGCCATCCGAGATCTCGATCCCGCTGAAGTCAATCGGCGCCTGAGAGCCGCAGCCGCGTACGGCACGTCCCTTCCTGCCGCCACCGGCCAGGTGGGCGTCGTGGGGTTTTGCTGGGGAGGATCCACGAGCTTCAACTTCGCCGTGGACTTCGAGGATCTGGATGCGGCCGTGGTCTACTACGGCACTTCCCCGGCCACGGAGGCCCTCGCCAACATTGCAGCGCCCGTGCTGGGCCTCTATGGGGGAAACGACAACCGGGTGAACTCAACGATCCCAGCCGCCCAGACCGAAATGGAACGTCTCAACAAGCGCTACGACGTGAATATCTACGACGGCGCCGGACACGGTTTCCTGGGCCGCCAAAGCGGTCAGGACGGAGCAAACCAGGCCGCCGCGAACGGAGCGTGGCCGGCGACGATTTCGTTCTTTCGCGAGTTCTTGGAAGAGTAACTCCGGAGGGAATGCCCAACACCAGTCCAGTCCTTCACTTCGATTTCCACCCCGGTGGGTCCCTTCCCGCCGGGGCGGAATCTGCTTCCAGTTCGGCACGGCCACTCACCTTTCGAGATCCCGTTGAGATCATATCGGCTGACCGGCTGGAGGACGTGGCTCCCGCACTGGCACGCGTGGAAGCGGCCGCATCTGCAGGCCGCTGGGCCGCCGGATTCGTTTCCTACGAGGCGGCACCAGCTCTCGACGCGGCTCTTCGCACCAAAGAGAGCGGGCCCCTGCCGCTGCTCTGGTTCGGCATCTTCGAGCGGCCCCTCGAGCACGAGGACAAACGTCCCCCCTCACGATTCGAGCTGGGAGAGTGGACTCCGGACGTCGAGGGCTCGGAGTACCGCCGATCCATCGGCGCCGTCCGCGAGGCCATTCGGGACGGATCCGTATACCAAGTCAACTACACGCTGCGCATGAGGGCAGACTTCAGCGGCGATCCCCTCGCACTCCACGAACGCCTCCGCGCGGCCCAAGGGATGTCCTACTCCGCATTCTTGGACCTGGGCCGGTTCAGCATATTGTCGGCGTCACCGGAACTCTTTTTCGAGCGACGCGGATCGACCGTAACTTGTCGTCCCATGAAAGGCACTGCCCGTCGTGGCCGCTGGCAGGAGGAGGACGAGGAGGCGAGTCGAGACCTGCTGGCCTCCGAAAAGGACCGCGCGGAGAACGCGATGATCGTCGACCTGGTCCGAAACGACCTGGGGCGCATCAGCGAGTTCGGATCGGTGCGGGCCCACGACGTCTTCCGAGTGGAGACGTATCGGACCGTACATCAAATGACGAGCACCATCCAGAGCACGGTCCGCTCGGGATGTACCCTCCTCGATCTCTTCCGAAGCGTCTTTCCGTGCGGATCCGTGACGGGCACCCCGAAAATCGCGTCCACTCGATTCATCGTGGATCTCGAAAGAGCTCCGCGAGGTGTCTACTGCGGTGCCATCGGTTATGTGGAGCCGGGTGGCGACGCTGTGTTCAATGTACCGATCCGCACCGTGGTCGTGGACAGAGAGCGCGGGGAGGCGGAATACGGTGTGGGCGGGGGCATCACCTGGGACTCCTCCGCCGAAGACGAGTACGCGGAAGTACTCACGAAGGCGGAAATCCTCAAGGCGGAGTGGCCCGCGTTCTCCCTTCTGGAGACGTTCCGGTCGGATGGCCGCAGTGCTATCAGGCTCGAGGCCCACCTCGAGCGAATGGCAACCTCCGCTGCTTTTTTCGGTTTTCCTTTCAGCAGGTTTTCCGTAGAGGCTGCTGTCGAGCAGGCGCTGACTGAAGAGGGAATCTGGAGGGTCCGCGTCCTTTGGGACGTAGATGGTCGCGTATCGGTCGAGGTTCTCCCCTCGGACCCGGTCGCCCCCTCAACCGAGCCACCCCCCGCGGTCGAGCTCTCCAAGCGTCCGGTTTCTTCACGCGACCCGTTCCTGTTTCACAAGACCACCCATCGCTCCGTGTACGAATCCCGGGCCGCCGAACACCCGGATGCCTTCGACGTGCTCCTCGTGAACGAGAATGGATTCATCACCGAGTTCACGCGCGGAAACGTGGTCGCCGAAATGGAAGGGGTCGCGTATACACCACCGCGTGCGTGCGGTCTGCTCGCTGGGGTCTTCCGCGGCGCGTTGCTCGAGAAAGGTGAGATTCAGGAACGGCGCCTCACGACCGACCAGATCATCGGGGCCTCTCGCCTCTGGCTCATCAACTCCGTTCGTGAGTGGGTGGAGGTGCGGCTGGTCGAGTAGCTCCATATCATGCGGAGCCCATGGAATCGCACGGGGCCCACCAAACCATGCCGAGCCCATAAACGGAACGGGGTACCGACATAAAGAAAAAAGCGATTTGGGGCTGGGCGCTCTACGACTTCGGGAACTCCGCGTTCACGACGCTGATCGTGACCTTCATCTACGCGGTCTTCTTTGCCCAGGAGATCGCCCCGGACGGTAACACCGGAACGGTCATGTGGGCGTCCGCGGTATCGCTCACCGCCATCATCGTTGCGGTATCGTCGCCTTTCCTGGGGGCCTTAGCGGACCTCGGAGGGCATCGCCGACGATACCTGTTCATCACGACATCGGTAGCGGTGATCGCGAGTGCACTCCTCTTCCTCCCGACACCCGGCCAGGTCGGCCTGGCGCTCGTGATCTTTGTGATCGCCAACGTCGCCTACGAACTCGCGGGTGTCTTCTACAACTCCTATTTGCCCGACCTGGCCACGTCGAAAAACATCGGGAAGATCTCCGGATACGGGTGGTCCCTGGGGTACCTGGGTGGGCTCTTGGCGATGGGAATCGCACTGGTCGCCTTCATCCTCCCGGAATCGCTCTGGTTCGGCATCCCGGCGGGCGAGGAAGGTGGATTCCTCAACGTGCGGGCGACGACAGTGCTGGTCGCCGTGTGGTACGCAGCTTTTGCGATTCCCATGTTTCGGTGGGTGCCCGAACCCCAGCATCCTGATTCCCCCCCGCTCGGCGCGCTCCTTCGGGGGGCGGGCAGCAAATTGGTGGACACGTTCAAACAGATCCGCCAGTACGGCCACATCGTGCGGCTGTTGATCGCCCGCATGTTCTACAACGACGGCCTGGTGACGATCTTCGCCCTGGGTCCGCTCTACGCCGCCGAAGTCTTCGGGTTCACACTCACCGAGGTGATGTACTGGGGCTTGGCGCTCAACATCACGGCCGGCCTCGGCGCGTTTCTGATGGGATTCCTCGATGACCGAATCGGGGGCAAGAAGACGATCCTCATATCGATCGTCGGACTGGCTATCGCGACGGCTTGGGCAACCTTCGCACCAGCGGAGAGCAAGACGTCCATGTTCCTCGCAGGCCTGCTGGTCGGTGTCTTCGTCGGCCCCAATCAAGCCGCTAGCCGCTCTCTTCTGGGCCGGTTCGTGCCCCAGGAAAAAGAGACGGAGTTCTATGGTTTCTTCGCCTTCTCCGGAAAGGCCATCGCTTTCTTTGGGACCGCTGCCTACGCCACCATGACCACGATTTTCGGAAGCCAGCGTTATGGCGTGGGTGTGATCGTCATCTTCTTCCTCGTTGGAGGGCTGATCCTCGCGACTGTCGACGAGAACGCGGGGGTGACCGCGAGTGGCCGGGGAGCGGGCCCAAGTGATGGAGGGCCGGGCTCCAGTGGCT
>JAPYQK010000006.1 GCA_029941275.1 Longimicrobiales bacterium | reverse complement strand
CTCGTCGAGGCTGGAGGCGAAGCAGCGGCGAACGGCCGCCTCGAGATCACGGGGACACACACCGAGGACCGTCTCATAACCACCGGCGAAAGAGGCCGATGCGAGATCCTCTTCCGGTGATGACGAGCGCACTGCCAACAAAACGTCATCGCCCAAGATCTCGAGGTCCCGACGCGCAGTGTCGATGGCGACCCGCTGGTCCTCGGTGAGGGCAAGATCAGCAACGAGATCTTTGACGGCGGTGCAAAGCTTGGGCCATGCCTCGCGCTCGCCGGTCTTCAGCGCAGACCAAGCGTCCGATGTCTTGATCTCGTCGAACCAGGGCGTGAAGAAGTCCGTGGACAGGACAACGCCGGGGGGGAACGGGCATCCCGGACTGTTGCATACGGATGAGCGAAAGGGCCTTGCCGCCGACTTCGGCCAGGGTGGCCTTATCAGTGACCCGGGATGTGTTCTGCTCGGCCCGCAGGAAAGAATGGAGCAAGGTCATGTCACACTACAAGTCGCTCATCCCGAAGGAGCGCGTCCGTTGTTGCGTGTCGGCGGAAGCGGTTCGTGGATTATCGGTTCCACATATTCGGCAGTACCACTGAACTTAATTCGCCCTGCCCGATGAGTAACAACTCGCGCAGCCTCGCCACTACATCGGGATTCTCGCGGGTATAGCTGTAGGTTTCCGAAGGATCCAGCTCCAGATCGAACAATAGACCATCGGGGCCGTAGTACGATTCGGGATTGTCGAAACTGGGCAGTGCCTGACGGTAGAAAGACTCCACCACCAGTTTCCACCGACCGCTGCGCACGCCGGCAATACGATCGTTGTTGAAGAGGTACAGTGCCTCACGGGAGGGAGGTGTACCATCCGTCAGCAACGGTAGAATATCTTCACCGTCGATCGTAAGGCCGTCGCTGTTGCCACCCGCCAGCGCTACCAGCGTTGGAAACACATCGATATTCATGACGGCTGCGGTCGATACCTGCCCGGGTGGAATTCTGGAAGGCCATCGCGCCATAAAAGGCACTCTCAGGCCACCTTCCCAGGAACTCCCCTTGCGATCACGAAAGGGCCCAGGGCTGCCCTCAAACCAGGGGCCGTTGTCGGACAGGAATAGTATCAAAGTGTTTTCGTCGAGGCCCAGCTCCTGCACCTTGGCCAGAATTTGGCCCATGCTCCAATCGATGGTCTCAACCACATCCCCATAGAGCCCGGCTCTGGACCGACCCTCGAAACGCTCGGACACGAACAGCGGCACATGGGGAAAAGAGTGGGGCAAGTAGAGGAAGAAGGGCTGCTCCCGGTTGGCTTCGATAAAACGCAGCGCCTCGGCAGTGTACCTCTGGGTCAGCGTGGTTTGGTCAACCGGGTCCTCGATCACCTGATCCCCGCGATACAACTCGAGCGGCGTCATGTCGTTGCTGTGCAATACGCCGTAAAACTCATCGAAGCCGTGGTGGAGCGGCGACCACTCGAGTCGGCTACCCAGATGCCACTTGCCAAACAGGGCGGTGCTGTAGCCAAGTGCGCCCAAGGCCTCAGCAAGAGAGGTCTCCTCTTCTGCCAGATGCACCTCGTTGGTGGGCCGGGCTACGTCACTCACCAAATCCAGGCGAATCGGGTAACGCCCGGTCAGGAGTCCGCCACGGGCTGCGGTGCACACATTGGCGCTGGAGTAGAAGGAATCCAGCCTGATGCCCTCGCTCGCCAGTCGGTCCAGGTTGGGCGTGCTGATCAGCGTCGAGCCGTAAACACTCAGGTCGCCATAGCCGAGATCATCGGCCATCACCACAATAAAATTGGGCCGATCCTGGGCCTGCAAGGCCGGAACCGCCATCACGGCTAAGCCGATGGCCAGCAAGAAGATACGGCGCGCGCTCGGCGATCCCCTTCGAGCGGTCAACGGAGACCCCATCGAGGGGTCAGCACAGGTCTCCTCTTGCGGGATCACAGGAGATTCCCCGTTGAAGGGTCGGCCAAGGTCCCTTTTGGGACCCATATGACGCGTCTCCATCGCGGCATCAGAAATCCTCGTTGAGGGGTCGGCGAGATCCCCTTTGGTCGACGATGGAGCTCATTTCGTCGATCACAGGACGGTGGTCCGGCCTAGGGGTCCACCATCGGAAGGCCCGCTGCGGCCCAGGCGTTGAACCCCCCGGCCAGCGTGTAGACCCTCGTATACCCCAGGCCCGCGAGGGTCGTGGCTGCGCGGAAGCTCATGGGTCCCCCCCGACAATACAGCGCGACCGCGGCATCCTTATCGGCCGGGAGTTGGTCGAGGTGATCCCCGATCTCGCGGAAGTTGATCGAGACATCCGTCCCAGCGATGTCACCCTGATAAGGAATGTGTACGTTTACGAGGCGGTCAATTCCATCCGAGGCCCTCAACGCTTGCAGCTCGGCAACCGAGATGTTGAAGTAGGCCCCGCCGTCCACCTCCACGCGTTCACCGACCGCGGCTGCGCCGGCGGCCTGCCCAAAGGCAGCGGCGGGAACGAACATGAGCGCGAACAGTGACAACAACGGAAGCAACCGTGACAACGGTAGACGGACGTTCATTTCATGGCACCTGTTCTTGAGAAACGATGCTGTCAAACTAGTCGACCAAAGGGCTTGGCGCCAAAGGCTGACGGTCACGTTCCGCAGAAGGTTACGTACGGCCCAAAGTCCTCGGGCGCCCGATCTTCGTACTCGGCCAAACCCTCGCGACGTTCAAACGGTCTCTGGAGAACGGCAAGGAGCTTCTCGAACGGTTCGAGATCCCCGTTCGTGGCGGCGTCCAGCGCAGCTTGGACCAAGTGGTTGCGAGGGATGTAGACCGGGTTGACCCGGTCCATCGCGGCGGCGCGCTCCCCGGCTGTTCCATCCTCCAGCGCCATACGCGCAAACCAACGTTTGAGCCATGGATCCAACACCGCCTGGTCATCGAAGATGGCTCGGGCTGGCTCCACGTCGCCACGCAGACCATCAGCCAAGCGGCGAAACATCATCGTGAAGTCGACGTGCTGCCCGTCCATGGCATCGAGCAAGTCTTTCGCCAAATCCAGATCACCCTCCCCCGCGTGGCCCAGGCCCAGCTTCGCCGACATCCTCTCGAGCCAGTGGCCCTGATAGATGCTTGGAAACGCTTCGAGCTCGGCCGTGGCCAACTGAATGGCGCGCTCGCTGTCGTCCGGGTCGATCAGGGGCAGAAGCGTTTCGACAAGACGGGCCAAGTTCCACTGCGCGATCGCCGGCTGGTTCCCGTATGCATACCGCCCATGGCTGTCGATCGAGCTGAACACGGCCTTCGGGTCATAGCGGTCGATGAATGCGCACGGACCGTAGTCCAACGTTTCGCCCGAAATGGCCATGTTGTCGGTGTTCATGACCCCATGGACGAATCCCACGGACAGCCAGTGAGCCACCAAGGAGGCTTGGCGGTCCCGCACGCCGCGAAACAGCCCGAGGTAACGGTCTGATGCGTCCTCCAGCTCCGGGAAGTGACGCCGGATGGCGTAGTCCGCGAGTTGGCGCACCTTCTCCGTCTCCTCGCGAGCCGCAAAATACTGAAACGTGCCGACGCGCAGGTGGCTCGAGGCGACCCGCGCGAGAACGGCGCCCGGCTCGAGGCCCTCTCGCATGATCTGCTCGCCTGTGGTGACCGCAGCGAGCGCCCTCGTCGTGGACACACCCAACGTGTGCATCGCCTCACCGATCACATACTCCCTGAGGACCGGACCCAGCACCGCCTTGCCGTCTCCGCGCCTCGAAAACGGCGTGCGACCCGAACCCTTGAGGTGGAGATCGCGTCGCATGCCGTGGCGGTCGATCAACTCCCCGATCAACAGCGCCCGACCGTCTCCGAGTTGGGGTGAAAAGCCGCCGAACTGGTGCCCCGCATAAGCCTGTGCCAAAGGGGCGGCACCTTCCGGTGCTTCGCTGCCCGCGAAGATTGATGCGCCGATCTCGGTTTCCAATGCGTCTGCATCCAACAACAACTCGGCGGCAAGCTCACGATTCAGCTGCACGATCTTGGGCTCGGGGGCTTGCTCCCCACGGCAAGGGGCATAGAAGCCCTCGAGTTCCGTGGCGTAGCTGTTGTCGAATGTGAAGGTATTGGGCGGGCTCATGGCCGCTCGGCGGGAGTGCGAGAGTCTACTCGATCCGTCAGGCCGAGCCGGGCGCGCCCACTGCACGCCGGGGCAGAACCCAATCCGGACGCGGGAAGTGGCACGTGTAGCCATTCGGGTAGAGCTCCAAGTAGTCCTGATGCTCCGGCTCTGCCTCCCAGAAGTCGCCCACCGGTTCGACCTCGGTCACGACCTTGCCGGGCCAGATTCCCGACGCCTCCACGTCGGCGATCGTATCCACCGCTAGCTGCTTCTGCTCGTCGCTCGTGTAATAAATGGCCGAACGGTAGGAGGCGCCCCGGTCATTACCCTGCCGATTGGCGGTGCTCGGATCATGGATCTGGAAGAAATACTCCAGAATGCGGCGGTACGAGATCGTTCGGGGATCGAACAGGATCTCGAGACCCTCGGCGTGTGTGCTGTGGTTGCGATACGTGGCGTTGGGTACGTCGCCGCCCGTGTATCCGACGCGAGTCCCTTCCACACCGGGGAGCTTGCGGATCAAATCCTGCATGCCCCAGAAACACCCACCTGCGAGTACTGCGCGTTCTTGTGCCAAGGTGTCAGCTCCTGACTCCGAGATTGGCTGTGCGTCGATCCGAGTGACGACCCCCTCGTCGCGACCAGACGTCTTCTACCCCCGTGGGGGCCGATTGATCGACGAGACACCCTTGTGTCGCTTATACGAGACGCTCGTGTATTGCATATAGTAGCTCGCAACGTTTACAAATCATTTTCCGGCATGGGCCCGTGGGCCACACATCTCGATCAGAAAGGAACGAACCATGATATCCGTGAAAGGACTCATCGTAGCGCCGTCCCTTATCTGGCTGGTGGTTGGCGCGGCTCAAGCGGCGGCGCTGCAGACTCCTGCTCGTATGGCCTCCGCCGTTACGGCTCCGATCGAGAGCATCGTGTCGGGTGAAATCCAGGATGTCGAAGCGTTGATCGCGCTGGCGACAGGCGTGGGGCGGGGTGACCCCAACGCGCCCATCACGATCATGGAGTTCGGCGACTTCCAGTGCCCTGCCTGCCAACAGTTCGCCCTGCTGGTGAAGCCGCAGCTCGATGCCGCTTACATCGACGAGGGCATCGCCCGTTTTGAATTTCACGACTTCCCGTTGGCGTCGATGCACGCGCATGCGTTCTTCGCGGCCCGCGCGGCACGTTGCGCGCTCGACCAGGGCGAATCAAATTTCTGGGACTTCCACGATCGACTCTACACGGAGCAGGCCACGTGGTCGGTAAGCCCGTCCGCGCCCAGCGCTGCCTTCGTGGCTTATGCGACCGAAATCGGTCTCGATGTGAACGACTTCACGAGCTGCCTAAACAGTGACCGGCATGCCGACGTCATCAGCGCCAACATGCGATTGGGTATGGAGATAGGCGTGGCCGGCACCCCGACGCTCGTGGTGGGCGAGACCGGCGAGGGGGGATTTCAGGTGTCGCGTTGGAATGACTTCTCGGCCTACCAGAGCGTGATTGACCGTTTGTTGGAGGAGGCCGGTAGAGGCGGGAATTGAACTGAAGCTCGACCGCTCCTGTCGAGCTAGTTCCTCCCCGCCGAGACAGTCCGCCCCCCGCCGACCTCATGGTAGATGATCGGCACGAGGTCGTTTTGATTCCACCCCGGCTCCTGTCCCCATTGTGCGTCGTAGACGGCCGTAGGATTAGCGGCTAGCACTTCCTCGAGATGCTTGCCCTCACCGATCAAGTCGATGATCGTCTCACGGATGTCGACCATCATATCGAGCACCTCGACCAACCCGTCCCGGTCGGTGAAGCCAAAGCCGTGTCCTGGAATGATTTTGGTGTTCGGTCCCGACATGCCGATCGCGATCCTGGTGGCCTCGATCAACCCCGCCACGGTTCCGCCGTTATAGACGTCGATGATGGGGTACATGTTGGTCCGAAACACGTCGCCCGTATGGAGAACGTCCGAGTCCACGAAGTAGACGAAGACGTCCCCGTCGGTGTGCGAGGGGGGGACGAGAAACGCCCGAACTTCCTCGCCATTCATGTGGAAAGTCATGGTGTTGTCGAAGGTGAGGAGCGGACGGGCCCGTTCAGGGGGGGCGGGCATGAACCGCCCTCCGGCCCGCGGAATGCGGAGCCGCTCGAGCATACGCAGCCGAGTGTTGTCGTGAGCCACCAGCGTGGCACCCATGTCGTACAGCGCCGCGTTGCCCCCTTGGTGGTCGATGTGGACGTGGGTATTGAGCACGAATCGAATCTCTTCATCGGTGATCGCTCGGACCCCCTGAATCACACTCTCGACCAGCCCCGGGACCTGGTCGTCGACGAGGAGCACACCCTCAGGGCCGGGCAGGACCCCGACGTTGCCCCCAGCCGAAGGGGTCTGGAGCATGTAGACCTGTCCCTGAACGGGGATGACCTCCATTTCCACCGACTGCATCGTGGCGGGGGCGGGCTCGGGGGCCAGGGCCCCGACCACGACGAATGCTAGCATGAGGAGCGGGAGGATCTTGAGGAGCGAAGTGGGGCCGAGACGTGGGAGTTTCATGGTCGCTCCGGGCTTGTGAGGAGGGGGCGTAAGGATACTGGTGCCTGGCGGCCGGGGGCAACTGTCTCGCGGGGCAGTCTTCGTGGGCGTCGGGGACCCGCGGTCATTTGGCGCCGCTGAGCATCTCCTCCGTCACATCCCAAAGCCTGAGCGCACTGTCGTCGTCGGCCGCCCACGGAGCGACATCGAAATAAGGCTCCGACTCCGCGGTCGCCAAGTTCGCAATATCGCAGTCTTCGCAGTACACGCCTCCGCGATCCGCCAAGGCCGGACTGGTGGCACACCACAGCGTGGTGGAGCTGCCCTGCGTCGTGCTCTTGAACATCGCTTTCGCCCGTTCCGACAGGTTACCCTCGGCGTCCGTCCACCCCAGCGCCATCATTTCTTCCGCCTCCATATGACGCTGTAGCGGCGTCAGGATCCCGCCGGGATGCACCGAAAAAGCTCGTAATCCCTGGTCGCGATACTTCAGGTCCAATCCGAGCGCGAATAAGGCGTTGGCCGTTTTGGCCTGTCCATACGCCTGCCACTTGTCGTAGTCCTCTTTCTCGAAATGAATGTCGTCCCAGCGGATATCCGACCGCTTATGACCGATCGAAGACAGGGCCACCACTCGTGGGTTGGCCGCCTGGAGCAGGTTGGGCAGCAATGCGACCGTCAAGGCGAAATGTCCCAAATGATTTACGGCGAACTGGCTCTCCCAACCTGACCCCACCCGGGTCTCCGGACAGGCCATGATGCCCGCATTGTTGATCAGCAGGTCTATAGCGGGCTCGATGGAAGCCACGACCGAGGCGTACTGGCCTATGCTGTCCAGGTCCGCGAGGTCCATGGGGCCTACGTGCAGACCTTCGCCGATATCGGCCAAAGTCTCGGCGGCTTTCTCCGGATTTCTGACGGGCACGTAGACCTTGGCTCCAGCGTTGATGAGCGCTCGGGTGGTCTCTACCCCGATGCCCGAATAGCCCCCCGTGACGACAGCAACTTTGCCCGTGAGATCAATGCCGGCCAACACATCAGCCGGCTCAGACTTCATGCCGAATCCGGAGTCCAGCTTCTTTTGGTCGTTGGCTGCCATGGGTGGGTGTCCCGGTTGGAAGTTTGTGGGTGTGACGAGAAACTAACGGGCATATTCTTTTGGTTCCATCGCTCTCATGTACGAGCGGAGACCCCAGCCTAGGCATCCCCGCCCTGTTTCTATATCCTCTGTCACCTCATCACACGGCACCCCACCGACCCCTTGGTCGGTGACACCATCCAGAACCTCTCATGACCGTTGGCATCGGCCTCGCGAAGGCCCTCCAGAAGGGCGAGATCCTCCAGGGTCTTCGCCTCCGATTCCGCCGTTCCACCACTGCCGGGCCGCTGGCCCTCGCAACCGCTATCGGCCTGCTCTCTGGAGTGGCCGCAATTGGGCTCCGGTGGATGATTTCCGTGGTCCAGGAGCTGTTTTTTGGACAGGGCGGCGGCCTTTTCGCGGTCCTGGCGCCACTACCGGAGTGGCTGCCGCTCGTGCTCGCACCGGCCGTGGGTATGGTCCTGGTGTCCTGGATGGTCCGTCGCTGGGCTCCGGAGGCTCAGGGGCACGGAATCCCCGAGGTCCAGTTCGCCGTGAGACAACGCGGGGGACGCATCCGTCCACGGGTGGCCATCGTCAAGGCGCTCGCGTCGGCGCTCTCCATCGGATCCGGCGGATCCGTCGGACGTGAGGGTCCGATCGTCCAGATCGGCTCGTCCATCGGCAGCACCGTGGGCCAGATCGCCGGACTGGGGGCCAGCGAGGTACGAATCATGGTGGCCGCGGGCGCCGGTGCGGCCATCGGGGGCACCTTCAGCGCGCCCATCGCGGGTGTGCTCTTCGCTATGGAAGTGATCCTGGGTGGCTTCGCCTCCCGTTCCTTTGGATTGGTGGTGGTGTCGTCCGTGGCGGCCACGGCGGTGGTGCAATCGGCTCTGGGAACCGAGCCCGCATTCAACCTGGTCGAAGAGTTCACGCTCGTGAGCAACTGGGAGTTCGGGCTCTATCTGGGTCTCGGCGTGGTCACTGGCCTGGTGGCTCTGGCCTACGTCTGGATGGTGTATCATACGGAGGAGCGGTTCGAACGGTGGTCTTTCCCGGCCTGGGCCAAGGCACTCCTGGGTGGCCTGACCGTAGGAGTCATGGGCGCGTTCGGTAGTCCTCACATCTTCGGCATCGGACATGAGGGGGTCGAACTGGCGCTCGCCGGAGCTCTTGGCGTCGGCATGATGGCGGCGCTCGTGATCCTGAAGATGCTCGCTACCTCTATCACATTGGGCGCCGGTGGGTCTGGCGGAGTGTTCGCGCCCGCTCTCTTCATCGGTGCGATGACGGGGGGCGTATTCGGCTCGGTGATGGGCGGGCTATTCCCTTCCGTGACGGCGTCTCCGGGAGCTTATGCCCTGGTCGGCGCCGCGGCCGTGTTCGGCGCAGCCGCCCATGCACCCATGACGGCAATCGTCATTCTCTTCGAGATGACCGACGATTACCGAATCATCCTCCCCCTCATGTTGGCGGTGGTGCTGGCTCAGATCATCGCCTCCCGCCTCAATCCGGACTCCATCTATTCCATAAAGTTGCGGAGGCTCGGCGGGTTCCGACCCTCCGAGGGCGAGATGGGGACACTCGACATCCTTCTCGTTGCCGACGCCATGGAAGAGGAGGTCAGAAGCGTACGCGAGACCATGGACCTCGATCAATTGGCTGAACTGGCACGGGATGAGCGCGCGCGGAGTTGGGTGGTCCTCGATGAGGAAGAACGTCTGGTAGGGATCGTCGCCCTGGCTGACCTGGAGCGGTCCATCGTTGCCGGTGGATCCGAGAAAACGGTCGGAGAGGTCATGACCACGGCGGTGGAGACCACGTTCCCGGCCGAGACACTTCGGGACGCTTTCGGACGATTCAGTGCCCTGGGTGCCTATCAGATGCCCGTCGTGGATCCGGAGGACAGGAGTAGCGTCGTCGGCGTCTTGAAGCGAGCCGAGATGATCTGGGCGTTCAAAGAGCTAGCGGATGAGCACCAGCGGCTGCTGAAGCGCACCGATGCGTTGCCACCGGACGCCGGCGGCGATTCGGTTCATGTGGCTCTCGACGTGACCGCGTCCCACACGGACATCTGCTTCCGCTCCATCCGCGAGATCGACGTGCCCGCCGAAGCTCTCATCGCACTTCTGCGACGTGGCGACCGGGTTGTGGTGCCGAGGGGCTTCACACGAGTCGAGCCTGGAGACGTTCTGACCTTCATCACCACGCGCCGCCATCGGTCGACGTTGGAGGCGTGGATCGCCACGACAAGGTCACACTCCTCGGTGTGAACAAGGGGTGGCCGACCTCAACAACACCGGAGGCATCGTAGACGTGAGTCCCCTGAGCGGGCTCACGAGCTTGGTCACGCTCTATCTCCGTAGGAACTCGATCGGGGACCTTGAGCGACCGTGAGCGCATTCGGCTGCGTTGGGGGTCCGCCTAGCGCTCACACACCGGCTGAAAGTGAAGCCGCTGGGCCGCTATTGGAAGCGGGGCGTTGATAGAGAGGTCCCCGATCTTCGCCTCGTCGACTGGTTCGTCCGGGATGACTTTCTACCCCTTGAACGCAGGCACCCGCACGAGCACGTATGTAATATGCCCGCCATCGGGCACCAGATAGGCGTGTGGGGTTCGGGCCGGAATGTGGAGCACATCACCGGCGGCCACGGGATATCGCGTCCCGCCGTTGATCGCAGAGCCAGGAGCGTTGGACCGGCCGATCATCTCACCCCCGACCAGCATGGTGCCCGCCCCGCTCTGTATGAACACGACGTCGATGATGTCGTCGTGCAGCTCGGGATTACCTGAGCCATCCCGCCGAATGAATCGAAAACGGTGGGACGCGCCGCCCACGCCGTAATCGGCAAGCGTCTCACGGGCGGAATCATCTGCACGCAAGCGTGTCGAGAGTCCCGAATTCCGCTCCTCCAGTTCCGAGGACGTCCACATCCCGAATCCTGGTGGATCAAGTTGAGGCGCCGGCCCGTCAGGAGACGTCACGACTTCACCCGTGAACACCGGCACTCGCACGAGCACATACGTCACGTGTCCGCCATCCGGCACCAGATAAGCGTGCGGAGTCCCGGCCGGGATTCGTAGTACGTCTCCGGCACTCACGGGGTAACGCGTCCCACCGGTAATCGCCAGGCCTAGGTCGCCCGTGCGTCCGAGCATTTCGCCACCAACCAGCAAGGTCCCTGCCCCGCTCTGGACGTAGACCACGTCGTCGATATTGTCGTGTAGTTCCGGCCGTCCTGATCCATCTCTCCGAATGAACCGAAACCGATGGGATCGGGTGGGCGTGCGGTAGTCGGCCAGGGTTTCGCGGGCGGAATCATCCGGCCCGATTCGGGTCCCAAGGGCTGCATTCCGTTCTTCTAGCTCTGGTGCGTCCCACATGACGAATCCGACCGGCTCAGCCTGAGCTAGCGGCCCCATCACGAGGGCAAGCGTCAGGAAAGTAGATGACACCATGACTGGGGACTCCTTATCGGTCCCGGACCAGGGGATGTCCCGAGCTCTGGACCGTGGTGAAACCGGCCATCAAACGTCCGTAGGCCACGGGATCCTTCTTTGTGGAAAACCGACCTATGACCGAGGTTGGGGGGAGCGGTGACCTGAAGCAAGGCCGCGCAGGCCTCGAGCCACGCAGTCCTCACACTGTTCCTACGATCCTCGGGGAGTGAACGATGCACATCACGCGACTGACCTAATCGATTCCAGCCGGCCTGTCTTTGATCGTTGTGTCCTGGATCGCATCCACCGGGTCGCTTTCAGCGACCGCACTGGTCCACGCCGCCCTCGGGGCAGCCGATCGGATGGATTCCAAAGCGATCAAAGCCGGGGCGGACCACACGGCGATCGGAAGCGGAGCGGATAGTCCGGATACCGAAGACGAAGCGATCGATGACACGGCGCGGGACTGACCTCAACCCCTAGGGACTACGGCGATGAACCTCCCCGAGAAGACGAACCACCCCGACAAAGTCTACACCGAGAAGGAGTTGTCTCGCGCCAAGACGACGTCCAGAGTGATCGGTTGGCTCCAGGGAGGGGGCATCGTACTGGGTGGGGCGATCCTGTGGAATCTCATGGGCTGGATTCCGGTGGTCGTCGGGCTGGCCGCGGTGGGTTGGGTGGCGGTGAAGCTCATGGGGCGTTCGAAGAAGCAAGAAGAAGAAGAATGACGGTCGGCATCGTACTACCCGGCGCTTAGTCCGAGAACCGCCAGATGCAACTCAGTCCGGTTGCCGCTTCGCGCCGCATAGTCCGGGGGGTGTCGCCTCGCGCCCTCTCAGTCCAGCGCCCGGATCTGCACGTTACGGAATCGAACAACGCCTGCCCCGTACTGAAGCGCGACGGGACCGCTGGCAAACTGATCGTCGGTCGTGTCGATCATCTCGTCGCCGTTCAGGCTCACGATCAGCCGAGATCCCTGGGCCGTGATGTGATAGGTGTTCCACTGGCCCCCCGTGTTGATCACCGCGTTCGGCGCCGCCAAGTGTACGATCCCACCGGTCCTGTACGTCTGATCAGCTCGGGTGTCGTAGATGTTGACCTCGTAGCAGTTTCGATCGTTGACGCTCTGGGGATCGGCACAGCGAATGAAGATACCGCTGTTCGCGGGTTCATCCACCCAGAACTCGAGTCTCAACTCGAAATCTCCGTAAGGCATCTCCGAGACGAGAAACCCGTTGCCGCTGTTCGCGGACACAGCGTCGTCACCCAACGCCCAGTTGGCGCTTCCGATGGCGTTCCAACCGTCGAGGTCGGAACCGTCGAACAGCGTGGTCCAATCCGGGCGTTGAGCCGAGGCCGGAAGGGCTACGAGCGCGAGCGCCAAACCAAGCACCAACGTGAGCGAGCGGTTCATTTCTGACCTCCTGGAGTTTCTTTCTTCGAGTCACCGGACCCGTCCTCACCGTAGCGTATCGCCTCGGGCGGGTCGATACGACCGGCCGGCCCCCTGGCGCGCCTCCATAGTAGCGCCTCGACGGGTGTGGCGCTTCGACGGTCGTGTCTCAACCTTCCGCATGATGAACCGTAAGGCTTTTCTGATATTGGGTGCGTTCGTCCTCGGGTACGGGATCGACGCCGTGTGGGCACGAGCCGTGCGCGGGCTCCGCTTGGAGCGGAAGGAATACAAGAAACTCGTCGTTGGCAGGATCCGGATCCATCACAACGTGATCGGATACATCCTGATCCTGATCAGTCTTTGGCGGTACCCGATCTTCCTCGTTCCTTTGGGACTGGGTGTCATCGTGGGGCACCGGATCCGGGATCGGTTGTTCTGGTTTATGGAGGTGGTCGAGTGAGTGGCCCTCGGCCTTTCAGGCGGGGGGGCCGGACTTCCAAACCGGTCGGTGACCACGAGGCGATGGACACCTGCGAGCAGCATGCCCTCGTTGTACTCCCGATCAAGCCGGTGGTAGGTTGGCAGTCATGACTTCACCCCTCCCCTGCTTCGAGAAACTTGAGGGAGGACTCACCCTGACTCTCGCCCTCGCTGCGCTGCTGGTGTCCACCCCCACGCCCGCCGCCGCCCAGAGAAACCTCGGCGGCTCCTGGGACTTCGTGGTCATGACGGAGTCCGGCGATCCCCAAGTTCGCTTAACCGTCGAACTCGCCATGACTCAGGACGGTCGACTGCAGGGCGCGCCAGGCGGTGCGGGGCCCTCCGTGTTGACGGGTTCGGTGCAAGGGTCGAGCGTCCAGTTCTCTTGGGAAACCGACTTCCAGGGGACACCAGTCGACTTCCGCTTCACGGGCACCACGACCGAGGACGGCATGTCCGGATCCGTCGAGGTCGATTTTGGGGATCGAGGAGGGGTCACACAAAGCAAGTGGATCGCAACGAGAGCTGAACCCGTGGCGTAGGGCTCTGACGAAAATTCTTGGGCCTGCCGACACTCCCTATCTATCATTCATTCAGAAGGGATGACGACCGTTCAGCCGCAGTCGCAGCCCCCGAGTGACTCACATCTGACCACGACCTTTGACCAAGGCGATCCGTCATGACGAACTCCCTGGACCGACGACCGAGCGTGAATCCATCTGATCCATCCCGTCGCTTCACGCAACTTCTTGCCACGGCCCTGGTAGCTTTTGCTTTCATGGTGCCGGGGACTCAATCGGCCGCCGCGCAGAATCCGAACCTGGAATCCACGTACAGAACCGTCCAACTCACCGAGGGCTTCGAGCCCGACCCGAGCGTCATTCCTCTCGAGGCCGGTGGAAACATCGAAGTCAGCGCCGACGGGTGTAACTACGGACACGTGGCCATCGCGCCCGATGTCGACTTGTTCTACTCGACCAGCACCCAATCCAACCTGTTCATTTACGCGACCTCCACCGAGGACACGATGATCCTGGTCAGTCTGCCCGATGGTGGGTGGGTGTGCAACGACGACGCCATCGGACTGAATCCCGTGGTGATCGTCCCGGGCGCGCCATCCGGTCGATACGACATTGGGGTGGGCACGATCGACGACAATGGGCCGGCCACGCTCTACATCTCGGAGATCGATCCTCGGTAGCGATCAGAAAGGATGTCCTCAATCCTGCCGCGTAGCGCTCTCCTCACGCTCGACGAGCACACGCCGTAGGATCTTGCCGGCCGGAGACTTCGGGATCGAATCGACGAACTCCACCCGCCGGATCTTCTTGTGCGAGGACACGTTTTCGGCAACGAAGCTCATCACGTCTTCAGCGGACAACTCACCGTCGGCAACGACGAAGGCCTTGGGCACCTCACCGGCCTCGGGGTCGGGACTGCGCACGACCGCGACGTCCTGAATCTGGTCGTGTGTGAGAAGCAACGACTCCAACTCGGCGGGGGCGACCTGGAAGCCCTTGAACTTGATGAGTTCCTTGAGGCGATCGACGATGTAGCAGTACCCGTCTTGATCGACGTATCCGATGTCGCCGGTGTGGAGCCATCCCTCCGCGTCGATGGTCTCGGCGGTCGCTTCGGGGCGATTCAAGTACCCGAGCATCACTTGCGGCCCTCTGACCCATACCTCACCCCGCTCTTCCGGTCCCAGCGCGGCGCCCGACTCGACGTCGACGATCTTCACGTCGGTGTTCGGCAAGCTCGGCCCGATCGAGGCGTGGGGGCACTGACCCTTCCGCTGGTTCGGTCCGTGGTGCGTCACCGGACTCGTTTCGGTCAGGCCATACCCCTGGCTTACCACGCAGTCCAACCGTTGCTCGACCGCGCGCGCGAGATCCTCGCCGAGTGGTGCGGCACCCGAGCTGATCGCCTCGACGCTCGACAGGTCGTATTGGTCGACGATGGGGTGTTTGGCGAGAGCGAGGAGGATGGGCGGGACCAGGTGCATATATGTGATCCCATATTCCCCGATCGCTCCGAGGAAGCCCTCGAGGTCGAAACGGGGCAAGACCACGATGCGCGCTCCATTGGCGAGCGCCCAATTCATGATCACGAGGAGTCCGTATATGTGAAAGAAGGGAAGGACCGCAACCAGCGTGTCGTCCTGGGTGACCGGTCGCGACAAGCTGTCTATGCCTTCGAGTTGCACCATGTTTGCGACCAGATTCCGGTGCGTGAGCATGACACCCTTGGGGCCCCCGGTCGTCCCGCTCGAGTATGGCAGGGCCACCACGTCCCTGCGGGCGTCGATCGCCGGTCCCACCGCGAGTTCCGGGGCGTCGGTCAGTTCCGTCCAAGGCGTAGCACCAGGTGCCTCATCGAACGTGAAGATCTCATCTACCCCGCCGGCCTCCTCGGCAGCCTCCCGTGCATTCTCCAGGTATTCGCCCGTGGTGACGAGGAAGCGGGCGCGCGAGTCACGGAGCTGGGTTGCGAGTTCACCGGGTGTGTAGTGGGGATTCACGGTGGTGACCACACCTCCTGCGTGCGCCACGCCGTGAAAGGCGACCGGGTACTGGAGCGTGTTCGGGCTATAGATACCGAGCACGTCGCCCTTGCCAAAGCCACGGGAAGCCAAGCCTCCCGCCGCCCTCCGAATCGCAGCAGCGAGATCCCCATACGACAGTGTGGCCCCGGTGGTCCCGTCGATCAGAGCAGTTTTGGGGCCGAGCTCCTGGGCGTTTTTCAGCACGTACGTCGAGACCGAACTTTCGGGGATGACGACGTCGGGGTAAGGGCTTCGGAAAATCATGGCGGCTTCGGGGAGGCCGTTGAACAAGTGGAGCGCAGCACGTAAGTAACCCCGAGGAGGGCGAGTCCTCGAGAGTGCGGCGGTCCGACACTCTAGTGATCTCGTTCAGATTGGGATAGCATGAATCCCGATCCGAAGCAACCAGCCCCGAACGGGGCGCCAGTCCCCGCCACGAGACATGACGACGACGACCAGACCCTTCGGTGCCGCCTTCCTCGTCCACGAGACGTCCCCTGACCAGATCGTGACGCCCGAAGACCTCGGGGAAGAAGACCGCATGCTCATGCAGTCCTTCGAGGACTTCGCTGAACGAGAGGTAGGGCCACATCTCGACGCGTTGGCCGAAGGATCGGCCGAACTCTCCCGTTCCTTGTTCGAGAAGGCCGCCGAACTGGGACTTTTCATGGCCGAAGTCCCGGAGGAGTACGGCGGATTCGACCTCAACGTGCTCGCCATTACCGGGATCTGCTCGGTTCGCTCCAAGCTCGGGAGCCTGGGCTCGTTAGTCTATGCGCATCAGGGCATCGGCATGCTTCCGCTCATCAACTTCGCGACGGAGGAGCAGCGGGAGCGTTACCTCGGGCCGTGTATGAACGGAGAGATCATCTCGGCCTTCGCCTTGACCGAACCCGGTACGGGATCGGACGCCATGAACATCACCACACGGGCGGTGCTCAACGATGAGGGCACTCACTACGTCGTGAACGGCGGCAAACAGTGGATCACCAACGCCTCGTGGGCGGACATCTTCATTTTCTTCGCAAAGGTAGACGGGGAGCACTTCACAGCATTCATCCTGGACGGATCGAGCGACGGGCTCACCATCGGCGCGAACGAGCGACTTCTGGGCCAGCACGGCTCGTCCGTAGCCGCGCTCTCGCTCGAAGACGTAAAGATTCCCGTCGAAAACCTGCTCGGCGAGATCGGCAAGGGCCACCTGGTGGCCTTCTGCACGCTCAACATGGGGAGGCTCAAGCTAGCGACCAACGCCACCTCAGGCGCTCGCGCGGCCGTCGAAGTCGCCGCCCGCTACGCGACGGAACGGACCCAGTTCGGACGCCCCATCGGTGACTTCGGCCTGATTCAGCGCAAGCTCGCCGATATGGCCTCGCGTGCTTACGCGGCGGAAGCGGTGGCCTGGCGGACGGCCGGACTCGTCTACCACGCGTTGGAGTCCGCGAAAGAAGATGGACGCCCCTCCTTGGACGCCAAGCTCGCGACACTCTCGGAGTTCTCCGCCGAGTGTGCGATGGCGAAAGTGCAGACTTCGGAGGCCTACAACGACCTCGCCGACGAAGCCGTCCAGGTCTTCGGCGGATATGGGTTCAGCGAGGAGTATCCACCCGCGCGCATGTACCGGGATTCGCGCATCTCGCGCATCTACGAGGGTACGAACGAGATCTGCAGACTGTACGCACAACGGGCAATACTGAGGCGCTGGTGGAAGGGGCGGCTGGACTTCGACGGCCCCATCGCGGCGCTCGGAGAGACAGGGGACGCCGACGCCTCCAATACAAACACGATTGAGAACCTTAAGAGGGTCTACTTCTGTCTGGTACGCAATGTGTGCGGTGAAGTCGAGCAGGACAAGATGTTCGACGCCGAAAACCAGCAGCTGGTGGCTAGCCTGGCGGACATCGCGATCGAGATCTTCGCGGCGGAGAGCATCCTCCTGCGAGTGGCCAAGGGCCGCTCCGGTCGGAGTGCTGACGACCACGAGTTCTACGAGGCACTCGTCACGATCTATCTCTCGCGTGCCGGGGACCGAGCCAGACAAGAAGCCAACGAGATCCTGGGCGCGCTCTTCTCGGGCGCCAAGCTCCGCTCGCACCTCGACGAAGTGGGTGGATGGCTGCCGCTTCCCGTGAATCTGATCGATCGCAGAGCATTTGTGGCGCGGGCTGTCCTGGAGGGCGGGGGACTTCCCAAGTCATCGTAATGCGCTCCACCCCGGACTACTACTCGGACGTGCAGCTCTTCCGCGGGCGGAGATCGTGGGTAAAGCTCGCGGTCCTCCTGGCCGTGCTCGCTATTCTCCCGCTGATCCTGCCCGGCTATCGGATCTTCACGTTCAACTATATGGCGATCTTCGTGATCGTCGGACTTGGAATGAACATCCTGGTCGGCGACACTGGGCAAGTGTCGCTCGGCCACGCGGGCTTCTTGGCGATCGGCGCTTTCACGACTGTGCTCATGATGACGGAGGTGGGTGCGCCCTTCCTGCTCGCGCTTCCGGTCGGGGGGCTAGTGACGGCTCTGTTCGGCTTTCTGCTCGGCCTTCCCGCCCTACGACTGCAGGGACCGTACCTCGCGATCGTCACCCTCGGCTTCGGACTGGCGGTCACGCAGATCATCGGTCACTGGGAGCTCTTCGGCGGACACATGGGCCTGGTGGTCCCCACCGCGACGCTCGGCCCCATCTCTCTTTCCGGCGATGTGTCGAAGTACTACTTGATCGTCGGTACGGCCCTGGTGCTGGCCCTATGCGCCCGCAACCTCTCCGTCACGCGTGTAGGACGGGCTTTCCGCGCGATCCGGGACAGTGAGATCGCGGCCGCGACGATGGGCGTGAACGTGGCGTACTACAAGACGCTGAGTTTTGCGTTGAGCGCGGCTTTTACAGGCACCGGGGGGGGGCTACTAGCGATCACGACCGGGTTCATCAGCCCGGGCGACTTCCACTTTCTCCTCTCTCTGATGTTCCTCGCAATGGTGGTTTTCGGTGGACTCGGCTCGATTCCCGGGGCGGTCCTGGGGAGCATCGCCATGGGCTACCTGAACTTGGAGATGGATGCGTTTGAGGAACTCCCGCTACTCGGCCCGGTCCTGGAGAGCTTCTCCGACGGTTTCATGTCGAGCGCCGGCCTCCCGAACGTCGGATGGGTCGTTACTGGGCTATTGATCGTCCTTACGATCCTCATCGAGCCCAAGGGGCTGCACGGCCTTTGGATCCGACTGGGAAAGATCGTCGGACGTGGCGGCATGGATACCGACGCCGCGACTGGGGCATTGGCCGGTGCTGGAGCTAGCTCGTCCAGCCCTGGATCTGCTTCAGCCGGTCCTGGCGGTCCTCCGGCGGGAGGGAACTGACTCGTGCTCGCGCAGGTCATCGCCGGAGGACTCTCGGCTGGGAGCATCTACGCCCTCGTGGCTCTCGCCCTGGTCATCACGTACAAAACGACCGAGGTGCCGAACTTCGCCCAAGGCGAGATGGCGATGGTCTCCGCCTTTGTCGCCTACATCCTCATGACGGATTACCAGACGGGTTTCTTCGTCGCGTTCAGCGTGGCGCTCGTCTTCGCCTTCGTCCTCGGGATCGGATTCGAGGCGGTGATCCTGAGACGAGTACGCAACCCGACTCATTTGAGCGTCCTGGTCGTGACCCTCGGCTTCCAACTTGCGCTCTTCGGGTTGGCCGGTTGGAAATGGGGAGCCGAGCAACGACAGTTTCCCTTTCCCGTCTCGGCCAACGAGGTCATCCGGGTGGGAGACGTCTCCGTCAGCACGCTGGGCGTGGCGACGATCCTAATCTCGGTCGTGCTGATGGTTGGGGTCTTCGCGTTCTTTCGCTTTACGAAGCTCGGCGTGGCGATGCAGGCAACACAGCAGGACTCGATGGCCGCCCGCATCAACGGAGTTCCGACGCGCCGGGTCGTGGGACTGACGTTCGGCATCAGCTCCGTGATCGGAGCGGTCGCCGCGCTGCTCATGGCTCCGGTCATTACGCTCGACACGACCCTGATGTGGGATCCGCTCCTCAAGGGGTTCGCGGCCGCCGTTCTAGGAGGGTTGAACACCCCGGTGGGCGCAGTGCTCGGCGGCTACCTGTTGGGCCTGGTAGAAAACCTCTTCGGCGCCTACATCTCGGTCGAGTTCAAGTCGGCCGTGGCGTTTCTCATGATCATCCTCGTCCTCTGCTTTAGGCCGTCCGGCCTTTTCGGACGCCATCGCACGAGGAAAGTCTAGATGGCTCCCGTGGTTGAGACGTCGCCGGTGGCCCTCTATGAGAGGACGTTCCAGATGGTCCTCCTTGAGAGGACGATCTGAATGGCCTTCTTCGCCGTGGAGGGACTCACGAAGCGCTTCGGCGGGCTGACTGCGCTCGACGATGTCTCCTTCGAAGTGGAGCGCGCGACGATTTTCTCGGTGATCGGGCCCAACGGCTCGGGGAAATCCACCGCGTTCAATTGCATCAGCGGGATCCACCGGCCGACGGCCGGCAGCGTTCAATTCGACGGTGAGCAAATCTCCGGACTGGGCCCCCACCACATCGCGCGACGAGGCATCGCTCGAACATTCCAGAATATCGAACTGTTCGGAAACGAGAGCACGATCGACAACCTGATGCTAGGGCGTCACCAGCATATGACGACCGGAGTGTGGCGGGGG
The DNA here is from genome assembly GCA_029941275.1 of Longimicrobiales bacterium. Classification (GTDB taxonomy): domain Bacteria; phylum Gemmatimonadota; class Gemmatimonadetes; order Longimicrobiales; family Gaopeijiaceae; genus UBA822. Next base: position 9,423 of record JAPYQK010000006.1, on the reverse strand, counting down.
CTAGCAATGTTGAATGGCCGAACCCACGCGGCCCGCGACGAGTGTGAGAACCGAGCACGCGTCCAGCACATCTTGGAACTCCTCGATCTCGATGCGGTGCGAGAACGACCCGTGCGCGAGCTGCCGTATGGAACTCAAAAGCGGGTGGAGCTCGCGCGTGCCCTGGCCATGGAGCCGAAACTGCTTCTGGTGGACGAGCCGACGGCAGGGATGAACGCCCACGAACGTACGGAGCTGGGCGAACAGCTCGGTAGGCTGAGGGCCGACCTGGATCTGACCATCCTCTTGATCGAGCACCATCTGCAGCTGGCGATGGGCCTCGCCGACCAGGTCCTGGTACTGAACTTCGGGAAGCCGATCGCCCAAGGGACTCCGGAAGAAGTGCGACGACACCCCGACGTCATCAAGGCGTATCTCGGCGATGGATAACCCCGTGAGCCCCCGTGATGCGGCAAGCTCCCCTGACGGGGCAAACTCCTCTAGCCGGGCCGGCGCCCCTAACGGGGCAAGTGCCCCTGTCGGGGCAGATGCCCGGGCCGTAGGCGAGGTCCTCCTCGAGATCCAAGGCGTCGAGACGTACTATGGCCCGCTCCGGGCTCTCTCTGACGTTTCGCTCACCGTTACGGAAGGCACCGTCACGGTGATCCTGGGCAGCAATGGCGCCGGCAAGAGCACGCTGCTCGGCACGATCATGGGTGTACTCGACGGCCAGCCGCAGTGCGGCACGATCACGTTCGGGGGGGAGCGGATCGACGGGATGGCGACGGAGAAGATCGTTCGCACCGGCATCTCGTACGTTCCGGAAGGGCGTCGGGTCTTCCCCGAGCTCAGCGTGAGGGAGAACCTGGCGGTGGGCGCCTATACGGTTCGAGACCGCCAGTCCACGAGGCGAACACTCGATCGCGTTTACGACTACTTCCCACTTCTTGCCGATCGCCAAACGCAGCCCGCCGGCACACTCTCGGGCGGCGAACAGCAGATGTTGGCAATTGGTCGCGCGCTCATGAACGGTCCCCGCCTGCTCCTGCTCGACGAACCGTCCCTCGGCCTGGCTCCGATTCTGGTGCGGCAGGTCTTCGACATCATCTCGCAGATCTGCGACGAGGGAGTTACAGTCTTGCTCGTGGAGCAGAACGCACGCATGGCCCTCAAAGTGGCCGACGACGGTGTTGTGCTCGAAAACGGAGAGCTCGTCGTCTCCGGTACGGCCCAGGAGTTGGCCGATAACGATGAGGTGGAAGAGTTATACATGGGGACTGCGTCCACTACTTCCGAGCTGGGGACCGCGCCCTATTCGTCCGAGCAGGGAGCCCGACATGACGTCGATCAGGAGTCGTAAGAAGCTCAGCACTGCATTGATCCTTTCCGCATTGGCCGGACTCAGTTGTGCGGAGCCCGACGAGGGCGGAGTCCGAGGCGTCACCGACGACACGATCGTGATCGGAACGTGGTCGCCGCTCACGGGACCGGCGGCGCTTTGGGGGGCAGTCGGCCGAGGCGCTGAGCTCTACTTCGACATGATCAACGAAGAAGGGGGCATCCACGGGCGGCAGATCGAGTTCATCCTGAAGGACGACGCGTACCAGCCCTCACGCACCGTGGCAGCAGTAAGAGAGATGGTCGAGCGCGACGGAGTCTTCGCGGTCACGGCCGGCGTGGGTACCGCTCCGACCCGAGCCGTCATGGACTACCTCACGGAGAACGAGGTCGTGATGGTTTCGCCCGCGACTGGCGCGACGCACTGGGCCTATCCACCGAAGAAGTACGTATTTGCCCAATACACTCCGTATTTGGACGAGGCCGCGGTGCTCGTCGACCACGCCGTCGAGGATCTCGGAAAAACCAGAATCGCCGTCATTTACCAGAATGACGACTTCGGTGGGAGTGGCCTCGTGGGTGCTCAGCTCGCCCTGGAGAAGCACGGACTCAGCATCGTCGAGTCGGTATCGGTCGAGGTGCCCGACACCGATCTCAACTCACACGCGGTTCGGCTCCGCGAGTCTGGCGCCGACGCCGTCCTCATGTGGCTGACCCCACGGCAAGCGGTGATTATCCACGGCGCAGTCGGGCGGCTCGGCTACGAGCCTCAATGGCTGGTCAGCTCGGTGCTGGCAGACACGAATCTGCTCTACGAGCTTACCGAAGGAGCATGGGCCGGGGTGATCTTCGCCGCGATCGGTCAGCTCGCCAACTCGGATCATCCGCTGACGACAAAATACCGAGAAGCAGCGGCCAGGCTCGCCCCAGAGGAGCGAGCGGGCGAGTTCCTATTCGCCGGATTCCGGTATGCGGAGCCTCTTGTCGAAGCGCTTCGCAGGGCGGGGCGCGATCTGACGACCGAGAGCCTCGTCGAGGCGTTGGAGTCTCTCGACGGTTTTGTGGGGACGGGCCCCCCGATCACCTACCGGCCCGACCACCGACAGGGAACCAGGGCGATGTTTCTCGCGCGGACGGTCGAGGGTGGGACTGCCGTGAAGCTCACGGATTGGATCGAGTCGGGGATCGACATCGAGGCGGCAATCCAGGAGTTGGAGGAGCGGTAATAGTCTGATCCTCGGGGGCTACCCGATGATCTCCAAACACCGCTTCTCCAACTCCCAAACTTGATCGATCATCCCACCGAACCGCTCGTCCTTCGTCTGCCCGTGATAAAACCGGTAGTAGATCTGCTGTAGAATCACCGCCAGGCGGAAGACGCCATAAACCAGGTAGAAATCGAAGTCGCCGATGTCGGTGTCCGTGCGCTCAGCGTAGTAGGCGACCATCTCCTCGCGCGTCAGCATGCCGGGAGCATTGCTGGGCTGCTTTCGCATGGACAGGAGCCCAGCAGCGTCGTCGGCCTGGATCCAGTAGGCCAGCGAATTGCCCAGGTCCATCAGGGGATCGCCCAAGGTGGCCATCTCCCAGTCGAGCACCGCGACGATGTTGAACGGATCCTCCGCATCGACGATCAAGTTGTCGATCCGGAAGTCACCGTGGATGACGCACGCGCCGCTCTCCTGCGGGATCCTTTCTTCTAGCCAGGTACGAATTACTTCACAATCGGGCGCGTCGTCGGTTCTCGCGTTCACGTAGCGCTTGTTCCACCCGAGGATCTGCCGGGTGGCGTAGCCCTCGGGTTTGCCGAGGTTCTCGAGTCCGATCGCCCGGTAGTCGACTTGGTGCAGCTCGATCAGGCGATCGAGGAAGCTGAGACAAAACTTCCGACAGTCCTCGGCGCCGAAGCCCCACTCGGGCGGGAAGTCCCTGAGGACGAGATTTCCAACCGCGCGCTCCATGACGTAAAACTCGCTGCCGATGATGGACTCGTCGTCCGTGTAGAGCAGCACCTCCGGCACGTGCGGATAGGCCTTTCTGACACCGCTCAGCACGCGATACTCCCGGGACATGTCGTGGGCCGACTTCGCCTTAGTGCCGTGCGGTGGACGCCGGAGCACGAGTTCACGGTTCTCGAAGGTGAGCAGGTAGGTGAGATTCGAGGCCCCTGCCGGGAACTGGTGCACCGTCATCTCTCCCTCGAGCATCTCCACCTCCGGCGCCTCGCCTTCGAGGCCGCGGATCTTTTCTTTCAGAAACCTCTCGAGCCGCGCCTCGTCGAGCTCCTCCCCTTCGCGCACATCGATGGTGGGATTCGTGAAGTCCATGATCGCAGAATCGATGTTCAGCTCGTCATGAAACGCGCGCGCAAGCGCCGCATGCCTTTCAACCAGCGATCGTAATCGGACGACTTGCGTCGCATGTAATCGAGCACTTCCAGATGCGGCAACACCAGGAAACGTTCCGCATCGAGCGCCTCGATGGTGCTCTCGGCGACGTCCTCCGGTTCGAGCACACCGTCGAGTCCTTGGACTCCGCCGTCGAAAACAGGGCCTCCGGGGGACCCCTGTGGGTCACCTCCCCCGAGCTGGCGGTCTTCGAGACCACCGAGCATGGCCGTTCGTACCGCTTGAGGGCAGATCACCGACACCCCGATGCCTTCGTCGCCATGCGCAATGGAGAGAGACTCGGCAAATCCGAGCGCGGCGTGTTTCGTGGTCGCATATGGAGCGGAGTTCGGATGACTGAGGACGCCCGCGGCAGAGACGGTATTCAGGAAGTACCCCTCGCCCCGCTCGAGCATCGCCGGCAGTGCGGCCCTCGCTGCGTAGATGTGGGCCATGACGTTGACGCCCCACATCCGGTCCCACACGTCGTTCGACGTGGAGGCCGCATTCGACGGATCCTCGCAGGCGATCCCCGCGTTGGAGCAGAATAGGTCGATCCGGCCGAATCGACGCTCCGTCTCGGTGGTCACCCGGATGATGTCCTCCTCGACCGAGACGTCGGCGGCCATGCCCACACCACCAATTTCACCGGCGACCAGATCCGCGCCTGAGGCGTCCTGGTCCACCACCACGACCACACGTGCGCCTTCTGCCTTGAACCGTTTCGCGAGGGCTCGGCCGATTCCAGCCGCACCGCCCGTTACGACGGCGACTTTATCTTCGAGTCGCATGCTAGTGTATCACTCTCCTGGAGTCCGCTCCTTGGACCGGTCCGACCGGCCAGCCGCAACGACCATCAAGATGACCACGGGCCCCACAACGATGAACATCGTGCCGGTCGTGTAGGCCACGGACCGTAAAACGCCGAGCCCTCCTTGAGCGCCCAAGTACACCAGGTATCCCAAGAAACCCACGTTGCCGCCGGAGAAGAGAACAGAAAGCAGCCTGGGGGGCGCGACCGCGCGGCGGACGCCCAACAAATACACTCCGTAGAGCGGAAGGAAGAAGACCAAATATCGCCACGTGAGGTCCCAAAAGCCCATCTAGTTGCCCTCCCATCAGTTTCGCTCGCTACCGCGGGCGCATCACTCGGCTCAATTCTTAGCGACCACGAGTACGAGCGACTGCGTGACGAACGCCGGCTTCTCCTCGCCCTCGATCTCCATGGTTTTCTCCGACTTTATCAAGAATTCTCCGGGCCTCTTCTGCCGCACGGCAAGAATCTTGGTGTGGACTCGCACGCGAGAGCCCGCTTTGACCGGCTGCAGGAATCGCAGCTTGTCGAGGCCATAGTTGAAGACCATCTCGGTGTCCTCAAGGTCCGGCCAGTCCGGGGGCCCGAGGGCGGTGAGAAGCGATAGGGTCAAGAAACCGTGTGCGATCGTCGAACCCAGCAGTGTGGCTCGTGCCGCCGCCTGGTCGACGTGAATGAACTGGTGATCGTCCGTAACGTCGGCGAACTGGTCGATCCGCTCCTGCGTGATGGTCATCCACTCGGACGGGAGCAGCGATCGGCCAGCATAAGCCTTCAGTTCGTCGCCGGTCACGGGCTGACTCGACTCACTTCCCCATCCCGTACCCCTTCAGGATCCTTCGGGCCACCACCGACTTGTGCACCTCGTCCGGCCCATCGTAGATGCGTGCTGCACGCTCGTGTCGGTAAAAATGGGAGAGCACCGTATCGTCGCTGAAGCCAAGAGCCCCGTGTGTCTGTAGGGCGCGGTCGACGACGCGGCCCATCACGCCGGCCACGAAGAACTTGATGAGCGACACGTCGACGCGGGCTTCCTTCGCGCCCACCCTGTCGATCCGCCAGCCGGCATGGTGCACGAGCAGCCGAGCGGCGTCGATCTCCGCACGGCTCTCGGCGATCCAGTTCTGGATGGTCTGCTGTGCTCCCAGGAGTTCACCCGGTGCGGTCTCGCGTGTGGCGGCTCGCTTACACATCAGATCGAACGACCGCTCTGAGATCCCGATCCAGCGCATGCAGTGATGGATCCGTCCCGGGCCCAAGCGCGCTTGGGCGATGGAGAATCCCTGGCCTTCCCCACCGAGCAGATTGTCTTGGGGAACACGGCAGTCCTCGAATCTGATCTCCGCGTGACTCGCCCAGTCCTCTCCCTCTTCGCCCATGCATGAGATGTTGCGTACGCGACTGTAACCCGGCGTATCGGTCGGCACGATGATCTGGCTGGCGCGCTCGTGGAGCTCTCCGTCGGGATCCGTCACTACCATAACAACGGCGAAGGCAGCACCGTCGGCCGCGGTGGTGAACCATTTGTGACCGTTGATCACGTAGTCGGTGCCATCCTTGACCGCGGTCGTGGACATCCAGACCGGATTGGAGCCGGAGTGCTCGGGTTCGGTCATCGCGAAACAGCTTCGGATGTCGCCTGATGTGAGCGGCCCGAGCCAGCGCTCCTTCTGGGCGTCGGTGCCGAACTGGTGCAGGATCTCCATGTTCCCGGCGTCGGGCGCCTGAGCGTTGAACACGTACATGCCGTACGGGCTCTTGGCGAGCTCCTCGCAGACGAGGGCGTGGTCCATGAACCCGAGGCCCAGACCGCCGTAGTCGATCGGAACCTGCGGGGCCCAGAGGCCCGCATCGCGAACACTCTGACGTGTCCTCTCGAGTCGCGGAATCAGCTCGCGGAACCCCTTGCCCGCCGTTTCCTGTTCGAGTGGGTACACCTCCTGTTCCATGAATTCGCGCATCTTCGCGAGGAGGGTCTCGATGGTCGGTGAAATCGAAAAATCCATGGTCAATGCCTCGTTCCCTCTTTGTCCAGATCCGCGAACATCTTCCCTTCGTGACCACCGTATCATAATCCCTTCGCAACCCGCAGATATATCAGAACCCCTAAATCGCTATTGACCTCACCAACCACGGCTCTATTGTCACAACCACAAACAGACCTGCCCCGACCCGACCCCATGTGTTCGAGGAACGTAGCGTGTTCACAGCTTTCCTAAGGAAGAAAGCCGCACGTCAGTTCGAACTGTTCGATGCCGATGGGAATGGTTTGCTGCAACGCGACGATCTGGACCGTGTAACGGGAAATCTAGCAACGGCTGTCGGGATCTACGTCGGAAGTAACGAATACTCGTCGATTCAAGCTCGCTATAGCGCCCTTTGGGAGATCATCGAGGACCTGGATGTCGATCAAGACGGGAAAGTCACTCTCGATGAATGGTTTTCCGCTCTAGAACGCATCTCTCAGGCCGATGAGGACTACGATCTTACTTTTGGCCGAATGGTCGAGGTACTATTCCACCTCTTCGATACGGATCAGGATGGTTTCATTTCCCCTTTCGAATTCACGTCGTGGCTGACGGCTCACGGCGTCAGCCCAACAGATGCCGAGAAGTCCTTCTCGGCCATATCGAAGGACGGTGGGTCGATCTCAAGAGGGAGGATGCTCCAATTGACCAGCGATTTCATCCGAAGCGATGACCCGAGCAAAGAAGGGAACATGCTATTCGGGCCCATCTAGGTCGGAATAGCGGCTCTTGCCAGCCACAGCGTTTCGTTCTGACTGAGCTCGAGGGTCACGTCACTTCGATCGGGGAACATAGAGTGCATTTCCGCCCCGGTCTTGTAGATCAACGGCCAGTCGAGCACCCAGTCTGTAATAAACCTGTTGACGCTTCCGGGATCCTCGCTCGCATAGTTGGTGATTGCCAAGAGACCCCCAGGACTGAGACGAGAACATAAGAACTCGATCATGGGCCTTGCGGACGGCACGTCGAAATAATCGAACAGTCCAGCCGACACGATCACGTCAAAGCTTCGGTCGCCAAGCTTTTTCGGAATGTCCACTACACGGCAGACCATCACATCGACCGAGTCCCGGAACGCCGACAGCTGCTTATCTCTGGCATAGGCCAACGCAGCTGGGTCCTGATCAATCAAAGTCACCTCGACGTTATCTACCGATGCCAGGGATTCGAGAAAATCACGCTGGTATCGTGCCCCACCACAGGCAACGTCGAGTACTTTCAGGGAACCATCACGTTCAGTGGCTGCATCAGCCTATTGGTTTGGACCAACGGAACAAGCACTTCCTTGGAGCCGAACTCCCGTGTTCGGCCCAGCCGAATCACTTCTCATTCCAGGCGATCGTATCATAATCGGGTCATCGCCCGTAGATATACCTAAAACGCAGTGTGCCTCACAAGTGAAGGCTTGCACCCCAACCAAGAAGCCGAGAGACACCGATGGATAACCGCTTCAGTATGCAGGGCAGGAACGCGATCGTGACCGGCGCGACACGGGGCATCGGTCTGGCGATCGCCCGGGGATTTCTGGACTCCGGTGCTACGGTCACGCTGTGCGGCCGTAAGCAGGAAGGTGTGGACGCCGCCCTGGCGGATCTGGCCGGCGGCGGCACTGGAGACGACAACTCCGGTGGAGATCATTCCTGTGTCGACCATTCGGAAAACGTCCTGGGCATCGCCGCCCACGTCGGAAAGGTGGAGGACATCGAGCGCCTCATATCGGCCGCGGAGGAGCGCTTCGGCCCGGTCGACACGCTCGTCAACAACGCCGGAACGAACCCGTACTACGGGCCGATCGCCGAGAGCGAAGACTGGGCGTGGGACAAGACCATGGACGTCAATCTCCGTGGCCCGTACCTGCTGTCCCGCCGCGTGGCCGTCAAGATGCTGGCCGGCGATGGCGGGTCGATCGTGAACATCTCCTCGGTCGCCGGTCTCGAGGCCGCGCCCGCCCAGGGGATCTACTCGGTGACCAAAGCGGGACTGATCATGCTCACCAAGGTGATGGCGCGTGAGATGGGCGCGTCCGGTGTGCGGGTCAACTGCATCTGCCCCGGTGTGATCCGGACGAAGCTGTCCGCCGCCCTATGGGAGGAGGAGAAAGCCGCCAAAGAATTCCTCGCGAGAAAAGCGCTGGGTCGTTTCGGCGAGGTTGATGAGCTTGTGGGTGCGGCGATCTATTTCGCCTCGGACGCGAGCTCGTTTACGACGGGGGCGGTCTTGCAGGTGGATGGGGGGATGGTGATCTGAGCGTGCGGCGGTCTACCAGTCTGGTCGGAGCCTCGACAACGGACTTAGGCTGTGACAGCTAGACTGGCGCGAGCGCTTCCTCAAGCAGCTCACTAAAACAATCCACCGACCCTCTGCACGAGTCCAGCTCCTCAGGCCCCAACAGCATCGACATTCCGTCCCCGGACTCCCGGACAACACAAGGCGTCCGAGCCGCGCGTCACTTCGGCGAGCCCCGGGGGCTGCTCATTGAGGTGAACGAGCCGGAAGGGGATGCCGAGAGAATCCTCCAGTGCCTTCCATTCGGGCTTCACGCGGACCGAACCATGCGTGATGTCACACAGCCCACAGTGAGCCGTGCCGCGAAGCTTCCCAAACACATAGCTCAGCTCGCCGATGAGTCCACCGTTCGCATGATACACACCCCACAGGGTCACTGGCTGCACTGCTCCTCCCCGGGTTGAGGTTCTTTACCACCCTAACCCGGAGAAGGGGTGGCGGAGTTCCGTGAGGGCACGGCGGAGGCACTAGGAACGACGGGAAGCACGACAGAGGGCTCGTTCTTCAACTCCGCGGACGCACGGAACGTAGCTGACCATGCTCCCGTTTCAGGAGCTCGCGCGAACTAGGCCCAACGGATCCTCGGGATCGA
>JAPYQK010000005.1 GCA_029941275.1 Longimicrobiales bacterium | reverse complement strand
TGCCGAGCGCTGCGGTCGCACAAAGAACGGCGGTAAGTAGAGCGCGATTCCTCATTTTACCCTCCAAGCCAGCGGGATCCACGACACTGAATGGCCCTCCTGTCAGCAGCCCTCAGCCGGGTCATCATAACCTGAGGGCCGGGGTCAGACCGGTCAACTCGCATGCGCCTGGAGTTTTGCGAGGGGCGAGCGGTAGGGGTGTCCTCCGCCCGGGCTCCATCAGCGGAGTTCTCGGATGGAAAGGTTCCAATGGTGGTGGTAGAGAATCCAGCTGAGGTCGGGGCACCAGGATGTAACGTCCAAGCGGCCCGACGCCATCAGTGGCTCCAGCTCTGGGCGGTTGGACACTGGAATGGTGTCGCTGATGAAGACCCGATCGACGGCACAGGATGGCTCTCCGAAACGCTCGGCGGCGGACCCGCATAACACGCCGTGTGTCACGACGGCCCAGACGCGCGCCGCCCCGTAGTGGGCTTTGAGCTCGGCCGCGCTGTCGATGTTGGTGCCCCCAGTTGCGATCTCGTCATCTAGGTTGAGCACGGTGGCGCCGTCAATCGCATCCAACTCGCCGAAGAGGCCTGCCAGCGTCGACTCCTGGCTCGACGTGCGACGCTTGGCTCCATAGACGACTGGGAACGTGACGCCCATTTGCTCACTGATCTGTGCGACCGCGGATTCCATACGTTTGGCGGCGGTGTCGTCGGGGAAGCACAGGCAGATCGGATGACCGAGGGCCAAGGCCTCGTCTGCGGCCCGCTTCAGCATGCGGCGGATCATGGAGACTTCCGTGATGAACCCGGTACGCCCGCTCATCACGACCTGAGGGGCATGCAGATCCACCGTGATCACCCGGTCGAGGCCGTTGTAGGTCGACATCATCATCAAGTCGATGATCAACGGGGGCATGGCGAACTCCAGGGCCCCTTCGTCCTTGTCCGAGCGTCCCAGTGGAAAGTATCCGGCGACCACGGCAATGCGGCTGGCGCGTCGTCCGCTCAAATAACGAAGGATGAGCATGAGCTGCAGAAGCATTGCGGGAGTTCCCGGACCGCTCGTCAACACGACACAATCGTGCCCGGCGATGTGCTCTTTGCCGAAGCGCACATAGGGCTCGCCGCTCGCGCGATAGCCAAACTCGAAGTCCGCCACATCAATGGAGGTGTCGAATTCGTAGCGGCCTACCTCGACGCGACGCTTGACCTCGCGGGCCAGATCCTCGAAGCCCGGCATCGGGATCAACGTCAGGCCACCGTGCTGGTTGAAAGGACGGGTTGTACCATCCGGCTCGGTCACTGAGTCCCTCCTAGGTGGAACTTCAACCTACTATCGATTCGCGCCTCCAACGAACTGAATCGCCTCGTCCATCAAATCTTGCCACTTCTTTGTATCGCGCTGTTCTACTAGCGCCCACTCCTTGAACACACGACCGGCCGGCGCGAAGGGTTCACCCTGGCCCTGAGTGATGATCTCCTGAACCCGTTCGCGCGAGAGCTTCACGATCAGGTGGCCGGATCGATGATCACACGTGGCGAAGAAGCCACCGTCCACCCGCAAGTAGGGGAACCCCATGAGCGTTCCTTCGCTGATATCTGGGCGGCCCATCAACTCCTCCGCCGTCTTCCAGAAGAAGCTGCTGGCTTCGGTCTTTCCTTTTGTTCCCACTACGTCATCCAACGTCAGATCGACAAAGTTAGGTCGGACAATGCCAGGTCGGAGCTCTGGGCCACGAATCCATCCTCGGACATGGCGCTATGCCGAGTCTCTTGCCACGTTACCACGTCCTCGTCGACCGGGACCAGGCTGCAGGAAGTAGACGGGGAACCGCCATCACCAATCTGGGTCATCAAGGATCCGCATAATGGAGCTGTTCGACATGCGCAATTCGAGACTTCTAGCCGGTGCTGTGCTGACCGGTTTGTTCGCCGCCGTACTGCCAGGACCCGTCTCATCTCAGGACGTAGACGAGGGACCGATCGGCCCGAGCCCCTACGACATCATCGAGGGGTGGCACGTACCGTTCGCCAAACAAGGATTTACACACGGCGGAAACTCGGGCCTGTGGGCTGAATCTCCCGACCGCATCATCGTCGCACAGCGTGGCGAGACCCGGTTGCCGATCCCGATTCCGGACGAGTTTGACGGGTACGCCGGATCCATCGGCATCAACACGTTGCAGGCGGTCGCCTTGAGGACGTGGCAGAACTGCTTGTACACGCTCGATCGTAACGGGAACGTGACGGACGTTTGGGAGCAGTGGGACTACCTGTGCGCAGGGTCGGAAGGCCCCGGACCGCACCGGATTCGGATCAGCCCCTACGATCCCGCGCGACGGATCTGGCTCGTTAACGAGACGTTCCATCAGATCTACGTGTTCTCCAACGACGGCAGCGAGCTCCTGATGACGTTGGGCGAGAAAGACGTCCCTGGAGCCGACCAGACCCACTACTCCCGGCCCCAGGACGTGGCGTTCCTGCCCGACGGAAGAATCCTGATTGCCGACGGGCTGGACAACCATCGCGTCGTCATTCTGGACGCGGACACGAATTATCTGGGCGAGTTCGGAGGTGAGGGAAGCGGTCCCGGTCAATTCAACGGCGTGCACGCGATCGCCACGGGGCCGGATGGTCGGATTTTCGCCCTCGATCGGTCCGGGGGTCGTATCAACCAATACAGGACGACCAACGATCCCGGCCGAGTTGAGTTCATCAACTCTTCGGACGGTTTTGGCCTCACGCTGGATGTCATCGTCAATGACGACGCGGTGTGGATCACCACGTTGGGTCCGCTCCGGTTCGTCAAGGTGGACTTCGATGGGAAGCGCCTGTACACCTGGGAGGTCCCCCGAGCGCTCCCGAATGGCTACCTCGAGGTGCACACCTTTACGGTCGACTCCGAGCGGAATATGTACGGTGGGGACAACCAGTACGGCCGGACCCAGAAGTTCGTGCCCAAGCAGGGTGTCGATCCGGACTTGATCATTGGGCCGCCGTGGGCGGAGGGGCGCTAGCTCGGATTGGAGGGCCGCTAGTTTTCCGGTGATGGTCGCTGGTTTGCGCCTCATCGAGGCCAACTAGTGACGAGTTTCGCTGCATCGAGAGACTTCGAGTTTGAGCCCCGCAAGGTTGTCGTGCCTTGCGGGGCTCTTGTTATTGCCCGGCGGAACTGTCGAGGAATGCTCAGTGGTTCTGTCCGAGAACTCAGTCGAGTCCTACTCTACCATCCCTTGTTTCGGACACTCCCCTTGAACTGGTGACGAACAATGAGCCGATCCTACGGTTTGATTTGCACGGTCCTCGCAACATCGTTGGTCATCTTCGTGGCTTCCGCCTGCGCCATGGACGACGCCGGGACCGCATCTTCCTCGGCAGAAAGTATGGCCAGGGTGCCCGCCGACGCATCGGGCCCCGGAGTACCCGATGGAGTGGCACAGTTCGCCGTCGACCCGTTCTGGCCCAAGCCCCTTCCCAACAACTGGATCACGGGGCAAATCGCCGGCACATCCGTCGACAGCAATGACAACCTTTGGATCATTCACAGGCCGTGGACGGTGCAGGCTACGAACGCCGGTTCGACCATGGCGCAGACCACGAGGGACCGGACGTGGGGCAGCGATCCGGTCCAATCGGCATGCTGCACCACCGCCCCAGCCGTGTTGGCGTTTGATCCGGAAGGAAACGTGATCCAAGCGTGGGGCGGCGACAGCCCCACCGGCGAGTACCAGTGGTTCAATAGCGAACACGGAATTCACGTGGACTACCAAGGATTCGTGTGGGTCGCCGGAAACGGGGGCGGAGACGATCACATCATGAAGTTCACGCAGGACGGTGAGCTCGTGCTCATGATCGGCGGCGTCGGTGTGAGCGAAGGCAGCAACGACACGAACTCCGTTCGCCGGGCGGCCACCATGGAAGTGGACCCCACCACGGACGAACTCTACGTGGCGGATGGGTACGGCAATCGGCGTTTGATCGTTTTCGACGCCAACACTGGCGAGTACTTACGGCACTGGGGGGCCTACGGTGAGCCCCCAGTGGATGAAGATCCAGGCCCGTGGGATCCGGATGCTCCGCCAAGCCGTACGTGGCGGACTCCCGTACATGGACTGGCCATTTCCAATGACGGGCGGGTTTACGTGAGCGACCGTCCCAGCAACCGCTTTCAGGTCTTCGAGAAAGACGGTACGTTCATCATGGAGAACGTTCTTGCTCCCCAGACGTACGGCCCTGGATCCACCTGGGGTGCCGAGTTCGACCCGCTCGATACCGAGCAACGGTTCCTATACGTGCCCGACGGGACCAACAATGTGGTGTGGACCCTGGATCGGGCGACGCTCGAGCCCGTCTACTCTTGGGGTACCGGCGGTCACCAGGCGGGAAATTTCGATTGGCTCCACTATATGGCGTTCGATTCCCAGGGAAATCTTTACACGGGTGAGGTGCAGACTGGGCACCGGATCCAGAAGTTCGTGCGCTTGAACGGAAACTAGGCCGAGTCTCCAGGAACGACCGGATGTCCGACCCCGTAACCCGGCTGAATGCCGCCCTCGAAGGGCGATACTCGATCGGGCGAGAACTCGGCGAGGGCGGCATGGCCAGGCGGCGGTGGGCCGGTTCTGGCAAGGGAAGCCGGAAGAGGCGGTGGCCCTCATCGATCGTTTCTTCGCCGCACAAAAAGAGGATCGAATTTGGCGTTCAAATGCGGCGGGCTTCCGGTTTTGGTTCGCGGCTTATGCGGGCGGGCCGGACGCAATGTCGCTCTATGAGGAGGTCGAGCCGGAGCTGTTCCGAGTCGGCCGTCGAAGGTGGGTGGGGGACGGCTTCGCTCTCCACACCGCCATCGACGGGCTGACCGTGCTGGGGGAAATCGAAACCGCAGCTGGTCTGTACGAGGATGCCGTCGAATCACTGACGCTCGGAACCGTGGGCCACATCACCGTGCCCTGGGCTTGCACGACGGGAATTGCCGCGGCATGCGCTGGCGAGTGGGACGCAGCGGAAGGCCACTTCACGACGGCCCTGCAGCGAGCGGAGGAGGTCCCCATCGTCATGGGACAGTTCGAAACCAGACGATGGTGGGCGTGGATGCTCCTCAGGTGCGGCGCACCAGACGACCGGGAGCGTGCCGGAGAACTGCCCAAAGAGGCTATCGCGGGCTACCAGAAACTCGAAGCGCCGTTGTTCGAGCAGGTCGCGACGGAGATGCTTGAGCAAGCTCGGAGCTAGGTCGGAGCCAGTTCAACGATCAGCGCACCGACCCGATTTTTGTCCGTGAGTATCAATCCACCAACCGCAAACCCCACGCCGTAACTTCACCGATGGCTTCATGATCGGTCCAGTCGAACTTCAGTGGCGTAAGCACGATGTAGCCCTCTTGATACGAGAAGGTATCCGAACTCGGATCCGTGCCTCGTTGTCTGATTCGCCGACGTTGATAAGTCGTAGTGTTTTCGGACTCCTCTCGAATTTCGTAGTCGACAGTCTTCAAGTAAGCATCGCCCATCGGTCTGACCCGTACACCTTTTAGCTCACCCGCCGGGATGTTGACCGACAAGATCATTCCTGGGGGTGCTCCCTCTCGCTGGTATCTCTGGACCAGAACAGCTGCGAATCTCGCCGACCTTTCCGTGTCAGCACCGCGCGCCTCCTGTGATATGGCGATGGAAGGGATGCCTTGATAGTGGCCCTCGAAGGCAGCTCCGACCGTGCCCGAATGGTGAGAGACGTTCCCCACATTGGCGCCCTGATTGATCCCAGATACGACCAGATCGAAGCCTTCGTCCCCCGCCAACATCACTGTGGCAAAACGGACGGCTTCTGCGGGTTCACCGTGCACGGCGTATCCGAACAGCGAACCGTCGCGGTACACACGATCGACGATCAGTCGGTCGGGGCCCGTCGCTTGGCCGGCTCCGGATTGATTCTCGTGGGGGGCGGACACAAGCACTTCAACGCCGGGCAGAGACTCCAATGCTTGCTTCAATGCCGCCAACTGCGGGGATTCGATGCCGTCGTCATTGGAGAGCAGCACACGATACGATTGAGCGTCTGCGGCGGAGCTGAAAACGAAGACGCAGCTCAATAGTCCGAATAATAAACTCGGTAGATTCTTCATCCTGCCTCCAGTGTGCCTGGCTCATTTCCAGATCATCGGTGCTCCAGAAACCGTAACCCCCGGCTCAGGCCCTGTCCAAGTTTGGGGCAGTGGCTCAGCGCTGCACGTGAGATCCTAATTACTCCGTAGCTTGCCTTGGTAAGCAGGCATAGGTGTCGGAGCAGGCAGCTTGCTCATGGCAGTACCGCCTAGGATGTTGCTGGCGACCCGAACCTTCGTAAGGAATTGCCCGATGCTGATGCTGTTGCTCGTCTCAACAACGCCATGAAAGGCCGGGACGCGATGTTGGAGCAAGCTGGGAGCTATTTGGAGTGTCGTTGACGTCATACCTGATCATCGTCAATCCGGTGTCGGGGAAGGGTAGCGCGCGACGGAGAGCCAAGGTCCTCCACGATCGGCTGGCCAAGTCGGCGACCGTACACGTCGCCGAGACCACACGCCGCGGCTCGGCGGTCGAAATCGCCGCTTCTTCGGGCTCAGAGGTCGACCGGATCATCGCGGTGGGTGGAGACGGCACCTTGAACGAGGTGATGACCGGCCTCATGAGCCTCGGCCGCCCGGCCGAACAGACGCCCGCACTGGGTTTCCTCCCGTCCGGCACCGCAAACGCGGCGGTCCGAGCCTTCGGATTCAACCGGGACGTCGAGGAGGTGGCTCGCGCACTGCCGACCGTACACACGAGGGCGGTCGACGTTGGTGTGGTCCGCATCAAAGACGAGGATCGGCCGTTCCTCCTGTGGTGCGGCACAGGCTTCGACGCGGTGCTCATCGACGAACTGAACACATCCCGGACGGGGCGCATGGGTGTCAGGGGCCTGCTGCGCCGTACACCTCGTGTCATGCGGGCGCTGGCCCGCTACCCGGCGCCTCTGATTCGGACCGAGATCGATGGCCGCAGGGTCGAAGATGCGGTCAGCGTGATCATGCCCAACGTCGCCGAAGTGGCGTTCGGTGGCACGGTGGTGGATACGGCGGACCCGTTCGACGGACGGCTCGACGTGGTTGCGATCGACCCGGCTTCCCGAAGCAGACTCTTGCGACTTTCGATCCGGATTCTGACGTCGGGTCTTAGTGGGGCGAGGGGTGCGAGGCACCAGCTTGCGACTCGGGTTCACCTAAGTGCCGACGGAACCGTGCCGGTGCAGTTGGACGGAGAACCGGTGGGAGTCTTGCCGATCTCTGTGCGACTTCAGCCGGGTGCCATACGATTGCTGCTCACGTGACGTAGTATCCTCCGAGACGTCAGGCACAAACAGTGGCGCACTCTGTATTACAGGGCTGTATCACTACGCCGCGTTGGAAATCTGGCCAGACCCGTCCTTCTCGCGTACATTTGTGATCTACTGCCGCGATGGGCTCAGGGGGCACCGGGCCTTTCTGAACGACGAGAGGAAAGCCTTATGTCTACGGTTCGAGCAAAGAAAGTCTGGTTGGCGGCTCTGATGCTTCCCTTGCTTGCGGCTTGTGAAACCGCTGAAGCCGGAGATGCTTCGAGTGCTCAGAGCGCTGAGGTGATCCGTGGAAATCTCATCGCCACCGCCGAAGCCACTGGCATCCTCGAGCCCGTTCGGAAGGTGGAAGTAACGTCCAAGGCCTCGGGTGAGATTCTTCGTCTTTACGTTGATACGGGTGACGTCATCGAACCTGGAGATCTTCTTGCCGAGGTCGATCCGCGCGACGTGCGAAACGCGGCCGATCAGGCGAACGCCGATATCGCGGTGGCTCGAGCACGCATCGCCATCGCCGAGGCACAAGTGGAGCGCTCCAACGAGCTCTTGCGGTTAGGAGTCGTCTCGCCCCAGGAGCACGAGAGCAGCACCCTCGAGTTCGCCAACGCCCAGGCCGGGCTCGTGAAGGCTGAGACCAACTTGGAGCTGGCTCAGCTCCGCCTCCAGGACGTGACCATTCGTGCTCCATCGTCCGGCACGGTTCTCGAGAAGAACGTCGAGGAGGGTCAGGTCATCCAATCCTCCGGTCAGAACGTCTCGAGTGGAACCACACTTTTTGTCATGGCCGACCTGAACGTGGTACAGGTGCGGACTTTCGTGAACGAAGGGGACCTTGGCGAGATCAAGGAAGGCATGAGGACCTCCGTGTCGGTTGATGCTTATCCGAATCGGACGTTCGTCGGGATGGTGGATCAGATCGAGCCACAGGCAGTCGTGCAGTCGGGCGCGACGCTGTTTCCGCTGATCGTTCAACTGGACAACAGTTCCGGGCTGCTCAAGCCGGGGATGAACACTGCGGTGGAGATCCAGACCGGTGAAGCCACTGGGGTACTACTGATTCCGAACAGTTCCGTGGTGATGATTCAGGACGCCGAGCCCGCCGCCTTGGCCCTCGGTCTCGACGCTGAGGCTGTGGATATGGGAAGTTTGATGGGCGGCATGAGGGGAATGTTCGCTGGTGGTAGGCCCGGTGGCGATGCCGAAGCGCGACCCGAGGGTGGTCGTCCCGAAGGTGCTCGCGCCGAGGGTGCCCGTTCAGCCGACGGTAATGCAACCGCCCAGGGTGGATCCGCACGCGCTCAGAGGCCCGGCCGTGACGGCTCGCAGAATGCTGCCCGCCGGCAGGGCGGTCAGCGAGGCGGACCGGACATGGGCGGAATGGGTCGATTTGCTCGGGGCGGTGCGGACGGAGCGGATCAGGTTGAGTCCGCCGTGGTGTTCCTGATCGCGGAAGACGGAACCATCGAGCCCCGTATGGTCATGATCGGATTGACCGACTGGGATAACACCGCGGTCGTGAGCGGTCTAGAAGAGGGTGATCGAGTCGCTCTCATCGGATTGGCCCAACTCCAGGCCCAGCGGGAAGCATATCTCGAGCGCATGCGTTCGAGGGGCGGTAACCCGTTCGGCGGGATGCGGGGAGGTATGAGGGGAGGGATGCCGCACTAATCGCGCCTTTGGCACGCGCACTAGCGGCTCACCCCTAGCGGGGCACGCTTACTCGATCACGTCGACCCGGACGTAACCGTTCGTCCAACAGCAGTGAAACTCGAATCCGTACGTGGGATTCCGCCCCGACTCCAAGTCGTTGATAGCCTGTACCCGTAGGACGTAGCTCCCGGGCTCGCTGAACCTAACGGTCGTGGTGGCCACTCCCTCGGCGGCATCCAACCGGAACTCAGGCTCGCTGAAGGTGATTTCACCCGGGCCTTGATGTTTCGTCCACCCGAGCCAGGTCCCCGGATCAGAATGCCGGGTCCAAGCGGTGACCGGCAGGGGCTCATTGGCACGTACGGTTCTGGGACCGGTCCACAGGCCCCTCCGTCCTTGCAGTTCCTCCCCCCCTTCCTCAAGCCTGAGGAAGGGGGCTACAGCCCCCCGGCCGCTTGAAATCGGCTCATCCAGGATATACGCCGGCAGGATCCAACCGGGCACCACGAGCTCGTCCCCTTGGCTGGCCAACGTCCAAACGATGTCCTGCGTGCCGAAGTCGTCCGGTACGGTGACCGAGAAGACGCACCAGTGGTGCCTGAACTTCGATGTGAGGTCCGGATCCGGCACCGGATCGAAGTGTGTGGGCTGCAGACCGTCGAAGCGCGAGGGCTCGATTCGATTCCCCGGCCCGAGGGGAATGTCGAGCGACTGCTCGGTGTTCATGTTGAAGTAACCGAAGCACAGCGTGGAACTGCCATCCTCATTTCCAAACCACCCGTCGTAGATAGGGATGACGTTCTGCCCGCGGGGGCGGAGCGGATCTTGGTTCAAAGGGTTCTGCCCGGGAATCTGCGCGGCGAGCGGGGAGGTCAGGACCAGCCCGACGAGTCCTCCCAAGATCAGCGATCGTTCAGCGACCGCGCCCAATCGTTTTACAGACGTATACGTCGACATTTTCTTGCCTGCGTGCTTCGACCTGCTACCTAGTTGTGCGGACCTTCCAACGGACTGCGTGGATTTTCTACATGCCGGCGTGGACGCCCTATCCGCGCCCATCGCCGCACTTCCAGTGGGTTCAGCGATCGTCCCGCGCGGACGCAACCCGGTTCCGATCGAGGGTCAGCCGCTCGTACTGCTCGTCGCTGAGGTACGTCATCCCGAGCCAAACGTGAGACATCTCATCAACCCCACGTTGTCCGAACACCACCCACTGACGGGGATCCGGGTTGACCGGGTTGTCGGCGGTGTTGTCCCAGGTCGTCGTGATCATCAAGACGGTGCCTTTGGGCAGGATAGGGGCCACGTCCTCTTCGAACTCGTACGTGATCTGCCAGAAGTGGTTGTACTTGTCGACCCTCGCCAGCATCTCGCGGCGTCCGTTGGGGTAAATCGCCTCCAACGACTGCTCTCTTCCTCGCATGTGCATGTGAGGCCGGAAGCTCTGGATCAGCGCGGGCCTGTTCAGAACGTGGACTCCCTGTTGCACCTTGATCGAGTGCGGTGGGATGACGATGTCGCCGGCCCAGGGCATATCACCACCACGGTCCGCTGTGAACCGCTGCTCCCCGACGGTCTCGTACTCGGGCACGTACCCCTCCGGGTAGAGCCACACCGCGGCGAGGGCGCTCTCGTTCGGCACCTCTTCGTCGATAGGGAAGTAGTGGAGGTTCCAGTTCAGCGAGCCTGTGGGGCCGATGAGCATGCCTGTGTCGTCCGGAAACAGATCCCCGCCTTTGCCGATGCCTTGGCGACCGATCGGCCGTGATTGGCGGCGACCCTCTTCGTTCTCGAAGGCGAGCGTCACATGTCCGTGATGCAGGACTTTTACACCCATCGGGTAGGAGCCCTTCAGTTCCGTGGCCCTCACGTAGCGCGGTGAATCGATGAGGCCCTCGAAGGGTGTCGTCTGTGTCCACCACTGGTCCTGAGCGTTGGCGGCAATCGTATAGGGCGGGGCTTCGACGACGAAGTCCGGAGGCCCCAGCAGGGCTTCGAGGTGAAACTCGCTACCGTCGGCTAGCATCGGGAGCATCGGAAGCAGGGCGGGATCACCTTCGGGTGCTCCTGCGTCGACCCAACTCGCGATTCTGCCGATCTCGGAATCGGTGAGGGAGATGTCATTCTTGTACGCTTGGATTCCGATCGTGGGATCTAGATGCCACGGCGGCATCTCACGCGATTGCACTTTCCGCTTGATGTGTGCCGCATAAGGCCGCACATCGTCGTAACTAAGCAGAGGCATGGGCCCGATGCCGCTCGACTGATGACACCCAGCGCAGTTCTCGAACAGGATCGGAGCGATGTCTTCGGAAAACGTGAAGCTGGACTGCTCCTGCGCGGCCCCCGCTCTTGCGGTGGCAAGGAGGAGAACCAGGGCCAGCGACAGCATCGCGGAAACCTGCAAGGATCGGAACTTGGGGCTGCTCGTCATCATAACTCGCTCCTGACTTGGGCCTGGCGTCTGCCATGTGAGGTGCCCCAAACACCCCGAGCGTGGTGCAGCGCGAAGGTGGGGCCTCAGCCTGAAACTGTGTGGTCCAATGCCACCGCGCAATGACATTGGACAGCAAGACGGTGGCACCGTCTTGTGAGCGGGGCAGTCTATCCGCAGGCGCGTAGCGTCCCCGGCGGTCTCGAGCCGCTCAAGGGTGAAAATCAGAGGTGTCCCGTAGCCTGGACCGGTTCGCTCTCCGCCGACCTGCACCCCATGTTGGTAGGGTGTGGGCGAACCACGTGAAGCGGATCGTACCGGATCATGAAGGGTAAAAAGTAGTGATAAGCAACGGCGTCATGAGAAGGTGCTCTTGGGTCCTACTCTTATTCTTCGTTCGTCCGCCCGAACTGAGAGCCCAAGATGACACTCAGTCTTTGTGGACCCTATCGCTAGAAGAATTGATGGACGTAAGGATCGCTTCCACCAGCTACTTTGAGACGTCCCTACGGGAATCCCGCCTTCGATCAATGGCATGATGCGTATAAACATGATGCGTATAAATAGGACGAACATCTTGTCAATCTGTCGTTGGACTATGATGTGTCCACGTCCTCCATCATACACCTGCGGGTGCACAACCTACTGCAGGACGATTGGCCTGTGATAACGTTCAATACGAATATGCCGAACCAGGGGTGCCTGGGTAGCAACGAATGCCGGATCTACCTCGGTTTCAGGTTAGACGAATGAAGAAGCTCCGGGCCTTGTCATGTCTTGCATGATGTCCTACATGCATGAGGGGCGGCGACGCATCAGGTCCTTGGCCGGGGCCGATTGGCGGAGTTGAACGTACCTCGGTAAGAAGCGGTTTATGATCACTCGACGTGGGCAGGCAACCATGGACGGCAAGCGCGAGGACGGCGATATCCGCCGGAGTGGAGAATCCCCTGAAGAGGGCGAGATGGGGATGAGCGAGGTGGAGAAGAGTGAGGCAGAGAACGCCGGCCTCACGCGACGAGGGTTTTTGGGAGGCACGGGGGCTGCCCTGGTTGCAGCCAGTACGACGAATTTAGAAGCCGTGGAGGCCTCACCGGCAGGGCCCGTCTGGCAGGAAGCCGCTCCAGTTCCGCGGACGTCCATCCGCGTGACCGTCAACGGTGACGAGCAGCGAGTAGAAGTCGAAGACCGGTGGACGCTCAACGAGTTCCTCCGTGACGGAATGGGGCTCCTGGGCTCCAAGATCGGCTGCAACCGTGGCGAGTGCGGCGCTTGTACGGTGCTGGTGGATGGCGAGCCTACTTACTCGTGCAGCACGCTGGCGGTGTGGGCGGACGGTCGAGCCGTCGTGACCATTGAGGGACTCGAGAGCGACGACGGTGAGGTGTCTACGCTGCAGCAAGCCTTCATGGATCACAATGCACCTCAGTGCGGCTTTTGCACGCCGGGCCAACTCATGACGGCGACCGCGCTGCTGGACAACAACCCGCGACCGAGTACGGAAGAGGTGCGTGAGGCGATGGTGGGCAACCTTTGTCGTTGCTCGAATTACAACGCGATCGTGGAGGCCGTGTTAGCGGCCGCCGGGACTTCGGGATCGGGAGGTGCGCAATGACCACGAAGCCGGCGAGTCAGCAAGTCGACCAACAGGTTGGACCCATGGACACGGTGGGGCGCGACGTCCCGCGCATCGATTCGTACGAGCGTGTGACGGGAAGAGCGACCTACACCCGCGACATGCAGCTTCCGGGAATGTTGTACGCCCGGGTGCTGAGGAGCCCGCATCCCCACGCGCGTATTCGCAGCATCGATACTTCAGCGGCAGAAGCGCTACCGGGCGTGCGGTCGGTCATCACGCACGAGACGCATCAGTTGATTTACAGCTCGGGCTCCATAGCCGGAGGCCGGCAATACAGCGACGCTGCCAAGGACATCACCACACGCATCAGGTACATGTTCGACAACCCTGTGCGTTTCGTCGGCCAGCCCATCGCTGCGGTGGCCGCGGTCAACCGGCATTTGGCCGAGGATGCCCTCCAACTCATCGAAATCGATTGGGAGGAACTGCCCTTCGTCATCGATCCCGAAGAGGCGCTTGAGCCGAACGCTCCGCGGATTTGGCCGGAAGGCAACCTCGGGATGGACTTTTCGAACCAGCCGAGACCGTCGGGCGGGACGAGCGGGGACCCGGAAGCGGGTTTTGCAGCAGCCGACCGGATTTTCGAGGATCGCTACACGACCGCCTTCGTACAGGACGGTCAGATGGAGCCGCGCAGCGCGCTGGCTCAGTGGGTCGGCGACAAAGTCACCATCTACACGCCGACCCAAGGCATCTCGAACTGCCGTCACGACAACGCTCGGGATCTAGGTCTGGAGGACCATCAAGTCCAGATCATCTGCAAGTACATGGGCGGCGGCTTCGGCGACAAGAACGGCAGCTATTATTTTGATCTCATCGCCGCCTCCTTGGCCAAGGAGACGGATGCGCCGGTGCTGCTCGAGCTCACGCGCAAGGACGATTGGCTCGGCACACACGGCCGCTGGCACACCATCCAGGACTTCACGGTGGGCGTGGCCGCGGACGGTGAAGTCACGGCCATCAAGATGGTCGGGCACAGCGGTATGGGTCCGTACTTGAGGCGGTCCGGGGGGATCAGCGGGACCGACATCTATGCGTGCCCCAACGTCGACCGCATGATCTACCCGGTCCACACGAACCGAATGGTGTCCGGCAATTTCCGGGCGCCCTCGGATCCGCA
Organism: Longimicrobiales bacterium; assembly: GCA_029941275.1. Taxonomy (GTDB): domain Bacteria; phylum Gemmatimonadota; class Gemmatimonadetes; order Longimicrobiales; family Gaopeijiaceae; genus UBA822. The sequence goes on along the minus strand of JAPYQK010000005.1, from coordinate 19,172 downwards.
GGGCCACTTCGCCATGCAGTCGATGATGGACGACATCGCGTACAAAATCGGCATGGACCCGGTGGACTTCGCGCTGAAGAACATGCGCAGGCCGACCGAGGAGCAGCGGTACACGAACTACACGATGGACGAGTGCATCGCGCGGGGCCGAGAGCTCTTCGACTGGGAGAGCCGTTGGCGCCCCGTGCCGGGTTCGGACCCGGGCCCGATCAAACGTGGGGCCGGCATGGCGTTCATGATGTTCCGTTCGGGCGTCGGCCCGAGCAGTGCGATCCTCCGGGTGGATTCCGATGGGCAGTACACGCTCTTCGTGGGCGTGACGGACATCGGGCCCGGCGCCAAAACGACGATGGCCATGATCGCCGCGGAGGAGTTGGGTGTGCCGCTGTCGGAGGTGGAGGTCGTGTGGGGTGATACCGATCTTTGCCCGTACTCCGTGGGCGAGTCGGGAAGCCGGACGACCACCATGACGGGCTACGCCGTCGTGCAAGCTGCCATCGACCTCAAGGGTCAGATCGCCGAAAAAGGCATGCCGACGGACGGTGGTGTGCTGATCGCATCGGCGACGCCGACCCCTAGCACGCAGGGCGCCCGGCGTATGTGTTTCGGCGCGCACTTCGTCGAGGTAGAGGCGGACGTGCAGCTTGGACACATCCGGGTCACCAAGTACGTCGCGGTGCACGAGTCGGGGCGCATCCTCAACCCGCTGCCCGCCCGAGATCAGATCCGCGGCGCCGCGCTTCAAGGGTTGGGACAAGCGCTGCACGAGGACCTCTTGTATGACCCGAGAAACGGTCATCCTCTCACGGCCGGATACTACGGCGCCCGTCACTTGACCCACGTGGATGTGCCGGAAATCGAGGTGACCTTCATCGAGACCGATGATGGTCACGGTCCGTACGGCGCCAAGACCGTCGGAGAGGCGGGAATCATTCTCGGCCCCGCGGCGGTGGCCAACGCGATCTTCAACACCATCGGAGTTCGCATGAAGGACCTGCCCATCACACGGGAACGGGTTCTGGAGGCGCTAGCATGAAAGCCTTTACGAACCAGAATGCCCGCACTTTGGACGAGGCCGTGTCGCTCGCGCAGGAGGCGATCAGCGCCGGCCAATCGGTCTCTTTTGCGGGCGGCGGCACCGACTTGCTACAACTGATGAAGGACAGGGTGGTGAATCGCCCGGGATCCGCCGAACCGGACGTCCTCGTCCACCTTACGACCGTGGAGGGGCTCGATCAGGTCACGAGCGGGTCCGGCGATACGACCGTGGGTGGCATGATCACGCTCAGCGCACTCGCAGATAACGCCGTCGTCCGCGGCCGGTTCGCCGTACTCGCGGAGGCCGCGGAGAGTGTTGCGAGCCCGCAGATCCGGAACGTCGGCACGCTGGGGGGCAACGTGGTTCAGCGGCCCTGGTGCTGGTACTACCGTAATGGATTCCCCTGCTTCAAGGCCGGGGGCGATCAGTGTTACTCGGTGGCGGGTGAAAACCAACTCCACGCCATCTTCGGTGGTGGCCCGAGTTTCATCGTTCATCCTTCGGACCTCGCACCCGCGCTCGTCGCTCTCGACGCGACGTTCCGTGTCGTGGGGCCCACCGGTGAGCGGACCCTGTCCGGATCGGACTTCTTCGTGCTTCCCAGCCAGGATGCATCTCACGAAAATGTTTTGGCGGACGACGAGGTGCTGGCCTCAGTGGTGTTGCCAGCGCAGGGGAGTGGCGTGCGGAGTACGTATCATAAGGTCATGGACCGAGATGCTTGGACCCACGCTTTGGTAAGCGCCGCCGTCGTGCTCGACATGGACGGCGACGTGTGTCGGGAGGCACAGATCGTGCTTGGGGGTGTGGCGCCCATTCCGTGGAGAGTGCCGGAGGCCGAGAGCTTACTGGCCGGCCAGCGTGTCACGCCGGAACTAGCCCGTGCGGTGGGCGCGGCCGCCGTGGCGGGGGCAACCCCGCTCTCGAAGAACGCTTATAAGATCCCGCTGACTCGAGGCGTCGTAGAACGTACGGTCCTGACGCTCGCCACGTCTGCCTGAGGCCGAGATCGGCAAACGCATCGAGACGCTGAGAGAGCGACTCTGGAGACTGTAACCGACAAAGTAATCGTGAGGCTGTGATCAGAAGAGTGATGCTGAGACTGATTGACGGAGTGACTGAGACATTGATCAAGACCCTGACGAAGAGGCTGTCCAGGTTCCATCTCGTTGTCGTGACCTGTACCTGCGCCGTGTTAGCTCTTGGCTCCTGCGGGTCGGACGCCGACCAGGGCGTGCCGGACGACGTACTTCAGGCTCGGGTCGAGGCGGCGTTGGCGAGCGCGTCGGACGTTCCCGCCGATGCGCTTACAGTTGTGGTGATGGGCGGGGTCGTCACCGTGACCGGCTCGGTCGTCTGTGAAGACTGCGGGGGCCGCCGCACTCCAGGGGGCACCGGAACGGTGCAGCAGAGTCTGGGCGCGGTCGTCCGAGCGATCCCCGGAGTGGAACGCGTAGAGTTCAGTCTGGAATATGAGGAGCCCGCCGAACCCCCCGGTGGTGCGTAGCAGCGTCCCGCGGCTGTGGCGACGTCCTGCCAACTATCGCGTATCGCGGAACCCGGAGCGCCCCGGAAAACACCGTCATTGGGATGCGGCCACTCGGTTCTCGCTATCAGGAGGAATTCCGTGAAGCTCAAAAACGCCGTGTCGTCACGACTTCGCCGGGCGCCACTGGTACTGCCAATCTTGGGCACGCTCGCGGCGCTGGTGGCAGGTACGGCCTCCGCACAAGCCGTCCCGCTCGATCTCGGTCAAGTCAGCCCGGGCCCGGTGACGGTCACCCAGGGCGACGACGCAGTGATCGTGACCTGGCCCGATGAGACCGGCCAGGCTTGGCGGGCGACTTTCTCGCTCGACCCACGCCAGCCGCTCATTCAGTCCATCGCGGCGGGCGCGACCGTCGTTGTTTCGAACGCGCGCCCATTCTATGAAGCCGAGACGGGCACTCGGCGTGGCGGCTGGAACGCCTTCTTCGACTACCCGCCCAGCCACCCGGACGGCACGAGGCGGTCGCAGGGTGCTTTCCGCCTCCGCACTGCCACGGCACGTACGATCGGCGAGCGGGTCGAACTGCTCTTCGACGGACTGAGCATGGGTGTCTTCGAGGGCGGAATCGCCTACACGTTTTATCCCGGCAGCCGTTTGATCGAGCAGGAGGCCGTGCTCACCACGGACGTACAGGACGTGGCTTACTACTACGATGCCGGTTGGGAAATGGCCGCCAGGTCCGACCTGACCGCCGGGCGCAACATGAACACCGAGGTCAGCTACTACGACACTACAGGCGAGTTGCGCCGGGACGTGGCGAGCGGCTTCGAGCCGGAGCGGATTCCCGTAAAGGTGCGCCACCGGACTTTGGCAGTGGAGACAGCAGGAGGTAGCGTCGCGGTCTTTCCTGCTCCACATCAGTACTTCTTTCCCCGTGACTTCACCTCGAACCTCGGCCACCTCTGGCACCGAGCTTGGCGTGGCCGAGTGTCTCTAGGTACTCGGCAGATCGGCGACACCAACTGGCAGTTCTATCCCTGGATGAACGCGCCACCTGGGCAGACCCAGCGGATGTCGGTGTTTTTCCTCGTCTCTGACGGGGCTTCCGAAGGGACACTCAACGACGTGCTCGCCTACACGAACGCCGACCGCTTCCGCCCTCTCGACGGGTACAAGACGGTCAGCACTCACTGGCACCTGGCGTACACGACCCAGGCGCTCGAGCACGGGTTCGACTGGACGCCGCCCTTCAAGCCAGTCCTCAAGGCCATGGGGGTGGATGCGTCGATCATCATGGACTTCCATGGTGATCTCCATCCGCGCGATCTCACCGACCTGCGATTGGACGAACTCGACGCCTACTTCCTAGCGCTCCGCGCGCAGTCGGAGCCCGACTTTCTCCTCATCCCGAGCGAGGAGGCCAACGTACACTTCGGCGGTCACTGGACCGTCACATTCCCAAAACCCGTTTACTGGTTCATGGACCGGCCTCCAGGCGGGGCGTTCGAGACCACCCACCCCACGTACGGCACGGTGTATAGCGCCGCTAATGCCGCCGAACTCCTGGAGATTGTCCGTCGTGAGGGCGGGACGATGGTGCAGACCCATCCCCGGACCAAAGGCTCGACCGGATTTCCCGACCGGATCTTCGAGGCCGATCACTTCCAGGACCCCGCCTATCTCGGGGCCGGCTGGAAGTCGCTGCCGGCCGACATGTCCTCCCCTCGGCTCGGCGACCGCGCCTTCGATTTGCTCGATGACATGAGCAACCAGGGCTTCCGCAAGAAGCTCTTCGGCGAAGTCGATGTCTTCCAGTTCGACGCCACGCACGAGCTCTACGCGCACATGAACATCAACTACGTCCGGCTGGATCGATTGCCCTCTTTCGATCAGTGGGCGGACGTTCTGGAGCCCATGGCGCGGGGCGAGTTGTTCACCACGACCGGTGAAGTTCTGTTGCCGGAAGTGGACTGGTCCGCATCTTCGGACGAGCGACTCACGGCGCGGGTGCGTGTCGACTGGACTTTCCCGCTCAGCTTTGCCGAGATCGTCTGGGGCGATGGCACGGGGACCCATCGAGAGATCATTCCGCTATACGAAACACGTCAGTTCGGCGCAGAGACCTTCGAATGGACGGTCGAGGCTGAAGGATGGAATTGGGCTCGGGTGGCGGTGTGGGACATTGCGACGAACGGGGCGTTCGTGAACCCGACGTGGCGGGACGCGGGAGCTGGGCCTCAGGATTGAGCGGGCCGTCGGGGGCGGGGACACGATGAACACGTGGTTATGAAGCTACGTGGTGTGCTCGGCACCGGCACGCCCTATCGGCTTCGCACCCGCATGCCGTCCAGGACAGTTTTTGTGGTCAACCGAATGAGCCCATCGATGTCGTCCGTGCCTTGGATCTGTCCTTCGATCACCAGCGACGCCAAGCCGTGCACCGCGCTCCAGGCCACGTAGGCCAGCGCGTGGGGATCCTGCCGCTTGAGAATACCACTCTGTTGGTGGGATCGGATCACGTCGGCGAACTGATCGAACAAAGCTTTTGCGGTCTTCCCCAACTCAGGTAGGTCATTCCGAGCGAGCGCTTCCTTCCCGTACATCAGACGATATTGTGCGGGGTTCTCGAGGGCGAAGAGCACGTACTCCTCACCGAGGTGCCTGAGTCGTTCGCCGCTGGATTGCTTGCAATCGGCGCCGGTTGCTTGCAGGCGGTCGCTGAGGCGGTCGAATCCGTTTGCGGCCACCGCGACCAGAAGTGCGGTCTTGCCTGCGAAGTGGCGATAGGCGGCCGCCCGCGACACGCCGAGGCGTTGGCCGAGCGCCCGCATCGTCACGCTCGCGACCCCTCCTTCGGTGATCATGGCTGTGGCTTCGGCGAGCAGCGCAGCCCGGAGGTCCCCGTGGTGATAGGCACTGATTTGGTTGGCCATGCGGTAACGTGAACAAAAGTGTTGACGTCGTCAACATCTAGGCCTATGATTGTCCAGGACGTGACGGAACGGCGCGCCCTCGAAGAGGCAGTCCGGCAGTTGAGCGACTGAAGGTCCTCGAAGTCTGTTGAAGAAGCACAACGGCTCGCTCGAGAGCGGTGGAGAACCCCCAAGGAACCGTGCCCTTGACCGCGACGCTGGGATCTTTTAGTTAGTGATGACTCACTAACTTTTGAGGTGGATGTGGCTCGCACGAAACTTGTCTCCGATTCGGACGTCCTGGCGGAAGCTCGGCGGTGCTTTCTCGCGCACGGTCCGGGCGTGTCCACCGAAGTCATCGCGGCAGAGCTGGATATCTCGCAGCCCGCGATCTTCAAGCGCTTCGGCACGAAGAAGGCACTCATGCTCGCTGCCCTCCTCCCCCCTGCGGTTCCGGATTGGGTACGCGCTTTGGAGGATGGACCGGACGACCGGCCCATCGTGGAGCAACTCCAGGCAGTGATCCGGCAGGCGGCCGCGTTTTTTGCGGAGGCTGTTCCGTGTCTGTCGGTCATCCGCTCCAGTGGAATCTCCAAAGAAGAGTTGCTCGCGTCGTTTGAGGTCGCGCCCCCCTTGGTCGCGAAGCGGGCCCTCATCGCCTGGTTGCTCCGGGGTGTGGACCGAGGGTTGCTCCGCCCCGTGGACTCCGAAGCGGCCGCCACGATGATTCTCGGTGCGCTCCAGTTTCGTGCTTTTTTCGTTGAGATTACGGGGCACACCCCTGCGGGATCTTCCGACGAGGAGTATGTCAATCATCTTGCTGACTTGCTCACTCATGGGCTGGGGTCGGGGGGTGGCCGATGAAGCTCATGGCCATGAAGCACGCAGCCCCGAGGCGCACCGCTCATAACGACCCAGTCCGAAAGGGCCTGAGGCACCGTGCGAAGCGGGTGGTGCCGATCCTGTTCCTGACCGTGCTCCCCGGGGCCGTTTCCCCCGCCCGGACCGCCGCTCAGGCTCTACCGTGGTGGGACGTGTTGGACGACAACACACTCGGTGCGCTGATCGACGAGGCGTTCTCGATGAACCCCGACCTCATGGGAGCCGTCCAGCGGATCGCCCAGGCGGAGGCTTCTTCGCTTCGCTCGCGTGCCGCCATCTTGCCGACGCTGACCTTCGATGCCCAGGGCTCGGCCGCCCCCCTCAGCGGACTGGGGTTCCAGTTCGGCGGGTTGCCGATTGGCGGTGACCCGTCGGCTTCCCGCCCGTCCCTCTTCTACACGGGGTCCGGCGGTGTTACGGCCCGATACAACCTCACGTCATGGGGAGCCGAGTCTCGCGCGGTGGAGTCCAGTCGTCTTCGGGCCGCCGCGAGCCGTGGGGATAGTGATGCCATCGCGGTCACCCTGGCTACTCAGGTTGCCGAGGCGTACTTGGATGCGGTGTCCGCCAGGGAGCAACGGGCGATCATTGAGCAGCAAGTCACGGCCAGTCAGCAGCTCGCCGACGTCACGCTCCTGCGCTACCGGAGTGGCCAGGCGACGGCGCTGGATGTACTTCAGCAGCGGCAGCAGCTCGCCACCGCCAAGGCCAATCTGCCTCTAACCGAGGCGTCTGTGCGGGTGGCCCTTGAGCGGCTCCATGCACTTCTTGCGCGCGATGCATCAGCGGCTCCACCCGATGTCCCGGACCGCCTCCCAGCGGTTCCGGTGGCTGCCCAGGACTTCGCCTCCGGCGCCCTTGGTGCTGCGTTCGTGATGTTCGATCGTCCGGATGTCCGCGGAGCGGACGCCAGGCTCCAGGCCTCGCTCCGCGATGCATCAGGTGCCCGATGGAGCCGCCTCCCGAGGTTGGATCTTTCCCTCAACACCGGCGTTCAGTTCTTTAGGGTGAGCGAGCTAGCCAGCCAATCCACCTGGGGTAGTAGCTTGAGTTTTTCAGTGCCGCTCTTCGACGGTTTCGACCGGAGAGGGCGTATTCAAGAAGCCGTAGCCGGGGCGGGAGTGGCGGAAGCCTCGTTACGACAAGTGGAGGCCCTGGCAGTCAGCGAGGTACGCTCTGCCACGGCTCAGCAAGAGGAACAGACAGAACAACTTGAGGCGTTTCAGGAGCAGCTGGATGCCTCGACTCTCGCATACGACGAGTCACGACGCCGGTACCTCGTGGGAATCGCGTCCTTCCTCGACGTACTCAACGCTTTGAATGGAATGCAACAGGCAGAGCTGAACGTAGTCCGCACGAAGCGGAACGTTCTGGGCTCTTGGATCCAACTCCGACAGGCGGCGGGTGGTGACTGGACCCGCGGCCTCGGCAGGGAATAGACCATGTCAAAAATGAAAACGATCGGCATCCCGGCGCTTGTGGTCTTGAGCGGCGCAGCCGTCGCCGCCGGCGTCAGCGTGATGGGTACAGAGCCGGTGATCGTGGCACAGGACGAGCCGGAGCTGGTCGTTCAAACACAGGTCGCCCAGGTCAGGGCCCATCAGGCCATGGTTGCCGCGACGGGACTGATCTCACCCGGGCGGGAAGTGTCGGTCATCCCTGAGGTGAGCGGCCGCATCGTGTATGTGTCCGACCGTCTCGTGCCCGGCGGGCGTTTTCGAACGGGCGAGGTCATGGCCCGCATCGATGCACGGGATTACGAATTGGCGGTCGAGCAACAGCGCGGGTTGGTCAGAAGCGCGGAACTCGAAGTCGAGATGGAGCGAGCACGTCAGGCGATCGCACTCGAGGAATGGCGCCTCTTGGGAGACGGGGGAGAGCCGTCGCCGCTCGTATTACGCGAGAGCCAGCGCGCGGCCGCCGAGATGAATTTGAACGCGAACCGCAGCGCCCTCGAGCGGGCCCAATTGGGTCTAGAGCGTACAGAACTTCGGGCGCCCTTCAACGCCACCGTACTCTCCGAGACCGTCGATGAAGGCCAGGTCGTAGGGCCGCAAAGCCAGGTGGCCCGCTTGATCGGAACCGACAATGTGCGGATTCTACTCTCCGTACGACTGGAAGACTTGGAACTCATCGAACTGTCCGTCGACGGGGAAGAGGGGTCGTTAGTAGTGGTGCGGCAGCGCGTAGGGGCCGACCGGGTCGTCGAAAGAACCGGCCGTGTAGCTCATCGGGTGGACGAGCTGGACCCCGAGACTCGCAGGGCACAGGTCCTGGTGCTCGTCGAGAATCCGATGTCGTTGGGTGACGCGCTCCCACTCTTGCCTGGGGCCTTCGTGGATGCCGAGGTGCGAGGGCGGAGCATCGAAGGTGCCATAGCAGTGCCGAGGGCGGCCATCTACGACGGGAACACGGTTTGGGTGTTGAGCCCCCAATCGACGCTCGAGCGACGCAGCATATCTCGGGTGTGGAGCGATGACACTTATGTGTACGTGAAGGAGGGGCTGGAGGACGGTGCTTTGCTGGTGCTTTCACCGCTGGTCAACCCGGTGGAGGGCGCGTCTGCCCGGTCGCTCGCAGCTACGGGGTCACAGCCATGAACATGGACGAAGAGGGCGCAGCGACCGTGTCCGACGAACAAATCAGGAAGGGGCCACTCGCCTGGATGGCCTCCAACCCCGTGGCGGCCAACCTGCTCATGGCGGTCGTTCTGCTCGGAGGGACGCTGACCGCCTTCACGCTCAAGCAGGAGGTGTTCCCCGAGTTCTCCATGGATATGATCAGCGTCACCGTGCCCTATCCCGGTGCGAGCCCTCGCGAGGTCGAGCAGGGCATCGTCTTGGTCATCGAAGAGGCCGTTCGGGCCATCGACGGGGTCAGACGCGTCAACTCCGTGGCGTCCGAGGGTATGGCCAGCGTGTCGATCCAACTCCTTTTGGGGGCCGACCAGGATCGTGTGGTTTCAGATGTAACGAACGAAGTCAATCGGATTACGACCATTCCGCTGGATGCCGAAGAACCCACGATCTCGGCAACGACCATCCGACAGCCGGTCATCTCACTGATTTTCGCCGGGGATCAGGACCTCAGGACTCTGCACGGGTTGGCTGAGCAAGCTCGCGAGGAGCTGCTGGAGTTGCCCGAGGTCACTCAGGTCGATCTCGGAGGCGTGCCGCCCCTCGAGCTTGCGATCGAGGTCCGCCGCGAGGATTTGGAGTCTTACGGGCTCACCCTGGAACAGATCGCGGCTCAGATCCGGATGGCTTCCATCGACCTTCCCGGGGGTGGGGTGGAGACATCGTCGGGTGAGGTACTAGTTCGTGTGGTGGATCGACGACTCACCGCCGAGGGTTTCGCGAACGTCGTCATCCGGGGTACGGCCCAGCGACACGAGCTCAGGCTCGGTGATATCGCCACCATCGTCGATGGATACGAGGACACCGACATGAGCACCGAGTTCGGGGGCCTCCCGGCCGTGCAGCTCACGGTGTATCGGGTGGGGGATCAGACACCGACGGAGGTGGCGACGGCGGTAAAGGACTACACGGAGCGCCTTCGGGCCAGGGTGCCGGCAAACATCACACTCTCCACTTGGAGCGACGACTCGGAGGTGCTCGAGGACCGGATCAACCTGCTCTTCAAGAACGCCGTGATGGGCCTCGCGCTCGTGCTCATCGTGTTGACGCTTTTTCTCAGCCGGCGGCTTGCCGGATGGGTCGCTCTGGGTATCCCGATCTCCTTTCTCGGGGCGTTCCTGCTTATGGGTCCGCTGGATGTGTCCATCAACATGATGACACTCTTCGCCCTGATCATCACCCTAGGTCTGGTCGTAGACGACGCAATCATCGTATCGGAGAATGTGTACCAGGCGAGCCAGCGGGGGATGGGACGCCTGGAAGCAGCAGTGAAGGGCACTCGGGAGATGTCCATGCCCGTCACGTTCTCGGTCCTGACTACGATGGTGGCGTTTGCCCCTCTCCTGTTCGTGCCTGGCGTGATGGGAAAGATTTTCCGACTCATCCCGATTGTGGTGATGGGTGTTCTCTTCTTCTCTCTGGTCGAGTCGTTCTTTGTGCTTCCTGCCCACCTCTCGCACAAACTCGGTAGGGGGTGGCCGGCCGGCGCGCGCCTCATGGCTCCCATCGACCGGTTGCAGGCCTGGGTGGCCCGCGGACTCGAGCGCTTTATCCGAACGCGCTACCGACCGCTGCTCGGTACACTTTTGGAGAACCGTTACACGACTGTCGCGGGCGCTGTCGCAATACTCCTCATCACGATCGGGGCCGTGGTCGGCGGTGTCATTCCGTTCGCGTTCTTTCCTCAAATCGAAGGAGACGTGGTGACGGCGGCGGCTCGGCTGCCTTTCGGCGCCCCCGTCGAACGGACGCTCGCGGTGCGTGCTGAGCTCCAGGCCGCTTTGGATCTGGCGATCGAAGAGAGCGGTGGATCGGAGTCGATCCGTGGCATCATTTCGCGGGTTGGCCAGGGTCCCACGCAGTTTGGGCCCTCCTTCGGTGGTGGCCCTGCCCTCACGGGAAGCCATCTTGTGTCTCTGGAGGTGAGCCTTTTTCCGCAGGATCAGCGTGACTTCACCGCCGCGCAGTTCGAGGAGCGGTGGCGGGCCCACGTCCCGGCCCTCGCCGAGCTGGAGTCGCTTACGATCGCCAGCGCAGGCGGACCTAGCGCCGGCGCGGCTGTGGACGTTCAACTCAGCCATCTCGACGAGGACGTGCTCGCGCAGGCTTCTCTTGAAATGACAAACCGGCTCAGGGATTTTCCGGCCCTAGTCAACGTCGATAACAGCTATGCGGAGGGTAAACCCCAACTCGACTTCCAGCTTCTGCCCGAGGCGGCGGGGTTGGGGCTGACCAGCACGGATGTGGCGCGTGCCATCCGATCGTCGTTTTTCGGTGCGGAAGCTCTTAGAGAGCAGCGCGGTCGGAACGAGATCAAAGTCATGGTTCGTCTACCGGAAGAGCAGAGAGCCTCAGAGCAGGACATCGAGGATCTGATCGTCAACACACCAAACGGTGCGGTGCCGGTCCTGTACGCCGCGGAATTCACGCGTGGCCGCTCGCCCACTCGGATCACACGTGAGGACGGCCGCCGGACCGTTAATGTGACCGCCGAGCTAGCGCAGGGCGTCGCCTCGAGCCGTGGTGTCCTGTCGGCGCTCCAGGGATCCGTGTTCCCCGAGTTGAGTTCGGAGTTCCCCGGTTTGTCGATGGATCTGGTGGGTCAGCAGCGCGAGATGCAGGAGAGCTTCACGTCGCTCGGCCCCAACTACCTGATTGCCCTCGTGGTCATGTTCGGTCTCTTGGCGATTCCGTTCCGAAGCTACATTCAGCCGCTCATCGTGATGGCGGCCGTTCCGTTTGGCGTCGTGGGGGCCGTTGTCGGGCACCTCATCATGGGCTACACATTGACCATGATCAGCGTGTTCGGCATCATCGCGCTGTCGGGCGTCGTGGTGAACGACACCCTTGTGCTAGTACACTCCATCAACACTCAACGAAGTGCAGGGGCGAGTGTCCGGGAGGCTGTGATCGAAGGAAGCGCTCGCCGCCTGCGTCCCATCCTGCTTACGTCACTCACGACGTTCTTCGGTCTTTTGCCCATCATATTCGAGACGTCCATGCAAGCGAAATTCCTGATCCCCATGGCGATCAGTCTCGGATTCGGGGCGCTCTTCGTCACGGTAATCGCTCTCCTGGTCGTTCCCGCTCTATACTGCGTGGTCGAGGATGTTAGGGGCGTGCAAGGAGTGGGTGCGACGTCCGTGGGGACGGCGCCCGTGATGCCGGCGGGAGCGGTCGCAGGGGACTGACGAGCGCTTCCATCAAGGTGTGCGTCCGCACTCTAAGAGTGCGCCGCTCGTCAGCGCGTAGCCAACTCGGTCGTGTAGTACGGCTCCAAACGGTCGATCGCCTCGACCGGCTGGTTGTTCACGTCCCACCGGAATAGGCGCACGCTCATCCGGTCCGGCAGGAAGTCCACGAGCGTGAAGCCGTGTTGCTCAATGGGTGGTGCGATTTCTTCCAGATCGAGGTGCGAGGACGGGGTCGACCCCACGCCGCGAACCACCGAAGGGAAGCCCCTTTGAGACGTTCCGACTGGGCCACTTAGGACGGTGGTGACCGGGTTTGCCGAGAGGTCCAGCGAGCCGGCCCGTCTCATGGTGCCGGCACCGACCGCGTGGAGGTCGCCACTTATGACGAGTGGGGCGCGGTCCCTCATGCCTGACATCGCGTCCACCAGGCGGTCGTGCTGCCCGAGCCAACCGTCCTGCCAAAACTGTTTCGGGACGTCGGTCGTGAGTGTCTGGGCGTCTGTATCGAGGATGTCAGGATACCACTCGCCCCACTTCCCGGCGCTCCAACCCATCGGGTTCGAGGGCGCGTGGACCACGTGGCGGATCCCCGGAGCTGCGGTGCGCGCGAGCAGCCAGTCCTCGACGTTCGAGTCCACAAAGACGGCGCGGGGCCCGAGCGTCATGGTGCGCCGCACGTCGTATAGAAGGACCTCCGCCAAATTCCCGTAGCGAATGGTACCGAAGCTCTCGGACAGGTCACCTCGGTCGCTCGATGACGAGAACGGCAGGCCCAGCGGACGGTTCGCCTCTGGTAGAAACTCCGGGTAGTAGAGCTGCTGGGTCGCGCGGGCGAGCTGGAGTTGAAACCAAGCGACCGGGAACGCGCCGGCTGCGTCATTCTCCCAGTGGTCGTGATCGTCCTGCAGGAAAAATGTGGGCGTCGATCGGAAGTCCGTGCCATACACAGGCACGATCTGAGGTCCCGCCGCCAGCATCAGCGCCGCCTCGTTGTTCGTACTCCACACGGACCCCGAGAAATCGAAGTTCGAGTTCTCCCCCCTGGGGCTGAGTCCTCCTGTCAGTTGGCCGCTCCATTGATGGAGGTCCCAGTAAATGTGGTCCCCATTTGCGACCGTCGCGTCCGGATTGAACGACAGCGCTCGACGCAGCAGTCGGTTGCGCAGCGCCGTGGGGAGGTTGCCGCGACGATCACCGATCCCGGCGTACGTGCCCTCCGGCCCGCCCGCACACGTGAAGAAGAGGAGACGGAACCGGTCTGGGCGCGCGTCCGCTGCAGGAAACGTCGAGATCGGCCAGGGCTCACAGAGGGAGGAGCCGTCCGCGGCCACGAGCGAGAGTGAGTGGCTGACACCCGCGTCGAGATCCGTGGCGTAGAATTGCCAGAATTTTCCCCCCGTATCTGTCATCCGGCCGGGGAAATTGCGCCCCCCGACTCGAAGGACGGGAGTGTCGGACAGCGCCTGTTCGAAGGAGGCCTTGAGAAGGATCCTCGAGTCGCTGACCGTCGGGAGGAGGTGTCGTACCCGACCGGTGTCCCAGACTTGGGATACGGGAAGCGGAACGTGACTGGCCAAGGCATCGAGCGGTGCGCCTTTGAAGAACGCCGCCCCCATCGCGCCGGCACTGCCCGCGAGGAACGCTCTGCGGTCGATAATTGGTCGCTTGGCCATGAATTTCCTCCCCTTGAAAGGCACGCCACCGATGGTGCCGGTCGGCCGGGAGTTGGTCAAGTACGAGGTTGCGACTACTTCCACCGCAGGATAAAGTCAGCCCGTGGGTGTCCTAGCCGCTCTTCTCCCCCAGCGGCAACCAATAAGGAGGTAGCTGTGCGTGAGGCCCCCTGTTCGGCGCCCGCACTCACGCTGTTTGCCCCACTCATACGATTCGCTGCCCTGGCTTTTCGTCCTGTACTGAGTGCCTTTCTGGCGCCCTTTGTGTGCCCGACACGGTGGAGGTCACGGTCCGAGACTTTCTCGGGAGCGTCGTTACGGGGTTCACGGGCGACGTAACCGTGGCGGTTGGGACCAATCCGGGAGGGGGAACACTTTCCGGTACCATGACGCTGGCCGCCACGTCAGGGGTAGTAAACTTCACTGACTTGAGCATTGTCGGGGATGGGTCGGGCTACGACTTGACGGCCTCGACCGCCGCACCAGGGCTGATCGTGACCAGTTCTGGGTTCGACGTGCATCCCGCTCCTCTGGTGTATGTAGGAAACTACCAGACGGTATCGGCGATCTCCGCAGCGACGAATACGGTGCTGGCCACGATCGATACCGACGGTTTGACGACCGGGGTGGCGACCACACCGGATGGGACGAGCGTCTACGTCACGAATCGCCTCACCAACTCCGTGTCGGCAATCTCGACGGAAACGAATGTGGAAGTAGCCAACGTCGGGGTGGGTAACTGGCCCCAGGCAGTGCTGATCACGCCGGATGGGACGCAGGTGTACGTCCCGAATCGCTTCGATCAATCCGTATCGGTGGTCTCGACAGAGACGAATACGGTTTTGGCCACCGTCGAAGCAGGGAACGGTCCTGGGCCCATCGCCATTACGCCGTGGGGGCCGGATGGGTCGCGGTAGCGGGCTCCCACTGCGAGGAGATCGTACTGTCTGGCAAGCCGGGCGCGAACCTTGCAGAATCGGGACTCAGGTGTTCGGGTCAGGGACCCCCCCGACCCGTCGCATGGTAGCAGTTGTCTCCTAGCCCAAACCCGGAGCATCCGTGATCGCCGGTCATCGTTCTGAAGCGTCCATCCCACGAAATCGAAGGTGGATGCGTCTGACCGCGACGGCGCTCGGGATCTTCAGCGGGGTCCTGCTCGGGGTGGCCCCAATCGCTGGGCAGACCATTACCGGAACCGTGGTCGAGGCGGAGACGGAGGCTCCCATACAGGGAGCTTCGGTCGTACTCCTGAACGGTGCAGGGGATCGCCTCGCTTTGCGCCTGACGAATCCGTCTGGCCGGTTCAGTTTCCGGCTCCCATCCGCCGGGACGTATTGGTTGCAGGCGGAGCGGATTGGCCGAGCCAGTGTTCGGTCCGATCCGATACCGGTGGACCGGGGGGTGACCGTCGTCTACAAACTCGTGGCTCCGGTAGAGGCGATCATGCTGGAGGGCGTGTCCGTATCGAGCAGTCGTCGCTGTGAGGTTCGCCCCGGACAAGGCGTGGCCACTGCCACGGTGTGGGAAGAGGCGCGCAAGGCGCTGGAGGCGACGGCCCAGACGAGCGGGCGCCGGTTGTACAGGTATACGCTTCGCCGTTACGAGCGGGAGTTGGATGCTCGGGGCCGCAACGTACTGAGCGAGCAGAGCCGAGTCCAAAGACGGACCCTCGCCAGCCCCCTCGCGAGTTTGGACGTCGACAACTTGCTGGAGAATGGCTTCGTCCATATCGACCGGGATGGGGGTGGCGCCTCGTACTACGCCCCCGACGCGGATGTCCTGTTGTCGGACGCGTTCATCGATACGCACTGCATGAGTTTGACTGAGGGGAGGGGCGAAGCGGAGGACCTCATCGGGCTTTCCTTCGAGCCGACCGAAGACCGGGGTGTTCCCGAGATCAGTGGTGTTATGTGGCTCGATCGGACGACCGGCGAACTTCAGTGGCTGGATTATCGATACGAGTTCCTGGATGTGCCCGACTCGGACAGGCTAGGGGGGCGGGTCCGCTTCGATGGTCTGCCCGACGGGACGTGGATCGTACGTGAATGGTATATCCGCATGCCCATCCTCGAGGCAGCAACCAGGCCGGGCCGGCGAATGCAAATACGGCTCGTGGGCATCAGAGAAGAGGGCAGCTTGGTCGTGAGAGTTACCAACTTGGATGGTGACCTCGTGCTCGACTCCGAGGCGGGCATTATCGAGGGTGTCGTGCTCGATCCCGAGGATTCGGCGCCGGTGGGGGGGGTCGTCGTCCTCCTGGACGACAGCATCCGAGCCACGACCGATGGGGACGGCCGATTTCAGTTTGCGGACCTCGTGGAGGGATACTATGGGGTGAGGATGTCCAACCCGGTCTTGGATGACCTCGGTCTTCTACCGGAGCCGACCTTCTTCGAGGTGAGGCCAGGCGAAGTGGCCTCGGTGCGCCTGGTCCACCGATCGCTGGAAACCGTGATAGCAGAGGCGTGCGGTTCCGTCGAACCCACGGATACCGAGGCAATTCTCGTGGGGTTCGCGCTGCTGGCTTCGGGCGATCCGGCCCCGGGGGTCGAGATCGTGGTCCGGTGGGTGGAGGTTACCGGAAGAGGCGGGGGCTTTGCCCAGCAGGGTTACTCACGCTCCACCACGGAACTCAGGGAGGATGGGCTCTTCCTGCTTTGTGGTGTTCCCAGGGACCGGCGGCTGGACATCGTATCCGTGTGGAACGGTGTCGAGTCACGGTCCGAGCGATTTGATATCCCCCTGAGTCAACGCGTTTCTCGGAAGGACATCGTCGTACCTGTGGGGCGGTGAGGCCAACCCTCTCCAGGCAGGTCCGGTCAGTTTCCCGCTCTGCGCGTCCCGGTCAACTCCTCGCTCAACCTCCATAGTCTCGCGCGAGCCCCTTCGTCGTACGCCTGGTTGTTTGCCCGCCGGGGCTGTTGATCGCTGAAATAGCCGCCGCTTCCGATGGTTAGGGAAGTGACAAGCTGCACACAGCGTCCGCTCCCTCGTCGACCGTGGCCCTCGGTGGGCGACCGAGCTTGGCCACCATGGGCGTGTCCATGAGGGTGGCCGGGTGTAACGCGTTGACGATTACGCCGGTACCCTCGAGTTCTTCCGCGAGGTCGATGGTGAACATGACTTGGGCGAGTTTGCTTTGGGCGTATGCCCGCCCACCACTGAAGTTGTTCTCCATCATTACGTCGTCGAAGTCGATCGGTTGCTGAGCGCCCGAAGAGACGTTCACGACGCGGGACGGGGCACTATCAACGAGCCGAGGCAGGAGCATCCGGGTGAGTAGAAAGTGTGAGAGGTGGTTCACCTGGAACATCAACTCGTGCCCGTCGGTCGAGAAGGCCCGGCCGTTGGGGGCTGACGCGAGGCCGGCGTTGTTGATGAGGACGTCGATCCTGTCGTAGTCGCGAAGGATCGCTTCGCCGAAATCACGGACCTCTTCGAAGGAACCGAGGTCGGCTCGATAGAACCGGGCACTGCCCTCTCCTTGTCCTTCGATCGCCTCGACGACCCCCACTCCCCGCTCACGGTTACGACCGTGCACTATGACATGCATGCCCATGGAACCGAGTCGGAGCGCGAGTTCGTGGCCCAGTCCGCTCGTGGAACCGGTAACCAAAGCGACTTGCTGACCGGGTCGCGGTGTCGACACCTGCGCCTTGGCCGCCGGGGCGGCGATGGCCGAGGCCGATACGAGACCGACCACGAGTATCATGATCACACGCGTGCCGGGGAGGGCGGTTGGACGTACTACCGCAGTTCTCTGAAAAACGCACGGACGTCGTCCACCAACAACTCGGGTTCCTCCAGCGCCGCGAAGTGCCCACCGCGGGGCATGATGGTCCAGCGGACGATGTTGTAGCGCGCTTCAGCCCACGCTCGGGGTGCGAAGCTGATCTCCTTCGGGAAGTTGGCTGCGGCCGTCGGCACGGTGACGTACCCGACCCGGCGGATGGGCGGTGTATTGCCGGACTCGTAGTAAATGCGCGTCGATGAGGTGATCGTCCCGGTCACCCAGTAGAGCGTGATGTTCGTCAACATCTCGTCCTTCGTGAACGCGCTCTCGACGTTGCCGTCATTGTCGCTCCAGCCGTGGAATTTCTCCACGATCCATGCCGCCAAGCCGGCGGGGGAATCGTTGAGGCCGTATCCGAGAGTCTGTGGTTTGGACCCTTGAATCGACTGATAGCCACGTCCATCCGCGAACGATGCTGCCCGATCGAGCCTGAGTGCTGTCTCTTCGGCCGTAACACCTTCTTCGGGGTCGCCGCCTGGTGGTGGGCCAGCCGTCATGAAGTTGGAGTGGAAGCCGATGACGCGGTCACTGTAGTTACCCGCGAGTTGACGGCCGATGATGGCCCCCCAGTCGCCACCTTGAGCGCCGTACTGGTCGTAGCCCAGCCGCTCCATCAACCCTGCCTCGACGTCGGCCATCTTCTCAGGGTTATACCCCCGCTCGGTGGGTATCCCCGAGAAACCGAAGCCCGGGAGCGAAGGAATCACGACGTGGAACGCGTCAGCGGGATCACCCCCGTACGCTGCCGGGTCGGTCAACGGACCGATGATGTTCGCGAATTCCACGAAGGAGCCCGGCCAACCGTGCGTGATGAGCAGTGGCGTCGCGTTCTCCTCCGGAGAGCGCTGATGGATGAAGTGCACGTCCACCCCGTCGATCACGGTCTTGAAGTGATCGAACTCATTGAGCCGTCGTTCCTGGGCGCGCCAGTCGAAGCCGTCTTGCCAGTAGGCTAGGAGTTCCTCCAAGTACGCCCGATTGGTCCCGTAGTCCCATTCCGTTCCGGGGATCTGATCCGGAAGACGCGTGCGGGACAAACGGTCCTGGAGATCGGTCAACACCTCATCGGCGATGTTGATCGTGAAGGGCCGAATGGCCGTGGGGTCCGGCTGCTCTTCCGACATGGGACCGGCTGAACTCGCGGAGTCTCCGGACGGGTCGGCCGTGCAAGCGGCCAGCGAAACGATGATCAGTCCGAGAGTCGTGCGTCGGCCCCGAAGGGTGGCCCTGAAATGGGCGATGGAATTTGCCATGCGGACAAAGTGCGCCGAAGGCGTGCTGGGCTGCAAGGGCCTATACCGGCTCCTCGACGAGATGCTCTTCCAGAAGACGCTGGATCTCTGGTCTGCAGCTTCCGCAGTCGATCCCCGCTCCGGAAATGGAGCAGAGCTTTCCGAGGTCGGTGCACCCATCTTTGATGAGCCCGGCGAGGGTGCCCTCTCGTACTTGGTTGCAGGAGCAGACCAGTCCACCGCGAACGGGATCGTGATGGTGATCGCCACGGAGTCCTCTCCCAACATCATCTCATGAGCGGAAGCGGCCGAACTCATACAC
>JAPYQK010000004.1 GCA_029941275.1 Longimicrobiales bacterium | reverse complement strand
CCAGACTGTGACATGGCGGGCGTCAGTCTTCGAGATACATGACGCCGGCGCGGACGGCTGCCTGAAGAAAGCTCTCGGGATCCGCAAAGGGAATCTCGACGCCGAGCTGTTCGTGCCAGCCCTCGGCCATCCGCCTCATGTATTGACTCAGGGATTCGTGGGAGAACCCGGCCTGATCCTTTATCTGCCTCACGATGGCGTGCCAACTTCCGCGGAACAGGTGCCCAGTGCCCAGCCGAACCTCATGCGACTGCGTCGGACCCTTCCGGTCTCCCCGGTCGAAGAAGTCGAGCTGACTCGGGTCGGCCATGGAGCGCTCATCACCGTTGACCTGCGCTTCGACTTCCGCGAGCAGGCGGTCGATGGGATCATGGAGAGCCTCGAGTTCGTCCAGGCGCTTTCGCCACGGCTCGACCCGCTCGTCCCCGTCCTCGATGTGCCAGAGCGCGCGCTTGAGTTCGACAAGACGCCACACCGCCAGTCCATCCCCATGATCGGGCGGCGGCACACGCTCGAACTCGCGGAGGGATCCCTCCCAATCCCCTCGATCATACAGAAGGTGGCCGAGGTAGATTCTGGCCTCGTGGAGATCGGGATCGAGGCGCAGGGACCTCCTGATCTGACGCCCGGCCCCCACCTCATCACCCAGTCGATGGAGTGCGTAGCCGAGCGACGCGGCGACTTCAGCGTTGTCGGGGCGTGCTGCAGCCGCTCTCGCGAACACGTCCCTGCTTTCGGCATGCAGGTTTTCACGGTACAGCGCTCGGCCCATCGTGAGCATCAACTCTACGTCATCCTCGAACCCGAGGGCTGCGACTCGCTCGAACAGTGCGAGCGCGGCGTCCCGCTCCCCGAAGCGGAGCAGAGCCTCCCCGAGTCCCACCAGCGCGTCCTCGTGCGCTTGATCGAGAACGAGCGCTCGGTCAAAGGCCCTACGGGCCCAGGCATACTCCTCGCGAGCGAGCCGTGCGTAACCCATTCCAACGCAGAGTTCTACCGCGTTCGGATAAAGCGAGAGGCCCTCTTTGAGCATCTCAAGGGCCCCTTCGTAGTCGCCACTGTTATAAAGCTGGTGAGCCTGTTCGTCATATTCCTCGGAACTGAGGAAAGCCTCTGCCATCGCAATAATACTCCTTAGGCTCTAGAAAACACGGCTCTAAACCGCAATCTAATGAAGGGCGTTGGGCATCATCACCCTGATGTTCTGGCGCAGTTACTTGGCTTTGGCATACCGCACACCACACTTTGTGCAAGCCAGATCGTGGCGTATTCGAGTCAGAAGTTGACCCTGATGCCGCGGGCATTTTGGATCATCGCCCTCGGCAATCATGTCTCGCACCCTCTTCCTCTCTGAGCGTGTCGCCTTGGGCACACTCATTTCGTACCGAAGCGAAGACGAGCTGCACTCCAGGAGAATCGATCCCGATCCGTCGTCCTCGGGCCGAACCCCGAGAACCATCAGGAAGCCGCCCGCCGGAGAAGGGACTCGCGCTCCGTCGTAGTAGAGAGCGAGCAGCGTGCCCTCTTCCGCCAAGGTAAAGGGTTGGTCGCCGATCGACGCCACGCTCTGGTCGAGTTGAGGGCCCGTCACGAGTCCTCCCGACGCGTGAGCAACCGCGATTTTGTTTCTCAAGGGTCCCTCATAGACGCGTCCGGGTCACCCTTCCAAGAGGCGCTTGCTAAAAAGGTCCGGCCCAACTGGGCGGCAACGTACTATACGTCCACAAGGCGCGCCAGCACCCGCTGCTGTACATGCGGAAGCAGTCCGTCCTCCCTTCTCTACCGGTTCCTAGCCATCCAAAAGAAAAACGGCGGAAAGCAAAGCTTCCCGCCGTTTGGTCGGTGACCGGAGTCACCTGATTTTCGAAATTCAGGCGGCGTTAGCACCTCCATCCTGGTCCTGCGAAACCTCGGAGGCCGCAACAACCCCGGCAGTCGACGCGACGAGCTGCTCATCGCTGTTATCAGCCTCTCCCGAGGCTTCCTCTGTCGCGGTCTCGTCGACGGCCTCGGCTACAGGCTCGGCTACAACGGCGTCCGGCACGTTGTTGATCGCCGGCTGACAAAATCTGATACCGACTTGGTGGAGTTCCTGAAGGTCAGGGGCCACCAAATCAGGGTAGCGTTCTCCGATATAGTCGACGGTCTCGTTCATCCAAGCAGTCCGGTCATCATCCGTGGCGCTCAGCACCCCACATCGATTGATGTGGCTGAACAACTCGTCTCGGGCTTGGGCGAAAAGTTTCTCTTTGGGCACTCACACCTCCCTGTATTCCTCATGAACGGATAGAATATCCGATCCAGTTGCATACAACACTGATTTAGCCGTTGAACGTAACCTATGCCCGACAGTCGGCCAACCGGACCCCAGGAACTCGACGCGATAGCGCTCGAAATCTTTCGCCACCTCTTCACGGCGTTGACCGAAGAAATGGGCGCCGCTCTCAAGCGCGCCTCCTTTTCACCCAATATCAAGGAACGTCGAGACTACTCCTGTGCTCTCTTTTCTGCCGACGGGGCGCCTGTCGCCCTCGGAGACCACATGCCGGTCCACCTTGGGGCGATGCCGATGAGCGTGCGGGCCGCGCTCGCTGAACTGGGCCCGCTCAATCCTGGGGACGTCGTGTGCTTGAACGATCCGTTCCGTGGGGGCACGCATCTCCCGGATATCACGTTGATTTCGCCGGTGCACGAGCCTGATCATGGCCCCCTCCTCGGTTACGTCGCGTCGAGAGCCCATCATTCCGATGTGGGGGGGATGAGCCCCGGGTCGATGCCACTTGCGCAAGAGATCTACCAGGAGGGTCTTCGCATCCCGCCGGTTCATCTCCACAAGGCAGGCGTACGCCGGGAGGGGGTCTGGAATCTGATCATGGCGAACGTGCGGACCCCGGACGAACGCAGTGGCGACCTCGACGCTCAGCTAGCCGCCCTCCACACAGGTGCCTCCCGTTTGCTGGAGATCGTCAAACGGCGGGGTATGGATGCCACGCTCGAAGCCATGGGAGCACTCATCCGGTATGCGGATCGACTTGTCGAAGCCGGACTGACCCACATTCCACCCGGTGAGTACGACGCGGAGGACTTCCTGGACGACGACGGATTCGGGACGGTGGACATCCCAATTCGGGTGCGCCTCGTCCGGCACGATGGCGGTATCGACGTCGACTTCTCGGGAAGCAGCCCGCAAGTGAAGGGCGGGATCAACGCAGTGGGCGCCATCACGGACTCCGCTACACGATATGTGGTCCGTTGTGTCGTGGAGGCGCTTCTCGGAGAATCCCTGCCTGCGGGTGGTGGCTCCATGTCGATGGTCCGTCTGATCCTTCCCGAGGGCTCTATCGTAAACGCCAGCCCGCCCGCGAGTGTCGCGGCAGGGAACGTCGAGACGAGTCAGCGGATCACCGACGTACTGCTCCGTGCGTTCGCCCAAGCCCTGCCCGATCTCATTCCAGCACTCTCACAAGGCACGATGAACAACATGACGGTTGGCGGCGTGGATCCCAGGGACTGTACGAGCTTCGCCTACTACGAGACCATGGGAGGCGGAATGGGGGCCGGGCCGAACGGACCAGGACTCTCCGGGGTGCACACTCACATGTCGAATTCCTTGAATACCCCAATCGAGGCCCTGGAGTACGCCTACCCGTTTCGTATCACGCGGTATTCTTTGAGGCGCAAGAGTGGGGGGGGCGGGGGCTACAGGGGCGGGGACGGTCTGCGCCGAGACTTGCAGCTTCTGTGCGACGGAACGGTCACACTGCTCTCAGAGCGTCGAGACCGACGGCCCTCGGGCACACGCGGTGGGCTTGATGGCAGGCTCGGCCGAAACGTGCTCGTCCGGGATGGACACGAAGAAGCGCTTCCGGCAAAGGTCTCATTCGAGGCGCAGAGCGGAGATATTGTCAGCATTCGATCACCGGGCGGAGGCGGCTGGGGGCCCCCCGAGGATCTTTGATCTCATTGACCACCCAAACCGCAGGGATAAGCAACTAACTCATGCGAATGCAACTGGCCCTCGTCTGCGACCATGCGGACCAAAGGGCGGACGGCAAGCTCGACATTCATGGGGTTTTCAACGACCTCGCGGCTCCGGCCTTTCCAGCCAAACACGACATGGTTCTGGTCATGGCCGTGGAGTGGAGGCGAGACGACATAGGCCACTACGATTTCGAGGTCAACCTTACGGGACCGTCGGGCAGGCCCACCATGACAATCCAAGGACACTCGGAGGTGGACCGGCGCGATCCCGACCGCCCGCCCGCCCGAACTAAAATCGTGATGCCCCTTCGAGAGGTTATATTCCCCGAGCCCGGGGAGTACAGTTTTCGGATTCGCATCAAGGGCCAAGACCTCGAAGGACCCTCTCTTTTCCTCATGGAAATGGAGCCATCGGAGCCCGCGGAGGCGTGATCAGTCCCAGCCGGCCGCTCGCTCACACGCTTCGGGACGCCCCAGCCATAGTCACGACCATGGCCCCGACCGAGGAGCGTGTCTGTATCGTCTTGCTGTCGGGCATCGGCGACGTGGTTCATGGTCTACCCGTTGCGGTGGCTCTCAAGCGCGACCGGCCCTCCCGGAAAATCATCTGGGTCGCTGAACCCGCGCCCGCCCAGGTCCTCGAGCACCACCCCGCGGTGGACGAAATCATCGTCTTCCGCCCGGGGAGCGGCCTCCGCGGGGTAATGGACCTGTGGAGGCAATTCCGGGCCGGGCCCCCCGGTGATCTCACTTTGAACATGCAGCGGTACGCCAAGAGTATCTTCCCGACATACCTCTCCGGATCCCCGGTGCGCGTGGGGCTCGCCCCCTCTAGGACGCGGGACGGCGTCCGCTTCGTCAACACGGAATACACGGCGGGCGGCGCCTGGCGGCACACGCAAAATCTCTTCTTGGAGTTCCTGGACGTGGTGGGCGTGGAGCGGCCGGACCCGATCGAATGGCAGATCACCCTTTCGAGCGAGGAGGAGACTGCCGCCGCGAACTTCTTCTCGCCCTCCGAGGGGGCAACCGTGGTCGGGCTCGCGCTGGGAACGGCCAACCCCTCAAAAGACTGGGTGGCCGAACGATACGTGTCGCTCGCGCAGATCCTCGAGTCCGAGTTTGGATTTCACGTGGTGCTGTTGGGGGGACCGGGCGAAGCCGAACGGGCGACCGCGAGGGCCATCCTGGCTGAGGAGCGGGGGGCCGCGCGGTCGGCGCTGTCCGACTCCGTCCGGCAGTTGATCTGGAGTATTCGAGGTTGTGATCTGGTCATCAGCCCCGACACCGGAGCCCTCCACCTGGCCCACGCGATGGCCATCCCGGTGATCGGGCTGTACGGCCATACCAACCCGTGGAGGGTCGGTCCCTACCGAGATTTTCAGGACCTGATCGTTGATCGATACACCGATCCCGACGAAGAACGAAGCGCAGCCGGCTACGCTCCCCGCACCGGACGAATGTCAAGAATTGCGGTCACCGACGTGCTCGAGCGCGTCCGGTGGGCCTGCGACCACTACGGGGTTGGGGCCCGTTGAACGGGCAGAACTCCGGATCGGGCGAAGCGTCATCCGGAGGATTCGAACGGATCCAGGTCGGGAGAGTCCAGTTGCTCGTGCGCTCAGAAGCCGTGAGCTGGAGTCGCCAAGCAGTAGAGTCATACGGGTCTCTCCACCGGGCAGCCCTCAACTCGGCCTACCAAACGCTCCACGGGAGGGGGCCGGTCCCGGTGATGACCAGCCCCACCGGTGTCGGGCCGCCGTGGGCGGTTCGTCGGTATTTCCGGGGCGGCCTCATGAGGCCACTCCACGATCGTTTCCTCAGGGCGGGAAGGCCCCGCAGTTTCGTCGAGGTCGAGAACAGCGCGCGAGTCGCAGCGTTAGGTTTGGCCACACCTCGAGTCGTGGCGGCCGCGGTTTATCCAACGGGCATCTTCTACCGGGCCGATCTGGTCACCGAGTTCGTAACTTACGCCCGGACTTTGGCTCAGGTGCTCTTCGAGGACGACGGCCCCTGGGGTGGAGACCACAGCGGACACGCGCACCGAGAAGCCTTGGCTTGTACCGCCCGCCTCATCACTGATCTCTCGAGGGCGGGTATCCATCACAAAGACCTCAATGCCCACAACGTCCTCATTGCACGAGACGGGCAGCACGTCCATGCTACCCTCCTCGATTTGGACGGGTGCCGTGTGGGGGGACCACCCCATTCCGTCGGAGCTGCGGCCCTTCGCCGCCGGCTCATCCGATCGATTCGAAAGCTCGAAGGCGCCCGTACCCGGTCGCTCGGTCCCGGCGGGAGACGGCTGACCACCTATGAGATGAACGACTTGCTTGGCGAGGACAATCAGTCTTGACACCACCACCCAACGAACCCGTACGCGACGTCTGCATCGTGATGTTGAGTGCCATCGGTGACGCCGTGCACGTGTTGCCGGTGGCGAACGCCCTGAAGCGCGCTTGGCCAGATGTACGAATTTCATGGGTCATCCAACCGACTCCGTTGCAGCTCGTGGAGGGACACCCGGCGATCGACGAGTTCATCGTGTTCGATAAGCGGCGGCGGGGCATGCGCTCCTGGACCAACTTCGCCGATCTCGCGCATCACATACGCGGATATGAATTCGATCTGGTCCTTGCGCTCCAGGTCTATCTGAAAGCCGGCGTCATCGTGGGCATGCTCCCGGCAAGACGAAAATTGGGATTCGACACGGCCCGCGCACGGGACGTCAACTGGATCTTCACGAATGAGAAGATCCCCCCTCACTCCCCTCAGCACGTACAAGCGCAGTATTTCGAGTTCTTGGACTACCTGGGAGTAGATCCCGAGCCTCCGGAGTGGGGTCTCCCAATCACAGACCAGGAACGTGAGGCACAATCCACCTTCTTCTCGTTGTTCGACAAACCCGCGTGCTCCGTCGTGGTCGGAACGAGCAAGACGAGGAAGAACTGGAATGCCGAGGGATATGCACGAGTTCTCGAGGAACTCGAGTCGACGTATGGCTTGCAGCCAGTCTTGGTGGGCGGCCCTTCCGAGGTCGAACGCGAGATGGCGGACGAGATACTCAGTCTGACGAACGCTCATCCGATCGACGCCCTCGGGGACGATCTGCGCCGCCTGGTTTACCTCATCGAGGGAAGCGCCTTGACTGTGAGCCCCGACACAGGACCTTTACACATCAGTCGGGCCCTCGAGACACCGGTGGTCGGTATTTACGGGTCCACGAACCCAAAACGCACGGGACCCTATCGACGTTACTACGACCTCGTGGTCGACGGTTACGCGGAATTTCCGGGCGAGGAATACCCGATTTCGACTGAACTGAGAGTCGGTATGCCAAGAGTTACGGTCGACATGGTCCTCGAAAAGGTCGACCTCGCCGTGCGTACCTACATTAACGCGGGCGGTTAACGAGACGCTGTGACTGCCGGCCAAACAACCCAGAGTGGCGTGAGTCCCGCCTCATGGCCCCAACGAGCGGAGCAACCGTGACGAGACACAGATCAAGCGGATTCCTGGCGACTGGAGCGGCCCTCCTGCTCTCCGTCGCAGGAACGGCATGCAACCAAGAGTCCGATTCTCAGGCTGCCCCCCAGCCCATCCTGCAAGGCGCGCCCGGGGCTGCCGCAGCCCCGGTCGATGAGATCCAGGTCGTACTTCGTGAACTCTCGGCTAACTCCCCGCCCGAAGTAGCAGAGGGCAAGGCCCTTTTCGGACAAAACTGCAGCATTTGCCACGGTCCAGCCGGCGACGGTACCACCCAGGGTCCGCCCCTCGTTCACATCATCTACGAGCCCAACCACCACGCAGACGCAGCCTTCGTTCTGGCGGCACGAAACGGCGTGCGGGCCCATCACTGGCGATTCGGAGACATGCCACCTCTCCCGGCCGTGACGAACGCGATGGCCGTGGAGATCGTGAGCTACATCCGCTGGATGCAACGGCAGGTGGGAATCGAATAGAGCCCGGCCGCGGGGGCGCCGCGTCATTGCCCGAGCCATCTTTGGGAACGAGGGTTCTGGCTTCAGGGCCAGAGTTTCAGCTTTAGCAGCAACGCGCCGAACGCAGCAACAGCCCCGAGAAGGGCCTCCCATTCGCGGTTCCGTAAGTAACGGGCGGTGGAAAAGCCAAGCAGCGAATCTGAGCCACCCTCCCGGTAGGCGTGGATTCGAGGCAGCACGGAGGGCACCTGGACCCGGTACGCCCGGTAGCGCTCACCAAAACGCTCCTCCAGTTCGGCGTCCTCCCTTCGCACGGTTGCTCTGTAAACCATGATAAAAAACAACAGGAGCGCCACGACGAACTGCCATCGTCCCCCGGCGACTGAAATACCGACGCCGAGGACGAAACTGCCCAGGTAGAGCGGATTCCGCGTGTGTGCGTACGGTCCCGTCGTCGCCAGTTCACGGTCCTTCCGTATGAATCCCGCTGCACCGGCTCGGAGCGCCAATCCGATGATACTCACTCCCGCCCCCCACGAAATCAGCGACGTCGAAGGAGTCGCGTAGATGTAGAAGGGAATGATGAGGAGCCAGACGGCCCGGAGACGGACGAGTCTCAGATCGATCTTTGCTACCAGGCGGTCTCACCGGAGTGGATGGGCGTGCCCTCGACGATATTCTCGAGGTGCAGCGTGAGAGACCCGACGAGGGGCATACCGACGCGCATGTACACCAGGTACCGGTTCTCGTCATCGGTGAAGTGCAGTTCCGCGTCCCCGCCTTCTTTGTAAAGACTGCTCGTCTTGATCGTCGGACGGACCACTATCGTGTTGAATGTGCCCGCGCCCACCTCTCGCACATCGCGCCCCACGACTTCGAGAACGATGGGATTACCATCCTTCTTGAAGTAGCGTGGTATCGTGTACGTCTGTCCCACTTCGAGCGGCAAGGACCGGACGAAGTACAAGAACGAGACGTCGTCCAGCGGAAGGGCCGTCCCCAACTCGCCCGTCTCGTTATCGTCGGTATTGTCCCAGTACATCTCGTCCGGGTAGAACTCGAACGAACGGTAGGCACTGTGTCCGGGGCTGCTGACATCGGAGTAGAATCGGTGACTCATGATCAACTCGGTGTCGATCCATGAATCGTAGTGATTCCGGACTTTGAGGGCGCCGAAGAACGCGCTCCCACGGAGATCCATCTCAACATGATACGTGGGACGTCCACGAACGGAGTCGGTCCCGAGGATCTCTATGTGGGCTTCGCCGGCATTGAAGATGCCCGCCCTGACCTTGTACTCGAGGCGCTCACCCGGACCGTAGGGGACCACCGCGGCGAATGGATCGATCTCGTAGTCGATCGACCGCGCGCGGTGGGCCTCGGGCGTGTCCAGCGATTCTGAGCCGATCGCCCCGGAGTGATACACGGCGGCACCGGTAGCGGGGGGACCGCCGGCATCGGCGTTTGCGGCCAAAAGGCTGTCGGTCAACTGCACGGCAGGACGCGTACTGGGCCCCTGCGCAACACCCACTTCGGGCGTCACGATGCCCAGCATCGTTACCGTACAAATCGCCGCACATAACCGTTGCATTACTATTTTCCTTCGTTCGTGGGCCTTTCCCACCTCTCCCGTCGTACACGGAGGAGCCCACGAAGGGTTCGAACCGCATTCAGACGCGAAGGGCGCCCGTCGACATCGTAACGCAACGTCAGGGGCGCCTCAACGATCCGGCGCGCATGAGGCGCGACGAGACCGAGTAGTTCTACGTTGGACGCCCATCCATCGGTGGTCAAGAACGGTTTTCCGCGGAAATCGGCCAACGCCTTCTTGAGGACGATCAGACGATAGGCCCGAAAACCGGACAGTGGGTCCGAGACGGGCGCCCGCCCGAAAGCGCTTCCGAGCACCCACGGTGCCATTCGACGGGCCACTCGGACGGCCCGAGGAGCGGGACGCCCGTTCCCCTCAACCACACCAGCCACGATGTCGGCGCCGCCTTCGACCGCCTTGATCAGGGGAACGATGTAGTCGGGGCTCTCCGTAAAGTCCGCCTGCAGCAGAACGGCGGCGTCTCTCTTCGGGTAAGAAGTGCGGTGGAGCGCCTCGCGAAGCAACCGCTGAACCGCACCTGGGTACCCCACACACTGCTTTTCCTCGAGGACCCGGAGCGGGAGCACCCGGCGGTACCGATCAAGCGCCTCGGCAGTCCCGTCCGTGGACGCGTCATTGAGAACCAGGATCTCATAATCGCGGCCGAATTCGAGCATCACCTTCCGGATCTTCCAAAGAAGAACTCCGATAGTTCGCTCTTCGTTATGCGCGGGAATGCAGACGTAGATCATGGGAAGGTGGCGAAGACGTCCAATGGGTCGCGTTGGGGGAGGTCCCGGCCATCCGGGAGAGACGGGAAATCTAATACAGATGGCGAATCAGCGTGGTTCCGGAGCCGACTTCGGAGCCGACTCGTTGCGAACCTCGGAAGCCACTGAAGCGAGGGGAGTTACGGGCGGGTTTTCCACCGACGGTGCTGCCAAAAATACTGGGAGGGTGCGTCGCGAATCAGGGCTTCGAGTCGGGACACGTGTCGTTGGGTCAATTCACGGATCGCCTCCGAGGCCGAAGCGCCCTTCAGGGCCGGGACGGGCTCGATGATCACACGGTACCGGGACGGATATCCCGGATCCCGAAGCGCCACGCCCAAGAACACCGGAGCTCCGCTACGGTGGGCAAACAGGGCGGGACCCTTCGCCGTGGCGGCCGGCTTTCCGAAGAAATCCACGAAGATTCCCCGTCTTGGGATGTTCTGATCAGCCATTAGAGCGACGACACGGCCCGCGGCGAGTGCTCTCGGTACCAGACGAAACGCCTCGTTCTTCGTGATGACGGTCAGGCCCAGACGATCTCGCAACTTTGCCATGTGACGGTAAACCAGCGGGTTCTTCTGGAGATGGGCCGCCACATCCATCGGCAGGCCGCGCGCCGCCATGGACGCTGCGGCGACTTCCCAATTACCTAGGTGCCCGGAAATCACGATTGCCCCACGGCCACTTTCGGCGGCGCGTTGAAGGGCCTCGAATCCCTCCACCTCCGTGCGGCGAACGACTTCCTCGGGTTCCATACGGGCAAGGCGCATGGTCATCGCAGCCTCCCGGGCAAAGTGCATGTAACTGCCCCGCGCCACCCGCCGCCGCCACGAGGATGCCCGTTCCGGGAACGCGATCCTCAAGTGTCGATCGGTATCCGAGCGGCGAACCCTCAACACCACACCAAGCAACCAACCCAGTGCGGCGGGTAACCCTGTTGCGGCCCGCTCCGGCAGCAGGGTGATGATCCAGGAAAACGCGCGAAGCACCCAGAACTCGATTCGATATTGGAGAGCCACCGGGCTCTCGGCCGGGTGTCGTTGAGCGGGTGCCTTCATTTCCGCCACGCTCCCTCGAACGCTGTGGGGTCCCTGGGCCGGTGAATCGGTTGCCCCGTCATCGACCCGCTGAGCGACCGTACTCACGAGGATGCCGCCTTACTCACGAAGATGCCGCATGGCTCACGAGGATGCCGCTTCGCGCGCGTCGGCGACTCGGCCCTTCGCACTCCGAATGTCTCGCACCGGCTGAGAATCATAGAGGCGTCGATAGAGCCCGCCCGCCGCAATGAGGGACGCGTGGTCGCCCCGCTCCACGACGCGCCCCTCGTTCAGGACCAGGATGAGGTCCGCCTGACGGATCGTCGAGAGCCGATGGGCGATCACCAGAACCGTGCGTCCGCCCAGGAGACGCCCCACCGCCTCCTGCACCAGACGCTCGGACTCGGTGTCGAGGGCGCTCGTGGCCTCGTCGAGAATGAGGATCGGTCGGTCCGCAAGGATCGCCCTTGCGAGCGCGATGCGCTGGCGCTCACCACCGGACAGACGAATACCCCTCTCCCCTACCACCGTATCGTATCCGTCCGGCAGAGCTTCGATGAACGTGTGGGCGTTCGCCGCACGGGCCGCCCGGTAAATCTCACCGATCGTCGCGTCCCCAACGCCGTATGTAATGTTGGCGGCGATCGTATCGTGGAAGAGGACCGCCTCCTGGGAGACGATACCCATCGCACCTCTCAAACTCGCAACAGTCCAATCTCGGACGTCGACACCGTCGACGGTTACACGCCCGGCTGTGACGTCGTAAAATCGCCCGATGAGGTCCGCGAGGGTGGTCTTCCCCGCGCCACTGGGTCCGACGAGTGCCACGACACTCCCGGCAGAGATCTCCGCCGTGATGTCCTGGAGGACAGGTAACGCGGGTTTCCCTCGTGCCCGGGGTTCGCCGGGTGCCGTAGGCTTCGCGGGGTGCCGGTTGGACTCGTACGAGAAGCCGACCCCCTCGAACGCGATGGTCCCGATCGGATCACTCAAGACTCTCGCTCCGGGCCGATCCTCGATTTGGGCGGGTGTATCCAGAAATTCAAAAACGCGCTCCGCACCGGCGAGCCCGGGTTGAATCAACGTCGGGAATTTGGCCCCATATTTCACGGGGGCGTACAGCTTGAGGCTGAGCGCGATGAACCCGACGAACTGGGCGCCGCTCAAGGCGCCATCGGACACGACCAGGCGGGCGCCGTACCACAGGATGACCACGGTCCCAAGGGTCGCGAGCGTCTCGGTCAGCGGGCCCGCGAGGGCTCGCAACCGCTCCGCCTTCAAGAACGTCTCGTGGTACTCGGTCGTAATCGAGCGGAAGCGTCGGCGTGCCATCCCCTCGGCCGAGGAGGACTTTACCATGCGGATCCCCGACAGGGTCTCTTGGATCTGAGAACTCACATCACCCGCCAGATCCAGCACACGCCGGTCACCTCGCCTCAAGCGCTTCACTAACGGGCCCCAGATTGCCATCGTGGTCGGGATCACCACGAAGGAGGCTAGCGTGAGCTTCCAGGACAGCAACAGCATGAAAGCCAGTGTCACCACGAACGCGAACCCGGTCGTGAGGAGCTTCGCCAATTCAATGGTCAGGAGGCGACGAATCTGCTCCACGTCGTGCGTCAGCCGAGAGGTGATCTGCCCGACAGGGGTACGGCCGAAGAACGACAGATCGAGTCGCAGGACGTGATCGTAGACCTCGTTTCTCAGATCCCGCGTGACCGACTGCTCGACCCAAGCCACCAGATAAGCACGTGTGAAATCGAACAAGTTCTTGAGGAGAAACACGACCAGTATCAGGACGATGATCCCCTGGACCGCTTGGAGCATGTCGCCTTGTACGTCCACGAATCGGTAAACTGTGGCGTCCAGCAACCCCGTCATCAGATCCGCTGCGCCCGGCTCGCCAGCAACGCCAGTCACCCCGGCCCCGGCGTCGGCAGCCCCAGTACGGAAGAGCGCATCCACGAACGGAATGAGCAGCACGTACGCGATAGCGTCCAGCCCGGCGAACGCAAACGTGGCCACTCCCGTTATCACGAGCACGGCGCTGTGGGGGCGAAGGTAGCTGAGGACCCGCCGGTAGAGAGTCACGCCGGCAATCAACCTATTCAGCTGCGGGAGCGCGGGGTGAGGTGGGCCACCGGGACGATCATCTCCTCCGGCGAGATTCCCCCGTGCAAGAACGAGTTCCGGTACCGCCGCTGGTATTCCCTCAAC
This sequence comes from Longimicrobiales bacterium, assembly GCA_029941275.1. Lineage (GTDB taxonomy): Bacteria > Gemmatimonadota > Gemmatimonadetes > Longimicrobiales > Gaopeijiaceae > UBA822. Next base: position 21,321 of record JAPYQK010000004.1, on the reverse strand, counting down.
TTGGTGGGATACACGAAGAAGTAGTCGTCGACTGCCACGGCGTAGGTCACCCCCAACTTGCCGGCGGGGAAACGGAGATCCTCAGGCCTGGTCGTGGAGAAGGCCGTTTCGGGCTGCTCTGCCCGGAGGTCCTGGCCAAACTTGTAGCGAAGGTTGCTGGTCGCGTCCCTTCGCGCGAAGACCGTCGCCGGCCGCTGACACAGGATCGACCCATGATCCGTGGTCATGATCACTTGGCTTCCTGAAGCCGCCGCTTCCTTGAGAACCGAGAACGCGGTCGATCGTTTGAACCATGCGCGTGTCAGCCCACGGAGGGCGGCCTCGTCCTTGGCCACCTCCATCAGGATGGGCGACTCGCTTCGACCGTGGGTCATGAGGTCCACGAAATTGAAGACGATTGCGACCACGGAGTTAGGCGTCTTGAGCGCAGAGCGCACACGCCCCCTAACCTGATCTTCTTCCCGATCGGTGAAAATTTTCTCGTAGTGTACGGGGACGTCGTTCCCGGTGAGGCGCTTCAGTTGCGCCCCGAGGAGCTCATCCTCGAACGCATTGAGGCTGCCTTCGTCGTCCGACTTGTTCCACCAGGCGGGGTAGTCCCGGGCGATCTCGTCGGGGTACTGGCCACTGAAGATGGCGTTCCTCGCATACGGGGTCGCCGTAGGTAAGATCGAGTAGTGATACGACTCCTCGATCTCGAAGAAAGGGGCCAGGAGCGGGGCGATCACGCGCCACTGGTCCAGGCGCATGCAGTCCAACACCACAAGGAACACCGGAGTGGGCCCGAGGAGCGGTAGCACATGCTTGCGGACCACATCCACCGACAGATCCGGCCGATCTTCCTCCCCTCTCAGCCACCCCGGATATTTCTTGCCGATCCAACGGCCAAAATCCGCGCGAAGGTCGGTCATGAGGGACTGTACGGTATCGAGAAGGCCCTGCTCCCCCGCGTCTTCCAAGCTGACGTGCCACCCCGTCAGCTCCATGTAGAGATCCGCGAAGTCCTCCGGAGTGCGCGCTTCTTCGCGCTGACGCGAGAGCTGAGGGAAGCGGGCGGCAAAATCCTGTGCGGCGCGCGCTTGGCGGATAGACGGGCCTTCCAGGATACGGGTGACCACCGAAAGCACTTGGCGGGGACTCGTCGGCTTCACCAGATAGTCCGCCACGCGCCGTCCGATGGCATCCGTCATGGTCTGGTCTTCGGCCGATTTGGTCACCATCACGACACGGACGTGGGGATCCTCGCGCCGCATGACTTCCAGCACCTCCAAACCGCTGCGCCCCGGCATCTGCTCGTCCAGCAGTACGAGGTCGTATGCGTTTTCGCGCATCAGGACGAGCGCGTCGTCCCCATTCGTGATCGCGTCGACGTGGTAGCCACGTGCCTGCAGGAACAACAAGTGCGGTTTGAGAAGGCCGATCTCGTCGTCGACCCAGAGGATTCGTTTTCCGGACGGCTTCATGGATGGAATCTACACATGGATCAAAGAGGAGGGAGATCGCGAGTACCCAAGAGCGCGCGACAGCCACCAAAACGGCGCACGATAGCTGAAACTTACTTTACATGCTGAACTTCCACGTAAACCAGGAGGCCTCGACCTGCCCGCCCCTGCCCCTAGCGGGTGCGAAGCGCCAGTCCCGCGCCTCTCGAATGATGCGAGCGTTGAAATCGCGGTCGGAGGTAGGCGGACGGAGTTGGGTCGAGTCGGCCACCACCCTTCCTCGCTCGTTCACGAAGACCCACACGTCCACGCTTTGGCCACGCACCCTGTCGTTGGAGGGTGGCAGGATAACGCCGCGGGGAGAGGGCGGTACGGCGCGGAAACGACCGGTGGCTGCAGTACCCCCGTCGCCGCGTCCGTCCCCATCGGGTAGGCCGGGGCCCTCCGGACCCGGCCGGTCGCCGAGTATCGAAGCCGTCTCGACCTGCGGCGTTTCGTCGCTGAACTCAACCGGAGGAATGGGGTCGAAACTCAAGAGCGGAACCTGGGGCCGGATGATGGGCCGTGGCGGTGGTACCCGGATGTTGAGCGTCTGCATGCCCCCCGATGCCGCTCGATTGTCACCGGCCGCAGGGCCAGCGGCGGCAAAAGGAGACTCGGGCAGTGGGCGGCCCCACCAAAGAAAGAAAACGAGCAGATGCACGACCACTGCCGTGATGAACCCATTCCGCCAGAGCGTACGCTCGGCCTCACGCCGATCGTTGTTGCTCAAGTCATGCATGGGCTTGGCCATCGCTAAAGCTTTGGCCAATGGCAAAGGTCTGGTGATCGGCATAAGGATCGTGCTTCTCTCGATGGTGGAACGTGTCCTCATACTACTGTACGTCCCCCGTGCATGTTTCGTCTGCAACTTCCCAATCCGAGCCGCCTTGCTACGGTTCTCCGGTTTGGGCAGTTTCGAGGTTCCCCCGGCGACCCGCCGCGGGGCCACCAACTACGAGTCGAGCCATGACAGAAACGACGGAAAACGTCCCCCGTGGCGTGCGCCCGAACATCCCCAAGCGACCTGCGTTGGATGGAGACGCATGGGAGAAGATCCAAGCCGAACAGGAGAAGATGAAGGAGCGGGAGTACGTACGCTTCTCGATATTCAAGGTGGACCCGGCATGGCGCCACCTCTCCGTCGAGGAACGCGCCGCCCACAAAGACGAGTTCGAGTCGGTAATCGCCGCCCGTGTCCGTGACATGATGATCTACAGTTATTCGCTGGTCGGAACACGCGGGGACGCCGATTTCTTGATTTGGCAAGCGGCTCGAGACTTGGGCCAACTCCATGATCTGGCGGCGGCCCTGAACCAGACCGGCCTCAGCGGCTATCTCTCTCTCGCGCATTCGTACTTCGCCATGACCAAGCGGTCGATCTACCTCAACCGCTACGAGAAAGAGTATGTGGAGACGTACGGCGGCTCCGACGTGCTGGACTCCGCTCGTCTCGCCATCAACCCGCAGGGATCGGAGTACGTCTTCATCTATCCGATGGCCAAGATCCGCGATTGGTACAAGCTGCCCCACGAAGACCGGCAGCGCATGATGGACGAGCACATCCGGGTCGGCCATCAGTGGCCCGACGTGAAGCTCAACACGACTTATTCGTACGGCTTGGACGACCAGGAGTTCGTGGTCGCCTTCGAGTCGGACCATCCGGGGCGTTTTCTCGATTTGCTCATGGCCCTCCGTCTTACCGAGGCGTCAGCCTACACGCTCTTCGACGTTCCGGCGTTCACCGGTTTGGCCCGATCCATGAGAGACACGCTGGACTCGGTGGGATGAGCGATCCACCACCTGCAAAGGGCAAAGCCGGCGCGCTCTACGAACTGACCAAGCCGGGCATCGCCGGTTATGTGATGATGACCGCCGGCGTGAGCTACTACGTTGGAGCCGCCGGGGCTGTCGACTTCTTCCCGATCATACATACGCTAGTGGGTGTGGCCCTAGGCACGGCCGGTGCACTGGCTCTCAACCAGTACGTCGAGCGCGATGTAGACGCGATCATGACGCGTACCCAGAAGCGGCCCTTGCCATCGGGTCGGCTACAGCCCCGGGAGGCCCTAGCCTTCGGATGGGCACTTCTGGTAGCCGGGCTGATCTGCCTCGGGGTCTTGGTCGGTTGGCTGCCGTCCGTGCTCACCGCAGCCTCGGCCGCGGCTTACATCCTGGCCTACACACCCCTCAAGACGCGGTCCTACTTGGCCACGCTCGTGGGGGCGGTACCCGGGGCCTTTCCTGCGTTGATCGGGTGGAGCGCCGCAACGGGTACGGTGGAGTTCGGCGCGGTGGTGTTGTTCTGTATCGCCTTCCTGTGGCAGCTCCCCCACGTTCTGGCGCTCGCCTGGATACTCCGGGAGGATTACGCCCGTGTCGGCTTTTTCCTGAGCCCCCCGACGGATCCCCAGGGCGTGAGAATCGGCAGACACATGGTGTACCACTCCCTGTCGCTACTCATGATCAGCGGTCTCCCCACGCTTCTTGGATTCACGGGCATCATCTACCTCATGGGTGCGCTCGTGCTGGGGGTGGTCACGCTCGGTTTTTCCGTATCCGCGGCTATCGAGATGCGACAGAACAGGGCTCGACGCGTGTTCTTGTGGTCTCTGGCCTACCAGCCGGCCCTGTTGGTGCTACTCCTGATCGATACCGTGCGCGTTTGAACGTTAGCGGGCTCGTTTGATCGATATCGTGCGCGTGGTCTGGTAGTCACACGCGGGGCTCAGCCGCCGAAGTACACCGCCCGCGCGTCCGAGATGTCCTCGTCCTCGCTCAAGGCCTCGAGAACCGCAGGGCTGACGGTACTGTCCACGGACACGGCGGCTAGAGCCAGACCACCTTTGGCCTCCCTGGACTGAATGTACTCGGCGATGTTCAGGCCTTCGGCGGCAAGAAGTGTCCCGACGCGCCCGATGACACCGGGGACGTCGTTGTTCCGAAGAATGATCAAGCACCCCTTCGGATACACACTCAACTCGTAACCGTCGATCTGCACGATGCGCGGATGATGCTGTTCCCCGAGAAGCGCACCGGCTACGCGCACCTTCTGATCCTCCGTCTCGAGAACGATCTCGACGTACTTGGCATAGTCCTCGCGCAGCGGCTGTAGCTGGCTGGAAATCTCGATGCCTCGATCCTTGGCAAGGTGTAGGGCGTTCACATAGTTGACGTTGCGCGCCCCGAGAACCGGAGTGAGCACGCCGGTCATGGCAGCCGCCTGAAGTGGCCCGAGAATCTCCTCGTCCAACCCAGCGACCGAGATGCGCGCCTGTTGCATGCCGCCACGGCCCAGGACGCCGGCGACACGCCCGACGCGTCCGGCGAGATCCATGAGTGGCCTGAGGAATTCGAGGTCCTCGCCTCCGATCGCGGGGGCATTCAGTGCGCTGGACAGGTCACCGTCGAGCAAGGCCGCCCGGACACCCTGCGCAATCTCGCTCGCGACCAACTCCTGAGCCTCGGATGTGGAAGCCCCGAGATGCGGGGTAAGAAGCAGATTCTTGGTGCCCCTCAGGGGACTGTCCTCTAGAAGCGGTTCGGTCGTGTACACGTCGAGCGCAGCGGCTGCGATTTCGTCGCACTCGAGCGCCGCGATCAAGGCGCTTTCATGCACCACGCCACCCCGCGCGACATTAATCAGGACGGCCGTCGACTTCATGGCCTGTAACTCGGCCTCGGCGATCATGCCTTCCGTTTGTGGCGTGAGCGGAACGTGCAACGAAATCACGTCGCCTCGGGCGATCACATCGGCAAACTCGACCCGTTCGATTCCCAAGTCGCCGGCACGCTCCTCCGTGAGGTAGGGATCGTACGCGATCGTCTCCATACCGAAGGCCTGGGCACGCAAGGCGACCTCGGTCCCGATTCGGCCGGCGCCGACCAACGCCAACGTCTTGCCGCGAATCTCCATTCCAGAGAACTGGGACCGCGCCCAAGCGCCGCTCTGCACGGAAGCATCCGCCCAGGACACTTTCCGGGCGACTGTCAAAATCAGCGCCATCGTCAGCTCGGCGGCCGATACGGTGTTGCCCTCCGGAGCGTTGATCACGGGAATTCCGAGCTCCGTTGCGACCGGGAGATCGATGTTGTCGACCCCCACCCCGGCACGCCCGACCACCTTCAGATTAGGAGCCTGCTCCAGGAGTTCGCGCGTCACTTTGGTCGCGCTTCGAACGATGAGACCGTGAGCCCGGCCCAGCGCCTCCTGCATTTCTTCGTCACTCCAACCGTCGGGCACCAAAACCTCGAATCGGTCGTCCTCCATCAGGGGAGTGAGGCCCGAGAGGGAGATCTTGTCGGCCGCAATGACCACGAATTTCTCACTCATGAGAGCACCTCCCCAAGGGCGTCCAGCACCGCATCGAGTTCAGAAACGGTATGATCACCCATGTGACCAACCCGGAACGCCGTCTCCTTCAACTTTCCGTAGCCCCCTCCGATGGTGAATCCTCTCTCCCTCATCGCCGAAACCACCGACGGACCAGCCGTCCCCTCAGGAAGGGCTACACAAGTCACGGTCGGGGAGCGAAATCCCTCCGGAGCGAGCACTGACAAAGCGACCCCCTGCTGCTCGCGCATCATGTCGACCCACTGAACGCACCTGTCGGACATGGCCTGATGACGGTCCCATCGCGCCTGCAGCCCCTCTAGTCGAATCCGGTCCAACTGTTTGGCCAACGCGTAGAAAAGTGATACCGCCGGCGTGTTCGGGGTCTGGAGATTGTCGAGCTGCTTGCGGAAAGTCACCAGGTCGAAGTAGACGCCCTTCCGAGGCGCCTCCGCAGAGCGGGCCATGAGGCGATCAGACGCCACGCCAAAAGCGAGCCCGGGCGGTAACGCCATGGCCTTTTGGGATCCCGTCAGCACGAAGTCCAGAGCCCACTCGTCCGTCCGAACCTCGGCTCCACCCACGCCTGTCACGGAGTCCACCAGCAGCAGCACGTCGTCCTGCTCCTGAACCACCTCTGAGAGCTCGCTGATGGGGTTCAACGCACCCGTCGAGGTCTCCGAGTGAACTACCGTAACGGCGTCGAATCCGCCCTGGGCCAACCTCTCTCTCAACTGGTCCGCTGTAATGGTCTGGCCCCACTCGACTTCGATCGTCTCGACCTCGAACCCGCAGGCCTCGGCAATCTCACCGAAGCGCTGACTGAACGCGCCGTTGACCAGACTCAGAACGCGAGATCGAGCCCCGTTGCGGACGGCAGCCTCCATCAAGCCGGTGGCCGACGACGTCGAAATCACCACCGGATTTTCCGTGCAGAACAGATCGCGAAGCCCGTCCTGCAATTCGCCCACGAGCTCCTTAATGGCGGGCCCACGATGACCGATGACGGCCTGGTCTTGGGCGCTCAGAACCTCCGGGTGTACCTCTGTCGGACCGGGGAGGAAGAAACGGCCGAACGACGACGTGCCATCTATGTGAGACGACTCCACGAAACCATCTCCTACGCTGTTGCGCTTACACTGTTATGCGGACGACATGAGCCCGTCCGGGGGGGCGAGCCCGCGGATGGCTGAACACACAACCGGGGACCCGAGCCGACGCCCCATCCAAAGCGATGACGGGGGCTGGAAGATAACGCGACCGACGAGTTCTGGAAGTCCGAGAAACGTCAGCGCCAGTCCCGCATCCACCGAACGTAGTGGACCGCCTGAATGCCCGCCTGTTCCAGAACCTGCAGGCCGGCGGGGTCCCGGTACGCTTCGCGGAAAAAGACATACGAAACGTTACCTTGAATGAGCAATTTAGCACAGGTCACACAGGGACTCGCCGTCACGAAAACCACCTTATCGGGCATACCCCCGGGCGCCTTCACCAGCGCGTTCTGCTCCGAATGGATACAACCGCACGCGCCGGGCGTGGGCCCGTCGCACTCGTTGGGAAAGCGCCTCGCGTTTCCGTTGTACCCTATGGCGACCACGTTCTCGAGGTTTCGGTCGGTGATCACCGTCCCCACGCTGAGTCGGGCGCAGGTGCTTCGTTTGGCCAACTCCTCCGCCATCCGCATGTAGACCTCGAAGATGGGTGGCCGGGTGACGCTGGCCTCATCCAACTCCTCGCCTTCGATGAGGTTGAGGGGATGGTCGTTCTCCGGAACGAGATCCTTGCTAAAAATCGCCATCAGTCGTCAAGCGGCCGACTCCATGAGGTGCAACAACTCTCGGACTAGCGTACGACCCTTATCCTTCGCATAGTAGCGCCGAATGATTTTGTAGCGCTCCTTCGACGGCATCTTCATGCCCTCGTCGATGACCCACTCCTGGATCGGCTCAGGTCGGGGACCCCACCAAGCCCGCTCCACGAACTTATCATCCAGGAGCAGAACCACCGGGATCGAGCGGCTACGCCCATTCGTGAGGTGTTGGTCCATGAGATCGAGATTGTCATCTCTGGAGAGCACGCGAAGGTCCAGCCCGGGAACCTCGTCCACGAGCCGAGAAAGAACCGGAAGGAGATTGACCGCGTCTGCGCACCAGTCCTCCGACAGTGCCAAGAGGTGCCACGTACCGGGAATGCTCCGTGCCTGTTCGAGAAGCTCGGGTTCGATGGTGACACGATCGGACACCCCGTGCCACAGCTCTCTATTCTTTTCGACCGACTTCAGATACGTCCTGAAATCCTCGGCCGCGAAATATCGCTCCTTCATAGATCAGGCCTTCTTGCGCGCGGCCTTTTTCCGAGCGATGGGGTCGAGATGCCGCTTTCTCAGCCCGATACGACTCGGGGTGACTTCGATCAACTCATCGTCTTCGATGAATTCCAGTGCGAGCTCGAGCGTCAACTCGCGCGGCGGCTCCAGCTTGATGTTCTCATCCGACGAGGTGGTCCGCATGTTGGTCAGCTTCTTACCCTTACACGCGTTGACGTCCAGATCACCGGGACGCACATGCTCCCCCACGATCATCCCCATATACACCTCGTCGCCCGGCCGCACGAACATCGTGGCGCGCTCTTGGAGGTTGAAGAGAGCAAAACCGACGGCAAGCCCTTCCCGATCGGCCACCAAAACTCCCTTCTTTCGTCCCAGCAGAGTCCCGACGTGCGGACCGTACTCTAGGAATCGGTGATGGAGTAGACCCTCGCCCCTCGTGTCCGTCATGAACTCGGATCGGTACCCGAACAGGCCCCTGGCAGGCACCCGAAAGCGAAGCCGGACTGGACCCCGGTCCGTCGGCTTCATCTCGGTCATTTCGGCTCTGCGGGAACCCATTTTTTCCATCACGACGCCGATGTATTCCTTCGGCACCTCGATGACCGCCTCTTCAAACGGCTCGAGAAGACCCTTGGGCCCCCTCTTCTCGATTACTCGCGGCCGCGAGACCTGGAACTCGTACCCCTCCCGGCGCATCGTCTCCATAAGAATCGAAAGGTGTAACTCCCCCCGCCCGGATACGGTGAATGTGTCCGGCACCTCGGTTTCCTCGACCCGCAGCGCCACATTACGCTCAAGTTCCTTCATCAGCCGATCTCGAACTTGTCGCGTGGTTACGAACTTGCCCGACCGGCCCGCGAAAGGTGAGTCGTTCACGGTGAAGTCCACAGAGAGTGTGGGTTCCTCGACGGCAATCCCGCGCAACCGCTCACATAAGTCGACATCGGTGAGCGTCGTTCCGATCTCGACTCCATCGATTCCGGCAACGGCAACGATGTCCCCGGCTTCCGCGGACTCGATATCCACACGCTCCAGACCCTCGAATCCGTAGAGCTTGACGACGCGGCCGGGTATCGCTTCCTCAGACGCGACCAGGCCCGGCTCACCAAGCGGCAACAACGCGACCTCATCGCCGACTGAGAGCCTCCCGCGCTCGATCCGCCCAATTCCGATCCGCCCCACATAGTTCGAGTGGTCGAGCGTGGAGACTAACATCTGGAACGGACCTTCTTGATCCACGAGCGGCGCGGCGATGGTCTCGACAATGGTCTCGAACAGCGGCTCCAGATCGCCGTCCGAAGCATCCGGGTCCGAACTCGCCCAGCCGTCCCGTCCGACCGCATAGAGGAACGGCGCATCGAGTTGGGCGTCGGACGCGTCGAGATTCATGAAGAGCTCCAGAACCTCGTCGTGAACCTCTGCGGCGCGAGCATCCGACCGATCGACTTTATTGACGAGTACGATGGGCTGGAGACCGAGCTCCAACGCCTTGTTGGTTACGAAGCGGGTCTGTGGCATGGGGCCCTCAGCCGCATCCACGAGCAGGAGCACGCCGTCTACCATACGAAGAGTGCGCTCCACCTCGCCGCCGAAGTCCGCGTGGCCGGGTGTGTCGACAATGTTGATCTTCACGTCATCCCATCGGATGGACGTGTTCTTGGCAAGTATCGTGATGCCCCGTTCCCGCTCGAGCGGGTTGGAGTCGAGCACACGCTCTTGCACATTCTGGTGGGCGCGAAAAACGCCGGTCTGGCGGAGCATCTCGTCCACCAGGGTGGTCTTGCCATGATCCACGTGTGCGATGATGGCGATATTCCTGATTTTCATGCTATAGAAGGCTTTTGAAGGAGTACAGTTGGCCGCTCGCCGTGTGCGCTCCGCGCACGGTGCTCGGGATGCCACGACCTCAGCTCAGACTGTCGAGCCCAAAAGAATAAGGTCGCCGGATCCCCGGTAGGGGTCATCCGCGGGGACCAGCGCCCCGGTACCGAGAAAGGTAACGCAAGCACTCTTGAACATGCATGGTAAGATTTGCTGGACTCGCAACCGCAGGCAGTTGTATCGTTGAGCAACCATCGGTGGCCGGTCTTCGCGAGGTGAATGCGTGTTAGTTCTGATTGCACTCTTAGGAATTCTCTCACTTCTGCTCGTCGTTACGGCCTCCGTGCTCTATTTGGCCCTTCCCAAGGGCAAGCTCTGCCCCCAGTGCGGGGGTACGACGTCCCCCGTGGTCCTTCGGAGACTTCTGAAGCTGCTCTCCCTTTGGGTTCAGTGGCGCTGGTGCGCCCGGTGCGGCTGGGAAGGGCCGGGACGTCGCGGACCCGACGTGGGTGCGCTCGATCCAAGGGTCCGACGAACCTACCGCCGTAGGGATTCGGATGGTTCGGAGGCGGACATCCCCGACATCGGGGGCGTTCCGACATTCGAGTGGCGCACGGGCAATCAGGAAGAGAGGCGCGAAGCGACGCCCGACCATCCGTCCGGATTCCAGTGGCAGGTAGGAGGAGAGACCGTCGAACCGAAGGAAGCACCCAACCATCCGTCCGGATTCAAATGGCAGGCCGAAGGGGAGCCCGCTCCGCCCGCGGCCCAACCGGAGGAGGCAGGTTTCGCGTTTCGTTCCCCGGGGGACCGGAGACGGCCTCAATTCAATTGGGGACGAGGCCCCATCCGCGGACGACGCACGGCGGATAACCCTTCGCCTCAGCCCTCGCGTCCGTGGTACCTTGCCTGGCTGGTGTCCAAAGACGCCCCCGGCTTTCAATGGAAGGGCAAAAGGGGCTGGAAGGTCCTCGCGCCCGAGGGGTCGCAGGCCCTCCTATGAAGACCCTGGACGCCCTGGTCGACTTCCTCGGCGGAATCGACGGACGGGGATACAAAGCCTACAAAGGGTTGAAGGGCCTCTGGGCCTTCCCCGACTTCGATCTCCACGTGGACCACGTCCAGGGTGATCCGTTCGCCGCTCCGAGTCGGGTGCGGGTGATCCTCACCGCTGAGACCGCCGGCCTCGGGAACGAAGTGCTCTCCTCCCAAACGCGACGGTTGGGGGTCGCGAGCCTGCTTGCCAGACGTTTCCACGAGGCCGCACGGGGAACCATGGTCCGGAGAGGGAGCGGCAAGAGCGGCGTCATCGAGATCGAGACCCCAGGACAGGAGGTCTTGGCACAGACCGCAGCGATCGTCAGAGAGGACGGCACGGTGGAGGCCCGCTTTCGAGTCGGGCTCCCGGCCCAGGGCAGATGCGCCAGCGGCCGGGAGGCGATCGCGCTGCTTACGAAGGATATTCCCGCCGTTGTGAATCAAAGTCTCCGCGCCGAGTCCGTCGGACATCACGAGGTTCTGGCGCATGCGCTCACCAACGAGGACGCATCAGCGTTGCGGGTGTCTTTGGAGGCACGCGGTTGGGTCGCCTTCGTGGCGAATGGGGCGAAGCTCGCGCGTCGGACCGGTGTGGATGATCGACCGCTACTCGGAGACATCTCCATTCCGTTCTACGCCCCCGACGAACTTACCGAAGAGGTAGAACTCCCAAACGCCGGGACGGTCCGAGGAATGGCGATTCCGCGTGGGGTCACCCTGATCGTGGGAGGTGGCTACCACGGGAAGAGCACCTTGCTACGAGCCATCGAACGGGGCGTGTACAATCACAGTTACGGAGACGGCCGAGAGTCCGTGGTGACCGATCCTTATGCGGTGAAAATCAGAGCCGAGGACGGCCGTTCCGTTGCTGGGGTGGACATCTCCGCCTTCATCGGCACGCTGCCGCAGGGCCAGGGCACCCGGGCTTTTTCGACGCCCAACGCCTCCGGCTCCACCAGTCAGGCGGCCGGCATCGTGGAGGCGCTAGAGGCCGGCGCCGCCACCCTCCTGATCGACGAGGACACGGCCGCGACCAACTTCATGATCCGAGATCGGCGCATGCAGGCGCTGGTCCCGAAGGACGCCGAGCCCATCACACCCTTGGTCGACCGGGTCAGGTCGCTATGGGAAACGAGGGGCGTCAGCGCCGTCATCGTTCTCGGAGGGAGCGGTGACTACCTGGACGTGGCCGACACGGTGGTCGCCATGAAGGAGTTTCGTCCCCACGACGTGACCGCCGAGGCCCTGCGCGTAGCGGCGGACTTTCCCACCGGTCGGCAGCGAGAGGCGCCCGAACCGATCGAGGAGTTCCAGGAGAGGCTTCCGAACCCCACCTCAGTCGATCCGAGCACGAAGAAGCGAGACGCGGAGATCAAAGTCTTCAAAGGGGGCGAGCTGGTCTTCGGAACGGAGAGGATCGACCTATCCGCGATCACCCAACTCGTGTCCGACGCGCAGACGCTGGCCGTGGGACGAGGCCTGCTCATGGCCCGGAATAGGTTCATGGACGGACGGCGTTCAGTGAGGGAGATTCTGAGCTTGGTCATGGAGACGATCGAAGAAAGAGGCCTCGATGAGTTGGACGACCGAATCGTCGGAGATCTGGCTCAATTTCGCCCGATGGAACTCGCGGCGGCTCTGAATCGCCTACGTACACTAGAGGTGCAGTCTACGGGGTAGGGGGACGCCGAGTACGAGCAGAGCGTCCGGAACTTGACCGTGGAGGATGTGAACGGCGCCTGCCCTAGGAGCCGTGCCCTCGCTCGGCAAGAAGCTCTTTGAGCCGCGTCTCGCGCTCGGCAAGAGTAGTCTTGGCTATAGCTCGAGCCAAAGCAATACGGTCTTCGTCCGAGACCTCGTCCAGGACGTTGATAGGGGCGCCATAACGCAAGAGAATACGTTTGGCGTCGACTGCGACTGAATCGGACAACTGCAACCTCCCCGCACAACGGTTACGCCTGTACGGCAACGGCGTACAAGACCTGAAACTGTAAGAAAATTAGCGGTATGCAGCCGTTACTCCAACGCTCCCCAACCGCTGATGGTGTGGTGTCGTGGACGCTTCAGTTGATCGCGTCCGACTCTGCGGGGCCCCCGACAGTCCAGGGGGCTTGGAGATCGAACCTGGGGACGGAGACGTGGAATTCCTCCCCTGTGGGACGGATGAAGGTGTAATACCCCTCCATGAAGCCTACAGGCGACTGTAGGACACAAAAACTTTCGTACGAGTGAGACTTTCCAGGAGCCAAGGTGGGTTGTTCCCCAACCACCCCCTCACCGTCCACTTCCGAATCATCGCCTTCACTATCGTGAATGTGCCAGTGCCGGAACAGAAGCTTGGCCGTCTCTTCACTCTGATTTTCCATCTGGATCGAATAAGTGAAAACGAATTTGCCGTCCTTCGGCACCGAGTACGGTAGAGAGAAGCTCGGGCGGACCGATACGCGAATTCCCTCGGTAACTTGCTCGTAATTCATGGCCCCATGATACCCATTCTCGACCCTGCACGCGAATCAGCAATTCCTGTGCAGTTCGGTGCAGAAGATCAGACTTTCCACGTCGCGTTGGCGGACCCATGTTTACACATGGACGACAGCCCCCAAGCGCCCCTTTCACGTTCGGTCGAAGATTACCTGAAAGCGGTATACGCTCTGACTGAAAGGAAGGACTCCGCGTCAACAAGCGCGTTGGCGGAGAGTCTCGCCGTCCAGCCGGCTTCGGTCACCGGCATGGTAAAGCGACTGGCTGAGAATGGGTATCTCGAGCACGCGCGGTACCGCGGGGTACGACTCACCGAAGCCGGGTCGCGCCAAGCACTCAAGATCATCCGGAGGCACCGGATTCTCGAGACCTACCTGCACACACATCTCGGATTCTCGTGGGAGGAAGTCCATCAAGAAGCCGAACGATTGGAGCACGCTGCCTCCGACGCGCTGATCGATCGGATGGCCGCTATTCTCGAGCACCCCAGTCACGATCCTCACGGCGCGCCCATCCCGACTCCGTCCGGCAAAATCGAGGCCGCGGAGTTCGTTACGCTCAACGAAGTCGACCCAGGTGTCTCCGTCGAGATCCGCTCCGTTCAGGATGAAGATCCCGATCGTCTTCGCCATCTCGAGACTCTGGGGTTGGTGCCCGGCGCTCGGATCACAGTGCAGGAAAGAGCCCCTTTCGATGGCCCCACGACACTCTCGATCGGGAGTCGGGCGGAGGTCATCAGTTCCGATCTCGCCGATGGAATCTTCGTCGTTCCGGCTCAAGACAGCTAAGGCCTCGGGCGCAGTGCTCACCAGGCTCGAAGAGTGGCCCCGCGCTTCTTTCGTACGCGAACCGACTCCCTTGATCGGGGCAACGAATCTGGCGAATGCGATGGGCCGGGCTCCCGCGGACGTCCTCCTCAAGATGGACGCTGAATCAGGCTTCGGGTTAGGCGGAAACAAGGCGAGGAAACTCGAGTTCGAACTGGCGCCCGACCGCGTGGAAGGGGCCACCCATGTGATCACCTGCGGCGGCCCCCAGTCCAACCACGCCCGCCTCACCGCGGCGGCGGCCGCGCGCCTCGGGTTGAAGTGTGTCCTCGTGGTAAATGGCGACACGGAGCCGCCCTACACGGGAAACGCTTACCTCCACCGGCTCTTTGGGGCTGAGATCCGGCCCGTCGCCTTGGCAAAGGAGCGCGACTCGGCAATGGCGGACGTAGCGGCGGAGATCGAAAGCGAAGGGGGGTTGGCGGTCGTTATCCCGCTGGGAGCGTCGACGCCTTTGGGGACGTTGGGATATGTACGAGCCGCCGTGGAGATCCACGTGCAGCTCCACGACCACCCCCACGCAGGGGAGACTTGGATCTTCGTTTCAGCCTCTTCGTGTGGCACATACGCCGGGTTGGCCCTGGGGTTTACGCTTTTGCAGCGCAAAGACGTGAAGTTGGTCGGCGTGAGCGCCGACATTACCCAGGCCGAAATCCTGGAGTCTACGGAGGGCCTCGTGGACGGCGCGGGCGCGCTTCTCGGAGCCTGCACGCCGCTTTTACCAGGTCTGCTCCACCCCACAGACGACTACGTCGGACCCGCGTACGGGGTCCATTCCGACGCATCCGAAGCGGCGACGATCCTACTCGCCCGTACCGAAGGTGTGTTACTCGATCCAGCTTACACGGCCAAGACCGCCGCCGCCATGCTGGACTGGGCGCGACGGGAGCGCATACCATCGGGTGATCGTATGGTTCTCTGGCACACGGGCGGATACCCCGCCGCCTTGGCACTGTGAGTAACGTTCGACAGCGCCAGAACCGACAGAACGTCCGGTCGGTTTTGAAGGCCGGGACGCCCGCGTAATGGACGTCGTCCAAGGCCTGAGTGGCGTCCCATTCCTGGTGGGACTGACGCCCACCGCTCTCACCGAGCTGGCGGCCTACACACGAATCGTATCATTCGCCGCAGGCGACACCATCGTAGAACTGGAGACCGGTAGTCCGCTCTTCGTGGTGCTCGACGGCCACGTCAGAATCGTCGAGCCGGAGTCGGGTACCGACCTGGCGCCCATCGTGCTCGGTCCGGGAGAGTGCTTTGGAGACACGGCCGTACTCAACGGCGAACCGCGTGAAGCAAGGATCGAAGCCACCGAGGAGACCCGTGTGCTCATGCTCGAGCAACAGGTTTTTTTGGCGAACTGGTCACCCGGATGCCCTCCGTTGGGGTTCAGATCATCGAGAACCTGTCTCTCCGGATCGGGCGCTCCGAGGAGCTCATCCGGGATTTGAGCGATACCGCAATGCGCGACGTCCTCACAGGTATTCTGAACCGGCGTGCCTACGAGGAACGTCTCAGAGAAGAGGTGGAACGCTCCCTCCGATATTCCGAGCACCTCTCACTCATTCTGACCGACCTGGACCACTTCAAGACCATCAACGACACGTACGGGCACAACACGGGAGACGTCGTCCTTCACTGGGTGGGACGCCCTCTTACCGAGCATACTCGGTCACCCGACACGCCCTTCCGGATCGGCGGTGAGGAATTCGCAATTCTTGCGCCGGCCACCAACATGGAGGTCGCGCACCATGTGGCGCAGCGGCTCGTCGACATCGTGGCGGAGGCGCGTCCGCCACTCGACTTCGAAATGAAGGTCACCATGTCGGCGGCCTTCGCTTGCTGTCCAGTCAATGGAACGTCAGCGAGCGCACTCTTCGCGCACGCGGACAAGGCCCTCTTGCAAGCCAAAGTCGACGGGCGAAGCCGCGTGTGTGGACCTCCTCGGGGAACCACGCCCGAAACCGAGCTCGCCCCGAACCGGTGTAGCCGCCGCAGAACCGGAAACGCAAGCACGCGGCAACGAGGATCCCCCGCCGTAGTCGAGGCCGATCTACCAAAAAACGAGGCCCGGCCGACTCAACGAGTCGACCGGGCCTAGACGCCGGAGCCATTGACGCTACCTCACATCCTCACCACCCATCCCGCACCGCACCGAAAGTTGCCCAACGAGTGCCCCAACGCTTTCGAGATCCACACCCATCCCAACCTCCCACCATCTCTACGGACTTGGACGTCCAATGGGTTCAAAAGGTTGCCCGCCGTCTAAGAACCCCGTTGCGTTCGTGGCTCGGCAGGAAGCGCGGCGCAGCGTTTAGCTGGATCTGAACACAGCCACCTTCAACGGGGGCGAAACGCTGGAATAGAAGTAGAGGCGGTTTTCTCCCTCCACGACGACGTTCTTTTGCCGTGTGCGTGTCTTCGGGTAGTCTTGGCCTTGCTCGCTCTCGACGAGGACGAATTCATTCTCAGCCAATTCCCGATCGATCTTCTGAAGCTGTTCCAGCAGGAGTTGGAGCATGTCCGACTCCACGGCGTCCTGCACATCCCCCTCGGACGCGGCCTCCAAGAGATGCTCCGAGACCCTTGTGTGACCAGCCAAGAAGTCGTCCACGGCGCTCGAATACGCGTGATCTCGCCTGAATCCGATCTCCGTGAAGGCCTTGGAGTCGAAGTTCGTTTCTACACTCTGAACGGTCGTACCGTATCGACGAAGAATCATCTCGAGTCATGGCTTCGGGTAATCGCGCCGGACTGGATGGCCGACCCGGGGCACTTCTTCCACTGCCCTCTAATACTTGAGGAGGTCGGCCAACTCTTCTTCGGTCAGGTCATCGACATCCCGAGAGCCCATGCCGGTTGGTGACCGCGAGTGCCGCCCCCTAGTCGGAGAGGCGCCCGACACGGCCTGAGGTGTGCCGGCGTAGTCGAATTCAGGAAGGTGGATACGCTCTAGATCTCTCTCGATGTGGTACATCAGCGTCTTGAACGCTCCGAGGTCGGCTGCGGCTAAGAACGTCACCGCCGTCCCGACGGCACCAGCGCGGGCTGTCCGACCGATACGGTGGGTGTAGTCCTCCGGATCCTTCGGCACATCGTAGTTGACGACGTGCGAGATCCCTTCCACGTCCAGGCCTCGCTGCGCGATGTCGGTGGCCACCAAAACCCGAACCTTCTTCTGGGCGAACCGCTCCAACGCCCTCGTCCTGTGCGCCATCCGTAGGTTCGAGTGCATGGCCTCCGTTTTGATGCCCTCTCGATCAAGCCGGGTCTTGAGAGCATCCGCCCCAGCCTTGGTACGGGTGAAGATGAGCACCTGCTCCCACGCGGGGTCCTCCAGCAAGCGGATCAACAGATCGGGCTTCATCTCGGGCTTGACCGAATAAACGAGTTCGGTGATCCCCTCGGCCTTGGTGCCCGACGGAGCGGCCTGGACCCATACGGCATCCTTTGTGATCCGGGAAGCCAGATCATGCACTCCGTGGGGCATGGTAGCCGAGAACAGCATCGTCTGCCGGTCCCTTGGCACTTCGCGAAGCACACCCTCGATTTGAGGGCGAAAGCCCATGTCGAGCATCCGGTCGGCCTCGTCGAGCACGAAGGTGCGGACGTTCTTCAAGTTGACCCTGCCACGGCCGAGATGATCGAGGAAGCGCCCCGGGGTTGCGGTGATGACCTCGAACCCCTCCTTGAGCGCCTTCAGCTGCGGATCGTACGACACGCCGCCGTAGATCGAAGCCGCCCGGATGCGAGTCCCTTTGGAGAGTTCTTCGGTATCATCACAAACTTGCTGGGCCAATTCCCGAGTCGGGCACAAGATCAGAACCTGCAAGCCCCCACCCGTTTCGATCCTCTCCAGGGCAGGGAGCATGAAAGCGCCGGTTTTTCCGGTTCCAGTCTGGGCGATGCCCACCAGGTCGGATCCGGCAAGGCCGGTCGGGATGCTTTTCACCTGAATCGGGGTCGGTTGCTCCCAGCCCATGGCCTCGACGGCGGCCCGTAGCTCGGCCGAAACGCCCAACTCCTCGAAAGTTGGAGGAATTTCGGGCAGCGCTTCTTTTTGGTCTTCCACTAAGCTCTTCTCATGAGGACTCGCCGGTGTGGATCACGCAGCGAAGTGACGTAGCGTGCGACCGGCTTTTGATTAGCCTATAAGTTTAGGGGTACACCCCAGGATTCCAAACCTTCAAGGGTCGGCGGCCGGCCGAAAATTCCACACCATGACCGCGAAACACGAAGTCTCGGTTCTTTTCGTCTGCCTGGGCAACATCTGCCGTTCGCCTCTCGGAGAAGGCGTCTTGGCGCACCTGTTGGAGGAAGAGGATCTGTCCGACCGAGTCCGCGTCGACTCTGCTGGCACAGGGGCATGGCATCAAGGAGAGCCCGCCGATCCACGCTCGGCGGACGTTGCGGACCGCCATGGAATATCCCTCCGGGGACGGGCACGCCGCGTCCGGGCCGAGGACTTCCACGAGTTCGACTACATCTTCGCGATGGATCGGAGTAACCTCCGCGATCTTCGCCATCTGGAGCGGGAGGCAGGCGGGGGGGCCTCGCTCACCCTATTCAGGGACTTCGACCCCGACGCGGATGGAGATGCCGACGTGCCGGACCCTTACTACGGGGGCGTCGACGGGTTCGATCTGATGTTCGAGATGATCGATCGCACCTGCGCCGCATTCGTGGAGCACTTGCACGCCGAGTTATCGAGTTGACGGCTGGCCTCCTGGACACGCTACCGCGCAAACTTCTAGAGGACGCTGAAACAGCGTTGTCGAACCACGTAGCTCATCAAGTTGAGATCGTCGGGGCCGAACGGGTGACGGGGGGATGCATCCACCAGACCGCCCGTCTGTCCACCAACCTCCCTGAGGATTTTTTCATCAAGTGGGCGCCGGAACCACTCTCTGATGTTTTTGCTGCCGAAGCCGACGGACTGAGCGCCCTGCGGAACTCGACCGATTTGACGGTTCCTCTTGTGATCGGTCACTCCGAGGGAGATCGCAATCCAGCGTGGTTGCTTCTGGAGTACGTGCCGAGAGGAAGCCCGGCCCCAGATTACTCCGAGCGCCTCGGGAGAGCCCTGGCGGATCTCCACGAACCGCGCGAGGGCCAGTACGGCTGGCACCGATCCAACTACATCGGGTCGCTCCCGCAAACGAATGGACCGGTGGCCGACTGGTCCGAGTTCTGGTGGGTCGCACGACTGGAGCCACAGTTGAAGCTGGCGGTCGACCGCGGATACCTGGCCGAAGTGGACCAGGAGTGGGCCGCCCTCGAGTCGAGGCTGCCGTCGATGCTCGGCACAGTCGAGGGGGAGGGGGCCTCTCTCGTCCACGGTGATCTCTGGAGTGGCAACGTGTACCCAGGACCTGACGGCGGGCCGGTGTTGGTCGACCCTGCCGCGTATCTCGGACACCATGAAGTCGATCTGGCCATGACGGAACTCTTCGGCGGTTTCGCCAGAGCGTTCTACGACGCCTACGCGCGCACTCGACCCCTCGCAAAGGGATATCGGGAAGTTCGCCGGCACGTGTACCAGCTCTACCCGCTCTTAGTGCACGTCAACCTCTTCGGGAGGTCCTACCTCAGTGGCCTATCCGGGGCACTGCGTGGCACCCTGAGCTAGGCCTGAGAGGTCCGTGGATCCAGACCGTCGATCCAGGTTACCCCCTACTCGTCGAGCACGAAGGTCCTTTGATGTCACCCGGCCGTTGAAGCCACGTTACCCACCACGTCCGCCACCCGCCGGATCGCACTTTCCATCAACTCGTCGGACGTGGCGAAGCTCACCCGGACAAACCGATCGTCGCCGAACGCCACACCCGGGACCATAGCCACGCCGCTTTCTTCGAGCAGCCACGAACACAAAGCCGTCGAGTCGGAGACTCCCTCATGGAAAAGCGCATCCACCCGAATGAAGAAGTAGAACGCACCCATGGGCTCCACGAAGGAAAGCTGTGGCAAGAGCTCCTTCAGCAGACCTACCGCCCGGTCGCGTCGACCATGGAACGTGGCCGCCATGGCCCGCTTGGCCTCTCCAGCGCGCTCCAGGTCCGAGTAGGCGGCAAGGGCAGCCGCCTGCGAGGGGGCCGCGGCGTTCGAAGTAGCATGGCTCTGCAGTGCTCCGAGCTTCTTGGCGATCTCTACCGCACTGTATGAGAACCCGATACGCCACCCCGTCATGGCAAAACATTTCGAGGCACCGTCGATCAACACGTACGGACCCAGCGATCCCTCGGGTAACTGGAGAATGCTCGGTGCGGTCGCCCGGTCGTCTCCGAAATAGATCTCACGGTAGATCTCGTCCGCAATGAGGACGATGTCCTTTTCCTTGGCCCACTCCGCTACCTCGCGGAGTTCTTCGAGGGTATAGACGGCTCCGGTCGGGTTGGAGGGAGAGCACAGAATCAGCCCGCGTGTCCGTTCCGTACAAGCGGCGTCGAGATCCGCTCGTGTGAGCACGAAATTCCGGTCCGGGTCTCCGGCAACGGGAATCGGCTCCGCCCGAGCCAGAGCGACCATTTGAGGATAGCTCGTCCAGTACGGGGCGCCGATCAGTACCTCGTCCCCCGGACCGAAGAGTGCGAAAGCGGCGTTGAACAAAGATTGCTTCGCTCCGGCCGCCACCACGACCCCTTCCCAATCCACCGCGCGGTCCCCGACGGTCTCGAGATAACCCGCAATCGCTTTTCGCAGTTCAGGTATGCCCGACACGGGTGTGTACCGCGTCGAGCCGGATCGTATCCCTTCGATCCCGCCGTCGGAGATCCATGCCGGCGTGCCAAAATCCGGCTCACCAGCACTCAAATCGATGATGTCGCGGCCCTCGGCCCGGAGGCGCTTGGCGAGTGTACTGACCGCAATCGTAGCAGACGGCTGTAGCCGTGAAATATTTGGGCTGAATTCCATGCGGGTGAATATCGAATCACCAGGAACTCGGATCAAGCACCGCGAGGTTCTGAGGCGAATCCGGCCACTGTGAGCTTGATCGAAGCGGGACCCGAGAGC
>JAPYQK010000003.1:16019-36325 GCA_029941275.1 Longimicrobiales bacterium | reverse complement strand
GCTACCAACTCGCCAGCAGAGAAATCCGAACTGGACCGTAGGAGCCGTCCCCCCGGCGGTAGATCACCTGTATCCAGCGGCTTGGAGCCGGAACAACTCGGCATAACGACCTGAAAGCGTGAGCAGGTCCTCGTGCGTCCCGTCCTCGATCACGGAGCCATGCTCGAGCACTACAATCCGGTCGGCCATGCGCACCGTGGAAAACCGGTGGCTGATGAGCACGGCCATCCTTCCTTCCGTGAGCTCGGAAAACCTCTCGAAAACCTGATACTCGGCCCTCGCGTCGAGCGAGGCGGTCGGTTCGTCGAGAATGAGGATCTGGGCGTCCCGCATATAGGCTCGAGCCAAACCGACCTTCTGCCATTCGCCCCCGGAAAGGTTCGCACCGCCCTTGAATCGGCGGCCGAGCATGTGATCAAAGCCGCTCTCTAGACCTGCGATAACGCTGTCCGCCAGACTCATCTCCGCAGCCTCCATGATGCGAGGCTGGTCATCGATCGCCTCGATCTGCCCGACCGCAATGTTTTCACGCACGAGCAAGTCATAACGAACGAAGTCCTGGAAGATGACGCCGATCGCCCGCCGGATCCCGTCGACATCGTATTCGCGGAGATCGATACCATCCAACAGGATCCGCCCTTCGGTCGGGTCGTATAGCCGGGCCAATAGCTTGACCAGGGTGGTCTTGCCCGCGCCATTCTCCCCCACGAGCGCGATGCGCTCGCCCGCGCCGATCCCGAGCGAAACGTTCCGAAGAGCCCACCCCTCACTGTCTGGGTATCGGAATCCTACGTTCTCGAATACCACGCCCTCACGTATGGGCCTGGGGGCCACCACCGGGTTCTCGGGACTCGAGGTGCGCGGCTTCATCTCCAAGAACGTAAACAGGTCCCTCAGAAAAAGACTCTGCTGGTACACGTCCGCGGACCGAAGCAGGATGCCGCTAATCAGGCCGCGACTACGCTGGAACGATCCGACCAGGAATGTGAGATCGCCGAGCGTCAGGATCCCCCGCACGGTGTCCACGATGATAAAAACGTTCGCGGCGTAGTACCCGAGGGTCGACAAGGCGGTGAGTCCGCCGGAGGTGGCGGCCCGTTTGATCGAGAGCGCCCGGTTGGCCTCGTAGAATTCGTCCGCGAGGCGCTCGTACTTACGCGTGAAGTAATCGGCGAGGCCGAAGAGTTTCACTTCTTTCGCCGTCACGTCGCTGGTCGCTACGTAGCGCAGGTAATCGAGTTCTCGGCGCTCGGGGGTCCATTTATAGAGCAACGAGTACGAAAGACCTGCGAAGTGCGTCTCCCCTATGAAGGACGGCAACACGGTGAACACGAGCAGCAACAGCAGCCACCCATTGAATAAAATGAGCGCGCCCAGCAGCGAGATCAGGGTCAGGGCGCTCTGCCCGATTCCCAGCAGTACAGCTGGGAGACCGATACGCCCCACGGTCTGCCGCCGGGCACGCTCCATCGAATCGTAGAACTCGGGATCCTCGAAGTTCTCGAGGTCGAGCGTGGCCGCGTGCTCCATGATTCGGACCGACAGCCGGTTGCCGAACAGATCGCCGAGCAGGCTCTCGAGCAAATTCGACGTGCGCTGGAGGATGTCGCTCGCCAGAGCCACCACCAACTCCAACGCCACCAGGCGGAAGATTCCGGTCCAGTCGGGTGCAGCGACCCCGATGTTCGCCAGGACCCCGTCGATGATGAGCTTTCCGATCCAGAGTTGGACCACCGGCGAAAACGCCAGCAGGACTCGGAAGGCCAAGATGACGGAGGCGTAGACGGGCTGAGCCCTCCACACCATCCTCAGAAACCGTGGTATGAGTCGGAGCGCGATCATCCGCTCCCTGAAGGGCGGGAGATCGACGGTCCGGGCCCTGGCGAAGTTAGGCGGCACCGACCGTTCCCCTGATCAAATCAACCGCCCTGGTGTGCCGACGCGTCTCGACCATTGCCGCCCACCGCTGAACACCACACCAGGGAGCCTTGGAAGAAGTGCGCCGATCCAGATCAAGCTTGTTCGGGTTCCGCGACACGGCTCCCGAACTGTTGGTCCAACATGAGCAAGGCGCTCAGATCCTCGCCGGCCATACGAACCTGGTCTCGCGCGGTCGCTGCCGAATCCTCCTCCTCGACTTGTTCGGCAATGAACCACTGGAGTTCCTGCTGTGCTGCCCAATCGCCCTCCTGCCCGGAGAGTTCGAAGAGCCTGTGAATCATTCCGGTCACCGCCCGCTCGTGCTCCAACACACTCTCGACGACCGACAGGGGCGGTCCAAAATCTGTCTGCGGTGCGTCGATTCCGCGCAGCTCCACCTTTGCTCCTCTACGGAGTACGTAGTCGAACAACCGCATGCCGTGCCCAAGCTCCTCCTGGGCTTGCAGCCGCATCCAATGAGCGAAGCCGGGTAGATTTTCCTGGTCGAAATGGGCTGACATGGACAGATACAGATAGCCGGAATACAGCTCCTGTTTGATCTGTTCGTTGAAAGCGTCCCGTACCGCGGCGTTCATCATTTTTCCTCATCTAGGTTACGGATCAGAGGCGCGCTAGATGGTGAACGGTTCAGCGCGAGCGCACCGTGGTGTACCCACCACCTGTTCAGAGGTGCAGTGACCAAGCGCACCGCGCCGGCGTCCTCAATCGATGCCCGCTGTACTACTAACTCAGGATACTAGTCGAGTTGAATCCGCTCAGATGGAGCGGGGCGACGAAGATTCGCGGTGGGGGAGCATGGCGGTGCTGGTTTCTCGGCTAGGCGGCTCGTCGCCACTCCGAACCATCTGCTCGATCTGGCCGAGCAACGTGTCACTTCCGGCTTCACTCACCCCGAAGAGCCCATCCGCGTCGCTGTCGGCTCGTTCCGTGGCACGGTGGAGGTTGAGCCACAGATCGAGCCTCTCACTGATCTTCATCAGCTTGTAGAAAAGCCGTCGGTTTCCGTGTCGCCGGAACACCAGGTCCAGCCCGAACGCCACGAACGATGTCGCAAAGACGGCTCCGTCTTTCAGACCGTCGAGCAGTAGCTTGGTCTGAAAAATGGCAAAATCACGGACGGAGACTTTTGTCATCGGATCCATACCTATACCCCCACGCTGGAAAGCATGTCGCGCCCTCATTGCCATAAACCCTACGAAGCCGTTACGTCTTTTGCTTCACCCGGGCGGTGGCCCATTGTTTTGCTTCACCGGGGCGGTGGCCCCATTGTGTAGGCCGCGCATAAGGAACCTTCCCGTCATCGGGACGTACGGCAATGCCGGCTTGGTCAAGGCATCGCGGCTACCCGTTCGGCCCGATACGCTGGAAGTATAGCATCACCGACGAGACACTGGAGCGTATCGTGCGGGCATTGTTCACATCTTTGGGGGTCGTGGCTCTGATCGCCATGTTCGCCTACCCATCGATCCGAACAGACGGCAGCGCCGCCCCTGCCGCCACAGACGGCACCTCAGGGGCCACCGCCAGGCCATCGGAGGCACCCCTCTCTGTCGTCGACAAAGGTGCCTTCGCCACAGTGGGCACACGCAGCTTCTCCGAACTAACCCGGCAAGGAGCCCGGATCAGTTTAGAGAGTCTGGCCCGCGCACCTCAAACCCAGATGGACGGCATACCCCGGGAGTTCTACTTCGCCCGCTTGGCTTACAACGGGTTCGGAGGGTTCTACGGAAGAGGCGGGTCCTGGGCTACGGATTACCCGAAAGCCGACCAGATTTTCCTCTCTTTCATCGATCGGCTCCTTCCGAATCTAGACGCCTACGAACGTGAATTCGTAATGCAGGTGAACAACCCCGATGTGCGCCGTTTTCCCCTCTTGTACGCACTTGAGGTGGGAAGGATGTCCCTCACCCCTCCCGAAATCGTGGGCCTACGGGACTACCTGCTCGCGGGAGGGTTCCTGATCATCGACGACTTTTGGGGCACACGGGAGTGGCAGCAGTTCGAGTATCAGATGCGCCAAGTTCTACCCGACCACCAGATCGTCGACTTGGACATAGACCATCCGATCTTCACGACGTTCTACGAGATCGATGAAATCATCCAAGTGCCCAACGTGGGCCAGGGAGTCCGCGGTGGTCGCACCTACGAGCGCGACGGGATCATCCCGCAGGTCAAGGGGATCCACGACGAAAACGGCCGCCTCATGGTCATCATCAACTGGAACACAGACCTGGGCGATGCGTGGGAGTGGGCGGACGATCCGTACTACCCACTCAAGTATTCGACTTACGCGTACGAGATGGGCGTCAACTTCATCGTCTACGCGATGAGCCATTGATGGGCGGGGGCATACGCTAAATGGACACGATCTTCGAGTTCCTGTTCAAGTACCGGCCGATCCTTTTCCAGGAGGGGGACTTCACGTTCGCCTCCACGTGGCCGTCCTTGCTCGTTTTGGGCGCCGTGGCCGCGGTGACCATCCCCACCCTATTCACGTATGGGCAAGCCAGGGGAGACAGCCGTAAAGGGGACCGGACAGTGATGGCGGTGATCCGTCTAGGGTTGGTCGCAGTCCTCGTCTTCATACTCTTCCAGCCCACGCTGGTGCTCACGTCTGTGGTCCCTCAGCGAAATTTCGTCGGCATCCTGATCGACGATTCTCAGAGCATGCGGATTCCCGACGAGGGCGGGGTGTCCAGAGCCGATTTCATCCGAACGACCTTCGGGGCCGAAGGAAGTGAACTGCTGACGGCCCTATCGGACAAATTCGCGCTTCGTTTCTTCCGGTTCAGCCGGGACGCGAGTCGCCTCAACGACATGAGTGAACTCTCCTACTCGGGTACTGCGACCAACCTGGGCAACGCGATGGTACGGGCGCAAGAGGAGCTGGCCGGCGTGCCGATTTCGGGTTTGGTGGTCGTCTCAGACGGTGCCGACAATTCGGGTGAGGTGCTGGCCGAGTCCCTCCTGCCGCTCCAGGCCGGCGGCGTTCCGGTCTATACTATAGGCCTCGGCGAAGAGGAGCTGGCCCGGGACGTACAGGTCAGCCGGGTGGAAATGCCGAGGACCGTCCTCGTTGGAACCTCTTTGGTGGTCGACGTCATCGTGTCTCACCAAGGGTACTCAGGACGAACAGTCCAACTCCTCGTAGAGGACACGGGAGCACTTCTGGCCTCGGAGGACGTGACTTTCGAAGGCGATGGCGAACCCGTTGTCACCAGAGTCAGGATCCATGCCGAGGACGCAGGTCCGCGTGTGCTTCGGTTCAGGGTTGCCCCCCAGGAAGGAGAGCGCGTCACCGAGAACAACGTTCGAGACGTCCTCGTGGACGTTGTGAACGATGCCGAAAAGATTCTCTACTTCGAGGGAGAGCCGCGCTGGGAGGTGAAGTTCATACGCCGTGCAGTGTCCGATGACGAGAACCTGCAGGTGGTAGTTCTCCAGCGCACCGCCGAAAGCAAGTTTCTCCGTCTCGACGTCGATGACGCTGACGAACTGGCGGCGGGCTTCCCGAAAACTCGAGAGGAGTTGTTCCGGTACCGGGCGCTGATCCTCGGAAGCGTGGAGGCGAGCTTCTTCACCCACGATCAGCTCGACATGATCGCCGATTTCGTGTCCCAACGGGGCGGTGGCCTCTTGGTTCTGGGCGGCCGAAACGCGTTCACCCAGGGCGGCTATCAGGGGACACGCTTGGCGGAGGCTCTCCCCGTATTCTTGGATGATGAACTCAGCACTTCGGCCGAACCTTACTACGGCGAACTCTTCGTAGCTCCGACGCGCACGGGTCTTACGCACCCTGCCACCCAACTCGGAGAGGACAACAGTGACGCGGTTGAGGCCCGGTGGGCGTCCCTTCCACCCCTCACGACCCTCAATCCCATCACGCGTCTGAAGCCCGGAGCAACCGGCCTGCTGACCGGGGGCCCGGAGCAGGAGCGGGATCGCCAGATCGTGCTCGCCTACCACCGTTATGGTCGCGGAAAGGTGATCGCCTTGCCTGTCCAGGACTCGTGGATCTGGCAGATGCACGCGGACATCTCGCTTGAGGACCAAACGCACGAGGTTTTCTGGCGGCAGCTTCTTCGCTGGCTCACCGATGGTGTGCCCAGTCAAGTCGCCGCCCAGGCCGACCGTGAGCTCGTTGAGCCCGGGCAGCCTGTGAACCTCATCGTCGACGTGGGCGACTCTGCGTACGTGGAAGTAAACGACGGGAACGTCGTTGCCATGATTCGCACACCCTCCGGCGACACGATGACGGTCCCCCTCGACTGGGACGTGGAACAGGACGGGCACTACGAGGCCGGCTTTCCAACTACCGGACCAGGACTGTACGAGGTCTCCGTGAATGCACTCCGCGGCGCCGATACGATCGGGGCCGCCCTCACCTACGTGAACGTGGCACCCTCGGACGAAGAGTATTTCAACGCGAGTATGCGCGGGGCGACGTTACGCCGTGTGGCGGACCAAACAGGGGGAATTTTCTACACGCCCGAGACGGTGGCGAATCTCCCGGAAGATATCAGTCTCACCGGCGCCGGGGTCACGCTCACGGAGGAGCGGGATCTTTGGGACATGCCGATCCTTCTGATTCTGGTCCTCGGCTTGATGGCCGCCGAGTGGGGCTATCGTAGGAAGAGGGGTCTGATATGATCTCCCGCGGCGCCCTCGCCTCGGCCATCCTTCTCGCGACGGCTGCCGTCCAACCGATTCTCGGTCAGGACCCTTATATCCTCGTCGTCACCGGTATCGGGGGCGGCCAGGAGTACAGTGAGCGCTTCCGGGAGTGGGGTGGTGCTCTGGTTACGGCGGCCAGCGAGAAATTCGCTTTGCCCGCTGCCAACATCATCTACCTAGGTGAAGACGTCGATGCCGACCCTCGCATTCGGAATCGCTCGACCAGGGAAAGCATCGATCAAGCTTTCGCCAACCTCGCCTCCAGCACCCAGCCCGGGGACCACATCTTTGTGGTGCTGATCGGCCACGGCACTTTCAACGCCGGGGAATCTCGTTTCAACATCCCGGGGCCCGACCTCACTGCGGAGGACTTCGGACTCTATCTCAATCAACTGGCTGACCGCCAAGTGGCGTTCCTGAACCTCGCGAGCGCCAGTGGCGAATTCGTGAGCGCCCTCTCTGGGGAAGGACGCACCATCGTGACCGCCACCAAGACGGGAAGAGAAGGAAACGAGACCATTTTCGGCGGCTATTTCATAGAAGCGTTCACCGGCGAGGCAGCCGATCTCGACAAGGACGGGCGTGTCTCGGTTTGGGAGGCCTTCGAGTTCGCCCGCATTGAAGTCACGCGGGAGTACGAGACCACGAATCGGATCGCCACCGAACACGCAGTACTGGACGATAATGGCGATGGAGAGGGTAGCACCGAACTGGCGGAGGCCGCAGATGGAAGGCTGGCGCGAACCATGTTCTTGGCCGCCGACCCGACCATGGCCGCCGCACACGCCACGAACGACCCGAAGCTAGGGGCCCTTTTCGAGCAGAAGGCGGACGTTGAGCAACGCCTCAAAGAACTCAGGGACCTAAGCGGTTTGATTCCACAGGACCGCTACGACAACGAGTTGGAGGAGTTGCTCGTCGAACTGGCCCTCACCAATCGGGCGATCCAGGCCAGGGAGAGTGGAATAAATTGAGGCGTGGGTTTTTTCTCTCACTCGCAGTTCTCTGTATCTCCACCGGTGGAGCCGCACAGACGGTCGACGAAGCCATCTCCGAACTCCGGGCTGGGGCCTATGAGTCGGCCATCGACGTCCTAGGAGAGATCGCCGAATCGCAGGAAGGCCCCGATCTGAGTCGCGCCGATCGACGGAGAGCCTACGTGGCGTTTCTCTCCGCCTTGGCAGAGGTCGGGCGCTACGAAGAAGCGCTGGAAGCCGCCCGTCAGGCCCCGCCGGCTTTCTCGACCGAAATCGCGAACACAACGGGCGAGATCTTCTACCAGCTGGGACGGATCGACGAGGCCCGTGAGCAGTTCAATCGGTCGGTCCAAGGTGGCGCGATCGACCGGAACTCCGCTCTCTTGAACCTCGCCATCATCGAATGGACATATGGGGACAGGGACACGGCGTTCGCGAGCTTCGACTCCTTCATCGACCTCTACAACGGATCGACCCCGCTCTCCTCTGACGACCTCATGGCCGTGGCGACGGCAGTCGAGTATCTGGGTATTCGCGAACACGAACTCTTCCAGGACGCGTTACGTGCCTACGATGAGGCCGTGGCCGCCGACCCCGGCGACCTGGAACCCGGCATTGCTATCGGGGAGTTGTTCCTCGGCAAGTACAACGGAAGCGAAGCGGACGCCGCGTTGAGGGAGGTGCTCGATAGAAACCCGAATCACCCTCGCGCGCTTCTAGGCTTGGCCCGCGCGATGGAATTCAACGGCTCGGTCGGTCTGATGGAGCAGGTGGACCGGGCCCTCGAGCAGAACGAGAACCTGGTCGAGGCGAGGGCCTTCAAGGCCAGACTCCTGATGAAGGTGGAGAATCACGACGAAGCCCGAGCCGAGCTCCAGAAGGCGCTCGACGTGAACCCCACCTCCTTGGAAGCACTGAGCGTGCTGGCGGCCAGCCACTTCCTCCGGGGAGAAACGGAGGAGTACGAAGGAGTCCGGGATCAGGTCAACAGACTCAGTCCGAACTACGCCGGGCTCTACAACGACATTGCCGACTTGAGTGTCGAGAGCCGCAAGTACAGGGAAGCGACGCTGGTGGCTGAAGAAGCCATCGCGACGGACCCCCTGTCCTGGAGGGCGTACGGAATCCTCGGCACGAACCAGCTTCGGCTCGGCCTGATCGAAGAAGGCCGCGCGAGCCTCCAGACGGCGTTCGAGGGAGACCCATACAACGTACGGACGTACAACACGCTCGATCTTCTGGACACGTTCGAGAACTACGAGGTCAACGAGGACGATCCTCGCTTCGTCTTCGTGGTGCACGAGCGGGAGGCGGCCCTCCTGCAACCCTACATCGAACAGATCACGGAAGAGGCTTACGAGGCGCTGGTGGAGCGGTATGGCGGGTACGAACCCCCGCTACCCATTCGCATCGAGGTCTATCCGAGTTCCGCCGACTTCTCCGTTCGAACCATCGGGCTCGCCGGCATGGGCGCGCTCGGCGTAACGTTCGGAAGCCTGATCGCCATGGACTCCCCCGCTGCGCGCCCCCTCGGAGACTTCAACTGGGCCTCCGTTCTATGGCATGAAATGGCGCACGTTTTTCACCTGGGAATCACGGATCACAACGTACCGCGCTGGTTCTCCGAGGGGTTGGCCGTGCATGAGCAACGCCAGGCCCGTGAGGGCTGGGGACATCAGGCGGCACCCTCATTTCTGATGAGGTACCGTGAGGGCATGCTGCTGCCGGTGAGCGAGTTGAATTCCGGCTTCGTTCAGCCCTCATACCCGGAGCAAGTCACCGACTCATATTTGCAGGCCTCACTCGTGTTCGCGTTCATCGAGTCGCGGTGGGGGCTTCAAGCCATTCGGGACATGCTGAATGAGTATCGGGACGGACGGGCGACACCCGACGTGCTGGAGGGGATCCTGGACGTCAGCATGGACGACTTGGACCGCAACTTCGACGACTACTTCAAGGAGCGCTTTGCCGCGCCGTTGGCGGCGCTCGCGCCACCAGCCAACAGCCCGGGTATTCCTCAGAACCCGCGAACAATCGAAGACTGGACAAGGGTAGTGCAGGAGAACCCGGGCAACTTTC
Organism: Longimicrobiales bacterium; assembly: GCA_029941275.1. Classification (GTDB taxonomy): domain Bacteria; phylum Gemmatimonadota; class Gemmatimonadetes; order Longimicrobiales; family Gaopeijiaceae; genus UBA822. Next base: position 26,654 of record JAPYQK010000003.1, on the reverse strand, counting down.
CGGCGCGCCTAGCGCTCGGAATCACGCTACTCCAGGAAGAACGGTTGGATGAGGCAGAGGGGCATTTCCAAGCGGCGCGGGACCTCTTCCCGGAGTACGCAGGAGGGGACAGTCCGCACTGGTTCCTGGCCCAGATACACCGGCAACGCGAAGAGACGGACCTAGCTGAAGCTTCGCTGTCACGCTTGACCGCCCTGAACGAAAGTCATTACGAGGGGTTCCTGCAGCTCGCCGAGCTTCGGACCGAGTTGGGGGACGCGGACGGTGCCGCCGAGGCGATGGACGGTGCCGTTTTGATCTACCCTTATGAAGTCGATCTCCACGACCGGCTGGCGGCCGCCCATCAAGTGCGGGGGGACGCAACGGGGACAGTGCGGGAGCGCAGAGCCATCCTCGCCTTGGAGCCCGCAGATCTCGCGGGGGCGTACTATGATCTCGCCCGTGCGTATGTGACCGCCGATGAACCAGAACAAGCCCGGCGATCGATTCTCAGAGCCCTGGACATTGCGCCCAACTTTGGAGCGGGCCTGGACCTGCTCCTCGATATCAGGAACGGGACATCCACGGTCCGCCCCGAGCAACCACAATCAGGCAGACGCTAGAATGAGTGGGCCCTTGCCTCTAGTGGGCTTCTTCGTGGCATCGGTCCTTACCGGTTCTTTGGCGCTCGTGCGTTCCGGGACGGATCATGCCGATGTCACTCCGTTCGGGGAGGCCACTCCCGCCTCGAGGGGCGACGTTCCCGAAGTCTTCATGCAGGAGAACAACACACCCTACGATGGCCGGTTCACGTTCGTGCGCATCCGATTCGGTGTGGGTCTCAGCGCGGGGAGCTTTGGGGGACGCCGCGGAAGAGGACTCCCGCCCTGGGCGCACGATTACCCGCGTGCCGAACGAAATTTCATGAACATCCTTCGGGAGACCACTTTCCTTCAGCCGTATATGGACGGTGGAAATATCTTTACAACGGACGACCCCGGGCTAACCCTTTATCCGGTCGCCTACATTTCGGAGCCCGGGTACTGGAACCCTTCGGACACCGAAGTCGAGGGGCTCAGCAACTACCTACAAAAAGGCGGTTTTCTCATCGCCGACGACTTTCGCGGTAGTGACTGGCTCAATTTTGACGCCCAGATGAAGCGCGTGATTCCGGGCGCCGAGTTCGTCGAACTCAACGAGAGCCACGCCATCTTCGACTCTTTCTTCCGCATCGAGTCGCTGAAAAGCCTTGCATCTCCTACTTTTCAAGTTCAACCCGTTTATCTCGGGCTTCATCAGGACAACGATCCGAACCAACGCCTGGTGGTGATCGCCAATTACAACAATGACATCGGGGAATACTGGGAGTACTCGGACGTCGGTTGGTACCCCATGGATCTGTCTAACGAAGCGTACAAACTGGGTGTCAACTATATCATCTACGCCATGTCACATTGACTGGCGTCATTAGAACCCCGGGCTGCGCCGCGGCCACACGGGACAGTACAACCACAACATGAGCCAACGGTCGCGTAGCGGCCTTGACGGAGCACGAAATGGCATTCAAGGAAGAACAGGAAGTCGCCGAAACCGAGGAAGTCGCCGAAGTGGCTGTAGTCTCCGAGGACGAGGAACTCGCTCAGGTCGCTGAGGCCGAAGCCGAGGCCACAACTCCCGACGGATCCGAAGCTGCTGCCCTCGAGACTCCGGACGACATAGACCTCGCCGATCGAATGAAGGCGGGCCGCGAGCAAATTCTCTTGGAGGTGCGGAAACTCATCATCGGGCAAGAAGAGGTCATCGAACAGATGCTTCTTTCGCTCTTCGTTGGTGGCAACAGCCTGCTCCTCGGTGTTCCCGGGCTGGCCAAGACCCTGCTGATTCATACCGTCGCGGAGGTCGTCGATCTCAAGTTCTCACGGATCCAGTTCACTCCGGACGTGATGCCGTCTGACATCACGGGCACCGACATCATTCAAGAGGACGCGGAAACGGGCCGGCGCGCCATGGTGTTCGCCCCCGGACCCATCTTCGCGAACATCGTGCTCGCCGACGAAATCAACCGCTCGCCCCCCAAGACCCAGTCGGCACTTCTGGAAGCCATGCAGGAGCACCGCGTCACGGTCCAGGGAACCACGTACCAGCTCGAAGAACCGTTCTACGTGTTCGCGACCCAGAATCCGATCGAACTCGAAGGCACCTACCCTCTGCCCGAGGCTCAGCTCGACCGGTTCATGTTCAAGATCATCATGGACCATTTGGCCCTCGAAGAGGAATTGGACGTCGTGCGTACGACCACCTCACTGCAGGATCCGGACTTCAAACACGCTGTCACAGGCGAGGATCTCGTCGAGTTCCAGAGACTCGTTCGAAAGGTGCCGGTCCCCGATGCGGTCATGCGTTATGCGGTCGGCCTCGTTCGGGCCACGCGACCTAGCCAAAACGGCGACAGTGCCGACTTCGTCAACAAGTGGATCGCTTTCGGAGCGAGCGTCCGGGCCGCTCAATATCTCATTCTGGGTGGAAAAGCACGTGCGATCACGAAGGGGCGCTACAACGTGAGCTTCGAAGACATCCGTGCGCTCGCCCACCCCGTCCTGAGACATCGGATTCTCACGAACTTCCACGCTGAGTCCGAAGGGATTACCACCGGTACATTGGTGGACCAGCTGTTAGAGGCTGTGCCCACACCGTCCTCGGGTCTGTAGGCCGGACAGCGGATGGCGGTCAGAGAGCGGTCGAGCGTCCAAGGGGCCAACACGCAGTTTCTTGATCCGGTCGTACTGAGCCGGATCGGAAACCTTGAACTGTTGGCGCGCACCGTCGTGGATGGCTTCCTACAGGGCCTCCATCGGTCGCCCCACCTCGGCATGTCCCTCGACTTCGCTGAACACCGAGAATACATGGGGGGAGATGATATTCGGCTTATCGACTGGAGGCTCTTCGCTCGCACCGATCGTTTCTACATCAAGCTGTTCGAGGCGGAAACCGCCGCCGACTTCATGGTGGTACTCGATATCTCGAAGTCCATGAGCTTCGGGACACACTCTGTCACCAAACTCGACTACGCACGTTATCTCGGATCCGCGCTCGCCTACTTCTCTCAAAAGCAGAAGGACCGGGTGGGCCTGGCAACGTTCGATCACGAAGTGGTGGAGTTCATCCCTCCGTCCACGCGCCATCTGCAGCGTATCCTCCACACGTTGTCGCGAGCCGAACCCGGGCGCCCCGGTACGCTGCGGGACCCGCTCATGCGGATCGGCGAAAACCTCCATCACCGCGGAATCATCCTTCTTCTGTCGGATTTTTATGAAGAGCCGCAAGCGGTGATCGACTCGGTTCGTCACCTCAGGGCTCGCGGGCACGACGTGATCGTTTTTCACCTCCTCGACCCGGCCGAACTCGAGTTCACTTACGACTCTGCGGCGAGTTTCCGAGACTTGGAGAGTGCGACCATGATCCCGATCGTGCCCGACGAACTCGCGGTCGAATATCGAAAGCTCATCGGTGAACACACGCAGGAACTGGATCGACTCTTCACCGGCAGCAGGATCGACTATACGGTGCTCGACACGTCGAAGCCTCTGGATTACGCGCTGTTCCGCTACCTCTCCAGCCGCGAAAAGATGAGCAGGGTGCGCTGATGGGTCTTCTAGCCCCCCTCTTCCTTCTTGGCCTCGTGGGCTTGGTGGTCCCTGTACTGGTCCACCTTACCGAGCGCCAGCGACGCACGGTGGTGGATTTCCCGTCCCTGATGTTCCTCAGGAAGATTCCCTTTCGGTCGACTCAGCGGCGAAGGATCCACCACTGGACTCTCCTGTCGATCCGGGCTCTGGCGCTGTTATTACTCGTGGCCGCTTTCTCTCGCCCCTTCTTCGAGAACACCGAGGTAGCGATAGGAGCCACCCTCGGACCCCGCGAAGTCGTCGTGGTGCTGGACCGTTCCTACTCGATGGGTTACGGAGATCGCTGGGAGCGGGCGAAGACTCGAGCGCGCCAAGTCTTCGAGGGCCTCGAGCCCTCCGATCGTGCCAGTCTCGTATTCATGGGGCGGGGAGCGGAGGCGCTACTCCGAGCAACTTCAGATCGAGAGCGGCTGCTCGCCGCTCTCGACACGGCCAGTATAGGCGACGACGGAACCGTCTACGGCCCGGCCCTCAAGTTGGCCCAGACCATTCTGGAGGAATCCGAACTCCCGAACCGGGAGGCCGTCATCATCAGCGACTTCCAGCGCTCGGGATGGAACGGCGACGAGGGTGTGTCGTTTCCGTTCGGCACGGTTATCGAGCCCGTGCTGATTTCGGACGACTCTACTCCGAACGCCACCGTGGCTTCGGTAACGCTCCAGAGAGACTTCTTCTCCGGACAGGAGCGCATGACGGCGACGGCTCGGGTGGTTCGGCGTGAGGGCGACGAGCCGGTCGACCGCACCATCCTGCTCGAACTGGATGGGCAGGAAGTCCAGACGCAGACAGTGACCCTGGACCCGACGGGTTCGGCAACGGTCACCTTCGAGCCTTTCACGCTCTCCGACGTCTATACGCGTGGATCGATCCGGCTCGACTCTGATGCCCTTACCCAAGACAATGAACTCCACTTCGTGCTCTCGCCGGGGAGGGCGATGCGCGTTTTGGTCCTCGAGGGCGCCAACCCGCGGGAAAACGTCAGTTTGTACCTGGAGACTGCGCACGCCAGCGAGGAGTCCTCGTTTCAAGTCGAGGTGAGAAGCTCGAGCACCTTCTCGACGGAAGACTTGGAGACGACGGATGTGGTCGTGCTCAATGATATTCCCTTCCCGCAGGGTAACACCGAAGTCCGCTTGCGGCGGTTCGTCGAAGCCGGCGGCGGTCTGTTGCTGGTCCTCGGCGAACGGAGCGCTTGGCGTACGGGACTCGAGGAGTTCCTTCCAGGGCGTTTCGGCCCGGCGAGGGATTACTCGCGGGGAGCCGCCCGACTGGGATTTCTCGATTACCCCCATCCTGTGTTCGAACTGTTCGCGGGTCCCGGAACCGGCGATTTCACGCGTGCGCGTTTCTTCCGGTCGAGGGATCTGCAGGTGAGTCCAGAGGGACAAGTTCTCGCACGCTTCGACGACGGGTCCGTTGCGCTCGCCGAGCGGCTGGTCGGTGAAGGATCCGTGATGGTCTGGACCAGTACAATGGATGCTTTCTGGAACGATCTGGCAGTGCAGCCGGTATTCCTTCCGTTCATCCACCAGCTGATGTATCACCTCGGCAAGTACCGTGATCAAGTGCCCTGGTTCACGGCTGGGCAGGTCCTCGATATCGCTGATCCCGACGGCCTGGTTTTTGTAGCGGACCGAGAGAACGAGTTGTCCCCCGAGACCGACCAGGTCGCGCTGACGCCAGGGGGCGGCAGCATTGCCTTGCCGGCGACGGTCGGACCGCGTTTCTTGGAACTAGACGAGCAGGGTTTTTACGAAGTCCGACCGCCGGGCACGAATCCGGACCGTGTGTTCTCGGTGGCGGTGAATGTGGATGTAGCGGAGTCTGAACTTGAGGCCATGGACCCCACCGAGTTGGCCGGGGCCGTTGCTTCACGTCAGGCTGGTGACGAAGTCGGTGCCGGTGGTGAAACACTGACGCCGGAAATGCAAGCGAGAAACCAGGAGCGCCGCCAATCTCTTTGGCGCTTGCTCATGGTGGCGGCTTTGGTGCTTCTTCTGGCTGAGACCGCTATTTCGAACTGGATATCGCGCGCGGCGACCATGAGATTCGAGGATGGGAGGAGTTATGTACCGAGCAGCCCATAAGAACATTCTTCACGACCGGGTCCTCTTTATGGTCCGCCGGATCCGTCGCCGGTGGCGGGCGCGCATCGCGCTCAAGGGAATGGCCATCGTGTTCGGTGCGGGTTTGCTGGCGTTCCTCCTGTCTGTCTACGGACTCGAAGTTGCACGTTTTAGCGCCACGTCTGTGTTGTGGTTCCGCGGGATCCTGTGGGCGGTGATGGGCGGACTGCTCATCCGCTTCCTCGTTTGGCCTTTGACTCGAAGGGTGTCTGACGAACAAGCGGCGCTCTATTTGGAGGAGCACGAGCCCTCCCTCGAGGCCTCGGTGCTGGCGGCGATCGACACCACGTCTGGGTTGGATCACACCTCGGAGGCCCTGGAAAGAAAGGTCATCGAGAACGCTCTCGAGCGCGCCGAGGAAGTCGAGTTCGGGCGGCGGATCGAGCAAAAAGGTCTATACCGAGCGTCGGGGGCGTTCGCTGTGGTTGCACTCGCCTCGCTCGCCCTGTTGCTCCTAGGGCCGTCGCAAGTCCGAAACGGGGCCTCGGCCCTCCTCTTCCCGACCAGGGATGCCGAGTCCGTACAGCCCTATTCGATCGATGTGTTTCCCGGTGACGAAACTATCGCGCGCGGATCCGATCAACTGGTAACCGCAAATCTTCTGGGTTTCGACAACGAGGAAGTCCAGATTTTCTTCCGTGGTGAGTCACAGGGACAGTTCGACCAGCTTCCGATGCTTACGGACGGAGGCGAGGGATTCGAACTCCTCCTTCTCGGGTTGGACGAGCACACGGACTACTTCGTCGAATCCAGCGGCATTCGTTCGGAAACGTACCGCATCGAGGTCGCGGATCTCCCTTACGTAGAGCACCTGGAATTGGAGTATCAATTCCCCGCCTACTCGGGTCTGGCTCCGCGCACGATCGAGTTCGGAGGTGACATCGCCGCGCTTCGGGGCACCGTCGTCAAGCTGCGCATCTTCCCCACCATGCTCACGCCGGGCGGACAACTCATCGTCGGCGGCGAAGTGGTGGAACTCACCGACGAGGACGACGGCACCTGGACCGCGAGCCTGACCGTCGAAGAAGAAGGGTTTTACGAAATCGCCCTAGAGAGGGCGAGTGGGGGCCTCGTTCCAGCTTCACCCCAGTACACCATTGATGTTCTGTCTGATCAGCCACCGTCAGTGTCGTTCTCTAGGCCGGGGCGCGATGAGCGTGCGAGCCCGATCGAGGAGTTCTACCTAGAGGTGAGGGCCGACGACGACTACGGCGTTTCCGATCTGCTTCTCATCTACTCGGTCAACGGCGGGGCAGAGGACACGATTCCGCTATTCGAGGGTCGGCCGGTCCCCGAAGTTACGGCGGGACACACGCTCTTCTTAGAGGAGTTCGGGCTCGAGCCTGGTGACCTGGTCGCCTACTACGCCCAAGTCGATGACAGCAACCCGGGATCCGACAGTCGGACGGCCAAGAGTGACATCTACTTCGTTCAGATCCGTCCTTTCGGTCTGAACTTCAGCCAGGCCGAGCAGGGTGGCGGTGGGGGGGGCGGGGGCGGCGGGGGACAGGAAGAGCGTGCGCTCTCCGAACTCCAAGAGCAGGTGGTCGCGGCCACGTACAATCTGGCGCGCGACAAGGAGCTTTACAGTGAGACCGAGTTCCGGGAGAACCTGGTCAGTGTGCGTCTAGCCCAGGGCCGCGCCAGAGAACAAGTCGCTGGACTGCTGCAAAGGCTGACGTCCCGGGGCCTGGGGGGTGATTCTGAGTTTCAAAACATTGCTGAGCTGCTGACCCAGGCCATCGTCGAGATGGAAGCTGCGGAGGAGGTTCTCGAAGACGGGGAGCTACAGGAGGCGATTTCTCCAGAATTGAGAGCGTTGCTTCAGCTCCAGAAAGCCGAGGAGAACTACGAGGTCGAGGTGAGTCAGGGGCAGCAGGGCGGTGGCGGTAGCGGTGGCGCCGCGAGAGCGGATGACCTGGCCGATCTCTTCGAGCTCGAGCTCGATAAGCTAAAAAACCAGTACGAGACCGTTGAACGCGGCGAACGCCAGCAAGCCGGTGATCAGCTCGAGGAGACACTCGAGGAGCTCAAGGAGCTCGCGCGACGCCAGCAGCAACAAGCGGACCGCCAACGCAGGGCCGCGGCTCAGCAGGGCGGCGCATCGGGCGGCGCAAGCAACAGTCAACGTGAACTCGCCGAGCAAACCGAGGAGGCAGCCCGCCGCCTGGAACGCTTGGCCCGTGAAACCAACGACCAACAGTTGGCGGATGCCGCCAGGCGCCTCCAAGAGGCAGCCGGGGATATGCGGCGTGCGGCAGCGTCATCGGGCAACTCGGCGACCGCCGACGCAGCTTCGGCCCTCGATCGACTGGAGGACGCTCAGCGACGCCTCGGGCGGGACCAGGTGGACCGTCTACGGAACGATGTGGAGGATGCCCAGCGGAGAGCGGAAGAGCTTGCGCAAGAGCAGCGTGATATCCAGGCCGACATGGATCGACTCGGGGAAGCGAACAACGGACCGGGTTCGCCGGCCGGAAGAAGTCTCTTCGAGCGTAAGGAGGCCATGAACGAAGAGGTCGCCGACCTGGAAAGGGAGCTCGATCGGCTCTACGGCGATTCCCGGGCCGACCAGAGAGAAGCTGCGGATCGGCTGGACGAGGCCCGCCGGACGATCGAGGACGAGAAACTCAAGGAACGTGTTCGATATTCCAGAGGGCTTATTGGCGTCCAGGACCGTGAATACACGCAGGAATTCGAGACCGAGACAACACGTATCGTCGAGAAACTCGCGGAGGAGCTCGCGAGAGCGAGTGAAGCGGTCAACGATTTCCAGCAAGACCGTCGTTCGGAGGCGCTCGACCGAGCGAGAGACCTCTCGCGGAGTGTCGAGTCCCTCTCCCGTAGGTTAGGGGAGCGCGGCCAACCACAGGGACAACAAAGCGATCAGGGTCAGCAAGGCCAACAGGGCCAACAAGACGACCAAGGTCAGCAAGGCCAACAGGGTCAGCAAGGCGATCAAGGTCAGCAAGGCGATCAAGGTCAGCAAGGCGATCAAGGTCAGCAGGGACAGCAAGGTCAGCAGGGACAGCAGGGACAGCAGGGTCAGGGTCGGCAGGGACAGCAGGGTCAGGGTCAGCAGGGACAGCAAGGTCAGGGTCAGCAGGGGGGCCAGCGGGGTGGTAATGGCGGCCCGGACGGCGGTGCCAACAACGGCGGATACGCTGACGGGAGCCTCGGACGTATCACACAGAGAGACATTCGCCAGTTCCGCAGCGAATCCCGGCAACGCGTCCAGGAGGCTATTGAATTGCAGCGACTGCTCCAGGAGGAGGACCTCAATCAGCAACAGCTCGGCGAGGTCATCTCCGCTCTCAGGCAGTTGGACCGCGAGGACGTTTACTTGGATCTGGCCGAATTGAATCGACTCCAGTCGCAGATCGTAGAGGGACTGAAGCAGTTGGAATTCGGTCTGCGTAGAGAGTTGGAAGGAGAGGGGGAGGACCGGGTTTTCGTGTCCGGGTCTGATGATGTTCCCACTGGCTTCCGGCGTTTGGTGGAGGATTACTACCGCGCGTTGTCGAGGAGCCCTAGCAACTGAGCCGACCCTTTTCCGTTCTTTTGATCGGAGTTGCGCGGGCAGGTGCGGTTCCCGCCTAGAAGGTGCAGTTCCCTTCTAATGATATAGAACCGGGAACGGTCGGCCTTATGGGTTGATCGTTCCCGGGATTCGTTTGGCGCCCCTTTTTTTCCATACCAGAACCGGACCGTGGATCGATGAAAATCGGTGTCCTGATACTCAACTTCGGCGAACCCGAAAATCCCACACTCGAAGAGGTAATCCCTTTCCTGGAGCGTATCTTTGCCCGCAACGCGCCCCTGGAATCCGATCAGGGAAGTGATCGCACTCGTAAACTGGCCGAGGCCCGTGCGCCTGGGCTGATTGAGGAATACAAAGAGATCGGTGGTTCGCCGCTAGCCGCGCAGGCTCGAAAACAGAGCCGCATGGTCGAACGAGCCCTCCGCGGGCGGGGGCTGGACGCCCGGTGCTACTCAGGGATGCAATTCACGGATCCTTCGATCGCCGCGGTCGTGGCCGAGGCTCACGCCGCCGGGGTCGAACAACTGGTCGCCCTCCCCATTTACCCGCTCTGTGGTAAATCAACCACGATGGCGGCCTTGGAGGACGTGCAGGAAGCCGTAGCTGAACTCTCCTGGGACGTACCCTTACGTGAGATCACCGGTTGGCATCGGCATCCGGCCTACAGGCGGCTCCGAGCAGACGCCATTCTGAGCTACGTGAAGCGGGAAGGTGTCGACTTGCACGCCCCCGATACGACACTGGTTTTTTCGGCTCACGGTACACCGATCAAGTATTTGGACGACGGGCCCCGATACGCAGAGTACGTAGAGGAGGCGTGTCGTATCGTGGCCCGAGAGCTGGGTGTCCGCGACTACGAGCTGGGATATCAGAACCACACGAACCGGGACATCAAGTGGACCTCCCCTGAGATCGAAACCGTAGTCAAGGAGCTGGATACGGCTCGGGTCATCGTCGATGCAGTGAGTTTCATGCACGAGCAGTCAGAGACCTTGGCGGAGCTGGACAATGAGCTGCGCGAAACGGCGGAGGAGGCCGGCCTCGAATACCACCGCATCCCGATTCCGCACGATGCTCCGGCTTTCGCCGAGTTGTTGGCGGACCTGGTAGAGGGGGTGCTTCGGCCGGAGCCGATCATGGGCGAGTTGGGTCTACGTCGCTGCCTCTGTCGGCCGACCACGACCACCTTCTGCCTCAACGCGGCGGACTGAGGGACGCGCGGCGGCCGAGACCAGGATCTGCGTATCCCGAGCGGCCCCTGCATAAGTCATCTGGACAAAGAAGCTTAGCGGCACCGGTCGGG
>JAPYQK010000003.1:0-15919 GCA_029941275.1 Longimicrobiales bacterium | reverse complement strand
AGAAGGGCCTCGTTCGATTATGCTCGGCCGGAAGCATACCGCGCACTACGGATCTCGCGGGAACTCCCTCGCGAGGGTCGCAGCCAAACGTTTCGCTCCCACGATTCTCCCAAGGATTCCCGGACGAGCCGTGTAGTTCGAGCAGACGTGCAGATCTGGTGGCCATTCTATCCCGTCGAGAAACTCCCAAGATTCGTCCCACGCCGGAATCCGGGTTCTGGAGACTCGGAGGGCCTCAGCCGTGAATCCTGTGGCAATCTCGAACTCCTCACAGGCGATCTCGGCTATCCGGCTGTCGTCCCAATCCGGTAGGTCGGGGTTCTTCATTCCCCCCAAGTAAGCTGTATAGAGGTCTGGGCGCCCGAACAGGCTGTCATTCCAGGTCACACCCCTCGTCTCCAGGGACTCGCCGAATGCCACCTGGTAGCCGAGGCCACGAAGGTTCGCCTCCGATTTGAGGTACACGAGCGCGAGACGGTTGTAGCGTAGAGCCGACAGTCGTGTCGATACGTCCGGATAGGGGCCGCCCAGAAGTCCTGCAGCCACATCAGCGGGACAGGCCAAGGCAATCGCCTCGGCCTGGACAGTTTCGCCACCCTGCACGGTGACCTCCCACCCGCGGCCGTTCCTCCGCAGTGCGCTCACCGGCGTTTCCAGACGTACACTACCCTCGAGCCGTCGAGCGATGGCGGAGGGAAGTGACCCCAGGCCGTTCTTGAAGGAACAGGGAGCGGCTTCCGCGGCACCCCCCGCCGCGCGCAACATGCGCCAAAGGATACTCCGCCGGACGCCCAGCTCGGTCAGGGTCTTCTGGAGGGCGTACTTCACTGGCATACAGTCCGGGTCCGACGCGTAGAGACCCCCGTAAAGGGGTCCCAACAGGGCACGGTACGCGGCACCGCCAAACTTCCTGCGTAAGAACGGACCCGCGTGCTCCCCATCTCTGGGACCCGCAGTGAACGGCTCGGCCAAAATGCGCATCTTGGCCCACAACGGAAGCAGGTCCGTAGTCACCGCCTCTGAGAGGGAGAGAGGAGCCCTGCGCAACCGGCCACGGTGATAGACGTACAGAGGGAGATCAGTCGGCGCGGTGACCAACTCGTCAGCCAACCCGACGCTCTCGACGAGTTGGCGGAAAGGCCCGGTCAGCCTCACCCTTTGGGGGCCCATCTCCAGCACGAGGTCCCCGTGCGTTTGGGAGCGCATCACCCCGCCAGGAGTGCTCGCAGCTTCCCAGACGGTGACGTCGACACCCCGACTCTGAAGTTCGTAGGCGAGAACCAAGCCCGAGATTCCACCCCCCACGATACCTATCATGTGCGCCCTGTTTGTCGAGGTGGCTGCCGGTCTTCCTGCGGTCGAGTCTACATCGATTCACCTGACTTTCAATACGGCGTCCTTGACATTCACGTCGCTCACCTCAAAATTAGTCCTGCCTAATTTTTATATTGGGATAGCCTCAACCGGGGAACCCGCATGACGGATAGACAAGACGACGTCGATAACCAGGCCGAATCAGGGATCTCACGTCGTGATCTTCTTAGATCGGGAGTAGCCGGGGCCGTGGGCCTAGCTGCCGGAGCCGGGGCACTCACCGCATCAAACCCGGGCGAAGCGCAACCGAGGCTTACCGGGGCTGGGGACGCCCACAGCCCGGAACTCGCCGGAACCAAGGGCGACGTGGATTTGAGCGTTTTCGATCCGACGGCATTCCTCAAGGACTTCGACTACGGCAACGTATCGACCCTCCCGAGCGGCCAAACCCAACGTGAATACCAGATGGTCGCGGTGGATCGGGAGATAGAGGTCGCGCCAGGCGTTTACTTCGCAGCGTGGACCTACAATGGGACGGTGCCCGGACCGAGCATCCGCTGCACCGAAGGGGATCACCTCAAGGTGACCTTCACCAACGCGGGAAGTCACCCACATACGATCCACTTCCACGGAATCCACGCAGCGGGGATGGACGGTGTTTTCGAAATCGTCCAACCCGGAGAGAGTTTCGTGTACGAGTTCGACGCCGCGCCGATGGGCTTCCACCTCTACCACTGCCACGCTCTTCCCTTGAAGCGACACGTGCACAAAGGCCTCTACGGTGCGTTCATCGTGGATCCACCGGAAGGCAGGCCAGAAGCCAATGAAATGATGATGCTGATGAATGGCTTCGACACCAACTTCGACGGCGACAACGAGGTTTACGCCGTAAACACGGTGGCTTTCCACTACCAGAGGCATCCCATCGAAATCGAGCAAGGGGAATTGGTGCGCGTCTACCTCGGTAACACGACCGAGTTCGACTTGCTGAACTCGTTCCACCTGCACGGAAATTTCTTTCGCCTATACCGGACCGGGACGGACCTCGAACGTTATGAATGGACGGACACCCTGATGTTGTGCCAGGGCGAACGGGCCGTCCTGGAATTCACCTACGACTTTCCCGGGCAATTCATGTTCCATGCCCATCAGAGCGAGTTCGCAGAGCTCGGATGGATGGGAATCTTCGACGTGAAACCTCGGACGGTGGTTTGACCACCGCACCGGAAGACACCTGAGCCAGTACATCACCAAGGACCGGGGCACCAGGGAATGAACCACCGCGACTCCGAAGGCGACAACGCCGTAGAGACGGTCAGCGCGAGCACCACATATGCGAGTGACGATCGACCAGCGCAATCGGCTCCTTCAGAGGTAACCGAGCACCGGACTGGACAGGGGCGCCTGTCCTTGGCAGCCAAGGGAGTGCTTCCGCTCCTGCTGCTCGCTGGTCTCCTTGTCGTGTTCGGTCAGGTCGGACCGATCGGTGTGTTCCGAGCGGCGTTTCCACCGATCGAGGAACTCACTTTCGAACGAATCGCCTTTCCCCAGGCCGGTCTGATCCGGGTCCACCTGGTCAACGGGGGTCCAGAGCCGGTTACGGTCGCGCAAGTGATCGTGGACGACGCGTACTGGGAGCACACTGTCACCCCCGACCGCGACGTCGGCCGCCTGGAGAACATCGTCGTCGAAATCCCATACCCCTGGGTGGACGGCGACCCGGTCGCCATCTCGATCGTGAGCTCGACCGGTGTCACCTTCGCGGAGGAGGTGGACGTCGCCACGCTGTCTCCCCAGGTCAACCGCTCGTACATCGTCACCTTCGCCCTCCTGGGCGTGTACGTGGGCGTCATTCCTGTGTTCTTGGGGCTGCTGTGGCTGCCGTTCCTGGCAGGAGTAAGTACGCGTTGGGTGGACTTCTTTTTGAGTTTGACTGTGGGCTTACTGCTCTTCATCGGCGTGGATGCCCTCGAAGGGGCCTTCTCATTGACCGGCCGGGTGGCCTCGGCCTTTCAGGGGGTCGGACTCATAGTCTTGGGGGTGGTGGGTACACCCTTGATCATTCACGCGCTCAGCCGCGTGGGTCGACGAGGAGCGGACGTCACGCCGCTCGGCCTGTCCACCCTGATCGCCGTCGGGATCGGACTTCACAACCTGGGCGAGGGGCTCGCGATAGGGTCGTCCTACGCTGTCGGCGAAGTGGCGCTGGGAACCAGTTTGGTGTTCGGCTTTCTGCTCCACAACACGACCGAGGGCCTCGGAATCGTGGCACCACTGGCCCGTTCGAGACCTTCCATGGGCATGCTGGCGGTCCTCGGCCTCATCGCAGGGGTCCCCACAATTCTCGGCACTTGGATCGGGGGGTTTTCCTACTCACCCACGGCGAGCGTGCTCTTCCTCGCGATCGGTGCCGGAGCCATTGTCCAGGTCGTCACTGTCCTCGCCAGGAGCATGAAATCCCACGAGAGAGACGGCCTCATGGGTCCGCTGAACGCTGCGGGGGTGGTGGTCGGATTGATCGTCATGTACGCAACCGGGCTCTTCGTCGCCGCTTAAACGCCAATCCGGTGGGAGGTCTCGCCCCTTGGGTCCTCACTGAGCGGGCCTTCTCCCCTTGGCCTCTCCCCTCTCCCTCCTGGGGGGGGCCTCGGCCCCGGTGTGGGGCGTACTGGGCCCCGGTACGGCCGTCGAGCGATCGGGCCGCGCTACGGGCAACCTCACCGCACCACCCCCACCACCCTTCCGTCCTAAGCGCCGATTCCAGTCCTCCTGGCCCCCCCCGTTAGATTGTCCAGCCGACGCACCGTGATCCATCACGCCTTCTCTGAAGACTGTCGCCCACGTGCAGCCTTGGAGGCGGGGCCCACTTGTTCACCTCAACAACCTTCTAGAAACCAATGACCGATCAGCAGTTCATCTACGTCATGAAGGATCTCCGTAAGATCGTCCCTCCCAAGAGGGAAATCTTGAAGGGCATTTGGTTGTCGTTCTTTCATGGGGCCAAAATCGGCGTGGTCGGCTCGAACGGATCGGGCAAGAGTACGTTGCTCAAGATCATGGCTGGCCTCGATGACGACTTTCTCGGTGAGGCCTGGGCGGCCACGGGAACGAAGATCGGCTATCTGCCCCAAGAGCCCGAACTCGACCCCGAGTTGGATGTTCGGGGCAACGTAGAGGAGGCCGTTCGCGAGACGAGGGATCTTCTGGAGGAGTTCGAGGCGGTCAGCATGAAGTTCGCCGACCCGATGACGGACGAGGAGATGGAGGCCCTCATCGAAAAGCAGGCCCGACTCCAAAACCGCATCGACGCTTCTAATGCCTGGGACCTGGAGCGTCGGATCGAAATCGCAATGGACGCCCTTCGCCTCCCGCCTCCCGAGGCGAACGTGGAGACGCTGTCCGGCGGAGAGCGCAGGAGGGTCGCCCTCTGCAAGCTTCTCCTCGAAGAGCCCGACATGTTGCTACTCGACGAGCCGACAAATCACCTCGACGCTGAATCGGTGGCTTGGCTCGAACGCTACTTGACTGACTTCTCGGGAACGATCGTGGCGATCACGCACGATCGATATTTCCTGGACAACGTCGCCGAATGGATTCTGGAGCTGGATCGCGGAGAGGGCGTCCCGTGGAAGGGAAACTACTCTTCCTGGTTGGAGCAGAAGAGTGAGCGGCTGCGGGTCGAAGAAAAGCAGACGTCAGCTCGCCAGAGTTCCCTCGCTAGGGAGTTGGAGTGGATCCGCATGGCCCCCCGTGCTCGCCACGCCAAAGGGAAAGCCCGCATCGGCGCGTACGAGGAACTCATGGCGCAGGATGAGCGTGAACAGATCCGCACCGCCGAAATTCTCATTCCGAAAGGGCCCCGCCTGGGCAATGACGTCTTATTGTGTAGGGGGGTAAAAAAGGGCTTTGGGGATCAACTGCTCATGGATGGTCTGTCGTTCACCCTTCCCCCGGCCGCCATCGTAGGAATCATCGGCCCCAACGGTGCCGGAAAGACCACACTCTTCCGAATGATCACCGGTCAGGAAGAACCCGACGAGGGTTCGCTCGACCTAGGACAGACCGTCAAGCTGGCCTATGTCGATCAGTCGAGATCGGACCTCGACCCGAACAAGTCCGTCTTCGAAGAGGTGGCCGAGGGCCGCGAGGTCCTTGAGTTCGGGCGGGTCGAGGTGAACCCGCGAGCCTATCTATCCTGGTTCAACTTTCGAGGAGCGGAACAACAGAAGAAGGTCGGCGTCCTCTCGGGTGGAGAGCGTAATCGCCTTCACCTGGCCAAGCTGCTGAAGGAGGGGGGCAATCTCATGCTCCTCGATGAACCCACCAACGACCTCGACGTCGACACCCTGCGCGCCCTTGAAGAAGCCCTTCTGTCGTTCGCCGGATCTGTCATGGTTATCTCACACGACCGCTGGTTTCTGGATAGGATCGCGACGCACATCCTGGCGTTCGAGGGAGAAAGCAAAGCTGTGTGGTTCGAAGGGAATTATCAGGAATATGAAGAGGATCGGCGGAGAAGGCTCGGCTCGGAAGCGGAACGCCCCCACCGCATCAAGTATAAGAAACTGACGCGCTAGCCCAGGACCCGACTAGCTCCTACGCGGTCCGGAAAAACTGAGTGCGTTTCAGAATCGTACCAAGTATCTTTGGATAGTGACGTTTCAATGGGACCGTAGGCGTCGAAGAGGACGTCGATCAGAGTGATCTTATGAGCGACTCAATAGATTCCGACCAGCCCGAGAATTTCGACGAGCCCGAAAGTTCGGACCAGAGCGAGGAACGTCCGGATGTAGAGGTCAGTCGGGCGAGCGCGACGCGGTGCTGGCTGCCGTTCTTCGCGAACAAACAGAAAAGGCGGAGATCCGGGAACAGGCACAGAAGGTACAGGCCCGTCGCCAAGGGCTCGGTTCTCGTCACGTGGTGCTCAGCTTCGCCACCGCCCTCTCGATGTGGATCTGGATTTGGCCTCCCAGGGCCCTTCGGATCGCCGCCGCCGGCCCACCCCCCTTGG
Organism: Longimicrobiales bacterium; assembly: GCA_029941275.1. GTDB lineage: Bacteria > Gemmatimonadota > Gemmatimonadetes > Longimicrobiales > Gaopeijiaceae > UBA822. The sequence continues at coordinate 9,594 of JAPYQK010000003.1, read as the reverse complement.
TAGAAGAAGACGCGAGCCTTCGCCTGGTCATGTACCTCCAGGCCCAAAAACAACGAACAGTACTTTTTCGATACCGGCGCTGTACCCATTGAACTGGATGACGCCGGCCCCGCTTTTCGAGGGATGGAGTGCATTCGGCTCACCAACCGTGATTATCGGATACTCGGACGAACCAGGCGCGTGACGCTCTCGTATTCGTCAGTCGACCCCTTGAACATCTTCGTCGGCGCTGGTGCGAGTGTGCTCGACGTGATGACGTTGAATTGAACATTCCTCATTCGACCCGCGCTCGACTCACGTGAGGCAGCAACGCGGAACGACGATCGTGGAAGCGATCAGCGTGATGCTCCTCATAAGCATCATTACCCGCATCGCCATTCCGCAGATGCAGGACATCCTGACGCGCGCCCGGGCCACGGAGATTAGAGCGTCGTTCGGCGTGGTTGAAGAGGCGGCCACTCACCTGTCCATTGAGAACCAACCTTGGCCGCAAGACGCCGAAGCCGGGGTGGTCCCCCCAGAACTCCGGGACGCACTTCCGGACGGCTTCTCGTTCGACCGCGATCGTTACCAACTGGACTGGGAGAACTGGGCCCTTCCCCAAGGGATGCCGGGCGACCCCGACGTGCGAGGCCCGATAGGCATATCCGTCACGACCTCGGACCGATCGCTCGGACTCGCTCTCATGGACGTGATCCCTCTGAACGCCAAGTTCACCCTCGGCGAGACCTACACCTTTATTTTCGCAACGCAGTGGGGTCGGCTTTGCCGACGGCTATAGAGGGCTGCTGCTGCCACCACACCCTCACACCCTCTACGATTGCGGTGTCGCCTGCCCCGACTATCTTTCTCCCTGTAACCGCCAGGGGTACCCAGCGTATGGGGTTGAGAGAGTCCCTTGGAACCTGACCCGGCTGACACCGGCGTAGGGAGCGCGGCGAACCTTTTGACACCACGTGAAGAGCCGCCCGGCCCGAGCCGCGGCGGCTTTTATGTAGGGATCCACCGAGGATTTTCCCGCCATGGAGAAGATCGTGCCCCAGGAAAACGGCGCCGAACCAAACGGTAACCACGCTGCCACCACCACCCCCGAGGGTGACTACGGCCAGTCCTTCCCGAAATCGAGCAAGGTATTCGTGGAGGGCCCCCGGGGCGTACGGGTACCAATGAGGGAGATCTCCCTCTCGGGCGGAGAGCCCCCGTTACGCGTGAACGACACGAGTGGACCGCTCGGCATAGATCCTTACGTCGGATTGACCAAGCTGCGATCTCCGTGGATCGACGGGAGGAGCGGAGTAATCGAGGGTGACACCACATATCGGCCGATCGACCCCAATACGGCGGCAACCGTCCCCGAGGCTCTCCAGAACCGACCCCTCCGCTCTACCGGTGGGCCGATCACACAGCTTCACTACGCCCGCCGTGGCGACGTCACCGAAGAAATGGAGTTCGTCGCGATTCGAGAAGGTATGGAGGCCGAGTTCGTCCGCGACGAGGTCGCTCGTGGAAGAGCGATCATTCCGGCCAACATCAATCATCCGGAATCCGAGCCGATGATCATCGGCCGTGCCTTCCGTGTGAAGATCAACGCGAACATCGGGAACTCCGCCGTGGGCTCATCGATCGAGGAGGAGGTCGAAAAGCTAAGATGGGCCACGTTGTGGGGCGCCGACACGGTGATGGACCTTTCAACCGGCAAGAACATCCACGAGACGCGTCAGTGGATCATGCGGAACTCCCCTGTGCCGATCGGGACCGTTCCGATCTACCAGGCGCTCGAGAAGGTCGACGGGGTTCCCGAAGACCTCACCTGGGAGGTCTACCGCGACACACTCATCGAGCAGTGCGAGCAAGGCGTCGACTACTTCACCGTGCACGCCGGCGTCCTCCTGCGCTATGTGCCGATGACCGCGGAGCGGATGACGGGGATCGTATCGCGAGGCGGATCGATCATGGCCAAATGGTGTCTCGCCCACCACCAGGAGAGCTTCCTGTACACCCGCTTTCGCGACATCTGCGAGATTATGGCCGCATACGACGTGTCCTTCTCTCTGGGAGACGGACTCCGACCCGGATCTCTCGCGGACGCCAACGACGAGGCCCAGTTCGCTGAGTTGTACACCCAAGGAGAACTCACCAAGATCGCCTGGGAACACGATGTCCAGGTCATGTGCGAGGGACCCGGCCACGTCCCGATGCACATGATCAAGGAGAACATGGACAAGCAGTTGGAGTGGTGCTCCGAGGCTCCCTTCTACACGCTTGGGCCGTTAACGACCGACATCGCCCCGGGGTACGACCACATCACGAGCGCCATCGGCGCAGCCCAAATCGGCTGGTACGGTACGGCCATGCTCTGCTACGTGACCCCGAAAGAGCACCTCGGCCTACCGAACCGAGAGGACGTGAAGGCCGGTGTGATCACGTATCGGATCGCCGCTCACGCGGCCGATTTGGCAAAAGGACATCCCGAGGCTCGGGTGTGGGACGACGCAATCTCGAAGGCCAGGTTTGATTTCCGGTGGGAAGACCAGTTCAACCTGGCGCTCGATCCAGTGACCGCACGTGAGTTCCACGACGAAACGTTACCGGCGGAAGGGGCGAAGGTCGCCCACTTCTGCTCGATGTGTGGGCCCAAGTTCTGCTCAATGAAGATCACGCAGGACATCCGTGACTACGTGGCTGAAGGACTGGCGAGCGAAGACGTAGTCCAGACGGGGCTCGAAGCGAAGTCGGCCGAATTCAGGGAGAAGGGCGGTGAGATCTACGTGGACGTCGGCGGGGATTAGGAGCCGGCCCTCTTTTTTCAACTCCGCGGTACCGCTCGCAAGCCATCGGCGACAGATCTCTACTCGGCGCCGTCCCAACGGACATCGTCGCCCACAGAGATCGTCGCGTCGTTGACCACACTCCCGTGGACCCCGCCGCCCCAGTGGGAGCCCAAGGCCTCCCGCAGGCCCGCACACGCCTCGTCCATCCTGCCGCAGGGAAGAGTCTCGCCACGCACATGAATGCGCAGGTCGCCCACAGCTAACGTCTGGCCAACAGTGCCCTCGAGGCGTATGCCAGATACCAAGAGGTTGGCTCGGCGCATCACGGGCTCAACAGAGGGGTCGAAATCGGCTTTGAGACGGTCGAAGACCTCTAGTTCGATCAGAGTCACGTGGCGTTCGCCACCGAAGTCCGCCCCACCCTCGAGTCCCCTCCACACCCACCGCCTGGTCCACACGATCCATCGGGCCGCCGTGAGACCGTTTGAGCCAGATCGCCTCCAGTATTCCCATGGAAGACTCCTAGATGGTGAGATCCTAGCGCCGGATCCACGAGCCTTTACGTCCTACCGACAACAACCGTGGGCTAGCGTGAAGCCGTCAGCGCCAACGTGACTGAAGATCGTCCAGCACTGCACTGCCAGGACAAAGCTGGTCGAATGGCAAACCGACCAGCGACTCGTCCACCGTATTCTCGAACTCGTGCAAGTCCATGCTGGTGGGGTCGATGAAGAGGAGCCCCGTCGCCACCTCACCACATGACTGCAGTTTCTTGAGATGAGCATACGCCGCGTCTCTGTCGGTCGGGTCGTAATCTTCCGCGACCGATTTAAACCGTACGACGCTCCCGTCGTGCATCGTCACGGCCGTTGCCGATTCGCGATTCTGTTCAGCTTGAATCTCATGGAGCAGTGGGACGAAATCCGTTTCCACCACCTTATGACCGTGGTCACGGGTGTGTGCGTAACTCTTGGTGGAGCCCTCGTGGTCATTAAACGTCACACACGGTGAAATCACGTCCACCAGAGCGAAGCCGCGGTGAGTCAGCCCCGCCTTGATGAGAGGCAGCAGCTGCTTCTTGTCTCCGGAAAAACTGCGTGCGACAAAAGAGGCGCCCAGCGCGAGCGCCGTGGAGGCCGGGTCGATGGGACGCATCTGGTTTGCTTCGCCGCGTTTGGCCTTGGATCCTACGTCCGCCGACGCCGAGAACTGACCCTTGGTCAGTCCGTATACGCCATTGTTCTCCAGCATGTACAGCATATTCACGTTACGACGAATCGCATGGGAGAACTGACCGAATCCAATGGAGAGCGAATCGCCATCTCCGGAGATTCCGATGTAGGAAAGGGTCCCGTTCGCCGCGTTCGCACCCGTGGCGATAGACGGCATCCGTCCATGAAGAGAGTTGAAGCCATGTGCGTCGCTGAGGAAGTAGGTAGGGGTCTTCGACGAACATCCGATCCCACTCAACTTCGCGACCCGGTGCGGTGGCATATCGAGCTCAAAAAACGCCTGAATGATCGCAGCGGTTATTGAATCGTGACCACATCCGGCGCAAAGGGTCGACTGAGAGCCCTCATAGTCCCGGCGAGTCAGCCCGAGCTTGTTTGGTTTGAGGCCCGGATGTTGAACCGAAGGTTTGGCTGTCTGCGTCATGGTACTCTTCTACCCCGCTTGCACGGTCATCATACTCAAGCGATCTCGAACCCCCTGAGCGACGACCGTTGCGCTCAAGGGTGATCCTCCGTAATCCAGCACGGAGGCGAGCTTACTTTTCAGAACCGCCGTTTCGAGCATGAGAAGCCTCTTCATTTGTCCGTCACGGTTCTGCTCAACCACGATATTCACGTCGTGCGAGAGGAGAAACTCCTCAACGGCCGAAGCGAACGGGAAGCCGGTTACCCGCAGATAGTCGAGGGCGATGCCCTCCTCGGCCAATAGATCGACGGCCTCCAAGACAGCTCCCCGGCACCCCCCCACCGTGACGAGCCCGATCGACGCATTGTCCACGAGCCGAATCTCTGGAGGAGGCAGCGCCTCCGCCGCCCCCTCGATCTTCCTCGCCACACGGTCTACGACGTCCTGGTAGAGCTCACCGTCCTCTGTGTAGCGCCCGTACCGATCGTGCCCGGAACCCCTAGTGAAGTACGCTCCCTTGGGGTCGACGCCCGGAAGAGACCGGGCCGCGACACCGTCACCGTCACTATCCAGATACCGGTAGAACGCGTCCATCTTCTGAAGGTCTTCCGCGGAAAGGACCTTTCCCCGGTCCGGCACGTAGGCATCGTCCCACTCAAGCTTGTCACACACCCAGTCATTCATACCGATGTCCAGATCCGACGCCACGAACACCGGTGTCTGGAAGCGCTCGGCAAGATCGAACGCCTGGACGGCGAAAGTGAAACACTCCCCCGGATCGGCCGGGAAGATCAACACATGCTTCGTGTCACCGTGGGAGGCGAAAGCGAGTGTGAAGAAGTCACCTTGCTGGGTACGGGTGGGCATACCCGTAGAGGGTCCCGTCCGCTGTACATCGAAGATGACCGCCGGAATCTCAGCGTAATAGGCCAAGCCGAGGAATTCGTTCATCAAGGAAATGCCGGCCCCACTCGTGGGCGTGAACGCACGAGCACCCATCCAGCCGGCACCCAGAACCATGCCGATCGCCGCAAGCTCGTCCTCGGCCTGTATGATGCAGTAACGATTCTTGCCCGTCTCGGGGTCCTTGCGGAGCTTCTCGCAGAGGCCACGGAAGGAGTCCATCACGGACGTGGCGGGTGTGATCGGATACCAGGCACCTACCGTCGCCCCCGCGTACACACAGCCAAGCGCGGCGGCCATATTCCCCGTCATCAACACCGAATCTCGATTGGCATCCATCGGCTCGAGTCGAGTCGGGAGCGGACAATCGAAGTGTTCTATAGCGTAGTCATATCCCAAACGGATGGCCGCGTCGTTCGAGTCGATCAAATGGGGCTTGGAGCCGAATTTTTCCGTAAACATCGCCTGAATCACATCGAGATCGATGGTCAGGAGGGCCGCCACGGCCCCTACGTACGCGATGTTCTTCATGAGGATGCGCTCGCGAGCGCCTTTGAAGTTCTCCACGCACATGTGCGACAGCGGAACACCCAAGTACGTCACGTCGTCGCGCATCAGTGCGTCGTCGAGCGGCCAACTCGAGTCGTAGAGGACAGCGCCCCCCGAACAGACTTCTTTGATATCCTGCCCGTACGTCTTCGGGTTCATCGCCACCATGAGATCGAAATTCGGGCTCCGGGCGGTATGGCCATTCTTGTTCACCCGTATTTCGTACCACGTGGGTAAACCCTGGATGTTGGAGGGGAATACGTTCTTGCCGGAAACCGGTACACCCATGCGAAAGATGGCCTGCATGAGCATGCCGTTCGCACTAGCAGAGCCGGTACCGTTGACCGTAGCGACTTTTACTACGAGGTCGTTAGTGCGGTCTCGGGAGTCTCGATCCACGTCGGTTTTCCGGCATAGGGAATGAGCAATTCGAATTTCTGCATGTCCCACGCGGCGGTGGGACAGCGCTCGGCACACAGGCCGCAGTGCACACACAGGTCTTCGTCTTTAACCATGACCCGGGCAGTCTGCGGAAGGTTCGCCGACACGTAGAGATCCTGGTCGGTGTTCTCGGCAGGCGCCGTGAGGTCGAGTCTGAGGTCCTCCTCCTCGGCGTTCGCAGTCATCGTCAAACAATAGACCGGGCACACATCGATGCAGGCGTCACATTCGATGCACAGGCCCGACGTGAAGTCGGTCTGCACGTCACAGTTGAGGCAGCGCGCCACCTCGACAGCCGTTTGTTCGGCATCGAAGCCCAGCTCGACCTCGACTTCGAGCGCCTTGAACCGCTCCACCAACTCGACGTGCTGCATCTTGGAGCGGCCGGACTCGTCATAAGCGCTTCCGTAACTCCACGAATGCAGCCCCATCTTCTGTGAGACAAGGTTCATGCCATATGACGGCCGCTCTTCGATCGGGTCCCCTTCACAGAGCGCGTGAATGGAGATGGCCGCTTGATGGCCATGCTCCACCGCCCAAATGATGTTCTCAGGGCCCCAAGCTGCGTCTCCCCCCACGAACACGCCCTCGCGCGTGGTCTGGAAGGTGGTGCGATCAACGGTGGGCATCTCCCATTCGTTGAACTCAATGCCGATATCACGCTCGATCCACGGAAACGCGTTGTCCTGCCCGATTGCCAAGATCACGTCGTCACAAGGGATCACAGTCGAATCGAGCTTCGTGCTGAGGAGGCGGCCATTTTCGTCGGGCGCCCACTCCACGATGTCGAACTCCACACCGACCAGCTGCCCATTCTCCAACACGAAGCGACTTGGTGAATGGTTCTCGACGATCTCCACCAACTCCTCTTCGGCGTCATCGAGTTCCCAAGGAGAGGCCTTGAAGTGCGTCCGACCTTTTCGGGCGACGACGCGGACGTTCTTACCGCCGATCCGCTTCGCGGTCCGGCAACAGTCCATGGCGGTATTCCCGACGCCGATGATCAGCACTTGCTCCCCGATGGAGTCGATGTGCTCGAAGTGCACGGATTCCAACCAATCGATGCCGATATGGATGTTCGAGCCGCCCTCTTCCCGTCCGGGAATCGAGAGTTCTTTACCCCTGGGGGCACCCGTCCCGATGAAAACGGCGTCGAATTCGGCCTCGTCCAGAAGCTCCTTGAGGCTGTCGATGGGGTGGTTGTAGTGCACCTCCACACCCATGTCCACGATCATGCCAATCTCATCATCCAGCACGCTCCCCGGGAGGCGGAACGACGGAATGTTGGTCCGCATAAGGCCACCGGGGCGGTCCATCTTTTCGAAGAGCACGCACCCGTAACCGAGCGGCATCAGGTCGTTGGCCACGGTCAATGAAGCGGGACCGGCCCCGATCAGCGCGATGCGTTTCCCGTTCTTTTGCTCCGGTACCGTCGGAAGCAGGTCCGTGACGTCGCCCCGCAGGTCGGAGGCTACACGCTTGAGCCGGCATATCGCGACCGGCTCGTCCTCGACTCGGACGCGTCGACAAACCGGTTCACACGGACGGTCGCACGTTCTTCCCAGAATGCCAGGAAAGACGTTCGACTCGCGGTTCAACATGTAGGATTCGGTGAACCGGCCCTGGCCTATCAGCCGGATATACTCCGGGACCGGCGTATGCGCGGGACACCCCCACTGACAGTCTACGACCTTGTGGTAGTAGTTGGGGTTGGAGGCGTCGGTAGGTTGCATATCTAAAACCGCTCTAGCGGTCGATTCACAAAATTCGCACGACCATGATTGCGGTTACAGGTCCGTTGGGCAGGATAAGGAATTGCTCAAACTGAAGGCTGATTCAGCTTGTCGGACAAAGCTTCGATCACTCGGTTCGGACGAGCGAACAAATCGACGTCATCTCCAGTGTGGATCTGCGATTTTCTCTGCGCTAGAATGGTCACCCTTCTGGCCCTTTCGATCAAGACGTTCTTCAACATTTGCTCATGCAAGTTCGACCGGAAAGACAAATGTCTTAGCCGGGAAGAACCGAGCCTTTGATCGCCTACAAGTAGATCACAAACGCTTGCGTCCTTTCGATCAAGATTCAGTGGGAAGTCTTGGCACCCGAGAGAAGCCCCAGAACCCTGTATTTCGGCTATTTCTCGCCATACCAAACTCGGTGGGGGCCGGCATCGAGCAGGACCTCGACTCGCCCAAAAGTGGACGCCATCAGGGCTCCCATGGGCAGACGACGTTGTGTGACGAACACCAGCGACCCGCCAATCTCGAGATGTTCCGGCGCCCCGCGGACGAGACCCTCGACCACTTCGGGGGTCTGCGCCTTTCCGGTGTGGTAGGGCGGGTTACTGACGATCAGGTCGTAGCGTTCGCCTTCCAGCGCAGCGAACCCGTCGGAGGCGATCCGTCGGGCACCAGGTAAGTTCTTACCCACCGCCGCCAGGGCCACGGCATCGACGTCCAGAAAATCCACTAGGACCGACGGCTCCAACGCGGCCAGAAAGGCTCCGACCACACCCGACCCGCACGCGAAATCGAGGATGTGTTGCCCTGTCATCGAGGTCGACCGCATCGCCTCGAGAAGCGCTTGGGTCCCCTCGTCCACCCGACCATGGGCGAAGAGCCCGGGATAGGATATCCACTCGCGGAGCCCGTCGGGAAACTCCACGGGGGTACACAAGCGCCAATCCTCCAAAGTCCCACCTACACGCGGAGCGCCCGCCGGCTGTATGGCCTCGAGCACACGACAGCGCCCGCCGGATTCCACGGTCCTGGCCGAACCCATGACGGGTTCAATGACCCGGGCTGCCGACCCGGCGCCTTCGTCATTCGCGCCGTACACCCACAGGGGCGCACCCTCGGTTAGGACGGACGCAGCCGCATGGACGGCCATGTCCAACTCGTCCTTGGAGGTGGGGAGCCTAAGCGTCGCCGCGTCGAACGGGCCGCGTGGAATCCATTCGGCGGCGGTTCTCCCCCCTCGAGCAAGCCGGTGCCACGATCGCGCTCGGCCCGCAGCTCCCGTCACCGCTTCAGCGACCTCCGGAAGGTGCTCGAGCATCACTAGCACATCCCCTTGGATCTGCGCGCGGCCCAAGACGGTGGACATCAACTCGGCCGCGGCCCGATCCCGCCAGTCGTCTGTGCGCTTGAGAGACATGTCCGCCCGATCGAGAAGGCTGTTGAAGAAGTACAGTGGGTCGCGCACATGGCGCTTGTGAGGTTCAGACAAGGAACGACGACGAGTCGTAGCACGGCTACAGCGAGGAGGAGAGACGCCGGATCAACCGCACAAC
>JAPYQK010000002.1:32360-51711 GCA_029941275.1 Longimicrobiales bacterium | reverse complement strand
AGGGGGGGTTTAGCCATTCGTTTCGTCCATCACCCAATTCAATGGTTTATACTGTGCGGACAACTCAGTAAAATACTCAGGTCCTAGCCGGATGTACACCCATCTGGGTGGGATCGTCGAGGTCGAACCGCTCGCCACCTGGGGTGGATCATCTACATTCATTTGCTATTCCTGATAGTTTCGGCCGCAACCCCTCCGAGGTAAAGCACACTCGCGCATCGTCCCCCCAGGAAGGCGAGGAATGCGGACGTCACGCCGACGAAGTCGAGACCCCATCCCAGGCTCACGAACAGAATAGCAATACTCGCAACTTCGATGGAGGTAGCCATGGTGATGGGGTGGGTCTTGCGGGCCTGAATCAGGATCGCCCGCTCCAAGGCGAGAAGCACGGAGAGCGCTGGAATCGGGACCAGGATTCGCGCGGGGACGAGTGCAAAAGCGGTGAGCTCGGGTGTCAGTCCGGATACCGTGCTGAACCAAACTGAAGCCAGGGGTGTGAACGCTACGAGGCCCATGCCCGCCGAAGTGGCCAATCCGAGCCAGAGCCCGAAGCGGGCGATCTCAGGAAAGTGCTCGTGGTCATCACCGATGAGCGCCAGGGCGGCCTCCTGGAAGCTCAGGCCGAAAGAACGGAAAAGAAAAGACAGTGCGTGTACCACGGGAAAAACAGCCAGAGACTCGATCGGTGAGAGAGAGCGGCCCATGAAGAAGGTGAGCATGGGTTGGACGGTCAGCCCGATCAGGGAGGTCAAGGCCAGAGGGTAGTAGAACCGGGCGATTCCCCAATATCCCAGTGGTGCCCTTCCGGCCCGGGATTTCGTTTCCTGGCGATTGAGCTCGCGGACCGTGCTGGCCGCCATGAAATGTGCCGCGATCGCCTCCACCCCGACCCCGGCGGAGAGCGCGGCTGCCCCCGCCCACGCTCCAGGAAGGGCGAACTGTCGGTAAAGGACCAGGCCGGTGACCGCCATGGCAGCGAGACGCAATACGGTGCCGTACGCGACGAGACGAGTGCGTCCCGAGCGGATCAGGATGCCTTGCAGGAAACGACGGTACCCGATGGCGAGGGGCCAGGGGAGGAGAAGCCACAGGGCTCCGTACGTCAGGTCGGCGACCTGCTCCGGCAGCCCGAGGATCGCACCCATCAACCATCCGTAAACCGGCGGAAACAGGATAGTCAGGAGCAGCCCCGTGGAAAGCGCGTTCAGCCCGTACATGAAGTTGCGAAGCTTGCGGTACGTCGCACTGTCCTCAACGAGCGCGGTCGATGCACTCATCAACATGATCACGGGTGATTCGATCAGGATCGCGAAGGCGAACGCAACGCCGTAGGCGGCGAGGTTGAACTCGGGATCGACCATCCGGGCGATGAGGGCCGCCAAGAACGGTCCCTCGGATGCCATCATCAGCCACTGGGCCGCGAGGGGGACCCAGAAGCGGAAAATAGATGAAGGGGTACGTCTCAAACGGATGGTCTGCGCTTGGGGGGGACACGCCGGTGGAGGGCAAGATAGTGTAATCGGCCCTAGGCGGTTCGCGGCGTGCCGAAGCGCCGCCCAGCGTGTTCGATTCGAGCTTCGCCGCTCTGTGCGCTACGCGGAGCTTGGCGCTGCTGGTGCGGGGATCCAGAGGGCCAGCAACACGACCACCATGGTGATGACGAACGAAAGAAGGAATATTCCGGTCCCGAAAAATCCATACAACAGCCCCCCGACGAGCAGACCAAGGATGCTCGCAACGGCACCACCACTGCTCGCGAAGCCCTGAACCGCTCCTTGCCCTTCCCGATCCGCCGTCATCGAAAGGAGCGCCATCAGGGAAGGCCATATGACGCCGTTCCCGAGGGCGAGCAATGTGGTGCCGATATACGCCTGGGGCTTCCCGTCCACCGCAAAGAACAAGAAGCTGACGGCCAAAACCAGACTTCCGCCGATGACCAGCGCACGTTCGGACCACCGTTTCGAGGCGTACTTGAGGACGGGGCCCTGCACGATGACCATTGAGATGCCCATGAACGTGAAGAACGCTCCGATCTCGGCGAGGGACCAACCGAGAGCGGTCGCGGCGTGAACCGGAAACGCGATGTAGAAGAAGTTGAAGGCTAGGAACACGAGGAGGTAGAGTGCGAGCAGCAGCGGAATGGACGGCAGTCTAAGAATCTCCTTCATCCCGAGTTTCGCCTCGCCTTCGAGGCGGTAGCACTCCTTGATCTCCTGGCCGAGGACGGTACGACCGGTGCTGCGTTCTGGACTCACCTCGAGAGTGATACAGCCGGTCTCAGGTAATCTGAATGCGATGAGGAGGCTAGCGACGGCGGAAATCGCCAAAGCGGCGGCCACGGGTGGGATCTCTCGCCAGGCAGTCGCCCCAAGTGCACCGGCGAGTGCGGGACCCGGGATGAATCCGAGATTACCTGATATGGCCATCTTGCCGAAGTTCGTGCTCCGCTCGCTCTCCTCGGTGATGTCCGCGAGGTAGGCGTTGGCCACAGATACGTTGCCCCCGGTGATTCCGTCCAAAGCGCGGGCGAAGAACAGAACCAAGAGCGGTATCGTCACCGTGAAGGCTCCTGCTACGCTCGAGTCGATTTCCACCAACGGGACCACCGGCAGGGACAGGGCGATGAGGAAGATCCCCCAAGACACCATGGTGCCGAGCTGACTCAAGAGAAGAATGCGCCTGCGTCCGTAGTGATCCGACATTCTTCCCAGGATGGGAGCGCCGATGAGCTGGAAGAACGAGTACGTGGCGCCCATTACGCCGTACACCAGGGCGTTGCCACCCAGTCTTGTGACCAGGAACACCAGGAACGGGAGGACCACGGAGAAACCCAACGTCCCCACAAAATTCACCGAGAGGATCGGGTAGATCGAGATCGGACGTGGCGGCGTGTTCATCGGACCGCTTCCTCGCGGAGTGGGCTTCTCTGGGATTGCCTCAACGGTCTGGGGCTAGCCGAAAGGTGCCGCCCCCCGTCGGGAAAGGGCGACCGGGTGTCCAGACCTCACGGAACCTGAAGCGCCGCCGCCGGCCCCCCGGAAGGAATTCCTGTCGTGTACAACCGTAGGTAGAGGTCGCCCTCCATGAGCGCGTCACGCTCGCTGGAACTCATGCTGATCTCGCCCGAACTCACTTGGCTGCCCGGGCCTGAGATACGGTAAACGACCCCGCCTTCTCTCCCGCCATCTGCCCTGTGGACGCCCACCGCGAGGACCTCGTCGGCTGGTATTCCCGAAACCGTTACTTCGTACGACAGGGTACTTCTCGTCACGTCCCACTCAAAAAGAACGTGCGCGGTGGCTTGGCCCCCCTCTACAGCGACCACGAACACGACAGGCTCGGGGGCCCGACCGTCCTGCAAGGGAGGCGTCCGGGCTGGTGCGCGGCGCGGCTGCACGGATTGCTCGAAAGAGAACCCCAAGGACAGGAGTCGAGCGTCCTCCAAGGGTCTCCCGAGTAGCTCGAGTCCGGCGGGCATTCCCAGGCCAGAAAATCCGGCAGGCACGCTCAGGGCCGGAAGTCCCGTCGTCGCGCTCAACTGGCAGTTCGAGCCCCCTTGTGGATCGCCGATCCGCGCGGCCCTGCGCCGTATCGTTGGGTAGGCCAACGCGTCGAGTGACAGCTCGTCCATGATCGCTATCACTGCAGCTCGAGCCTCGACTCGTTTGGCCATGGCTCGGCTGATCGCCGCGGTGTCCCTTTCCTCGGTCTGGGCGCGGCGCCGGAAAGCACCCTCCAAGCGGACATGGAAGAGACCCCCGTCGAGAATGTCCTGAAGGGAGCGCACCCCGGCGGCGGGCGTGGCCGCCAAGTAGTCGATCAAGTCCCACTTGAACTCGTGCCCGATCAAGCTCGATCCCGCGAGGATCGAATCCAAACCGGGAACCTCGACATCGATGACTTCCGCGCCTGCGTCCGTCATTTGCTGCAGCGCGGCCCGCACCAATCGGGCGTGCTCCTGATCTTCCGAATCTTCGCCGAACAGCATTGTCAGGGCCCCCACGCGAGCCCCCCGAAGGGCCTCGGCATCGAGCTCTTCCACGAAGCGAGGGAGTGGTCGATCCGCCAGAATTCGAGTGGCCTGATCGGCCGCATCAGTACCGATGGTCGCGTCCAGCCCGATGGCGAGGTCCATGGCGGTGCGGGCTAGCGGGCCACCCACGTCCTGCGTGTGCGACAGCGGGATGATCCCGTCTATGCTCGAGAGACCTTTGGTCGGTCGGAGGCCGAACAGATTGTGATGGGACGCCGGAATACGAATCGATCCACACGTGTCGCTGCCCCAGCCGATGGCTCCGAAGCTGGCGGCGATGGCCGCACCGGTACCACCGCTGGATCCGCCCGGGTTCCGGGCGGGGTCATACGGATTGCGCGTCTGTCCTCCCGTCGAACTGATGGTCGTGATGCCGAGCGCCAGTTCATGCAAGTTGGACTTTCCGAGGATGACAGCCCCGGCTTCCCGGAGCTTTGCCACCTGGAATGCGTCGTCCGGGGGGATCACCCCGGCCAGCGCGATGGATCCTCCTGACGTTGGGATGTCCGCCGTGTCGTAGTTGTCCTTCAGGATGATCGGGATGCCGTGAAGTGGTCCTCGCACGCCTCGGGTTGCTCGCTCCTGGTCGAGCGCCGCCGCCTGGGCCAGCGCGTTCGGGTTCAGCCGGATCATGCTGTTCAACGCCGGTCCGTCCTGATCGTAGGCGCTGATTCTGGCAAAGTAGGCCGCGACGAGTTGCGCGGATGTGACCTGCCTGTCGGTCATAGCGGCCTGCATCTCTGAGATCGAAGTCTCAAAAACCTCGAAGCTCTGATCCTGAACGCGAGGGATCGCCGTCTGTACCGCTGGCTGAACCGAAAGGTGGACCGCTACGTGAGCAGCTGGGTGAACCGCAGGGCCAACCGCTAGGAGAACCGCCGGGAGGGTGCTGTGGGCGTGGGCGTTGGTCGCAGGCACGAGGGCCAGCACCGCCGCCAACATCTGCCGCAAACGGGGACAGGGTGAGCCCGAAATTAGACGGGAAACCTTCGGCTCCATCATCCCTCCTCGTGGCCTCGTGCACGAATCGCTGCGCCTCTTGAATGCCTTCCTAAGTGCGCACGGGGAGGTTAGAGGGTTTCAGAGCAACACGCGAGGGCGCCCGCCATTGACGACGCTGAAAATCGCCGTGTTGGCCCCGATTCCCAGCCCCAGAGTGAGAAGGACCGCTGACGTGAAGCCCGGGCGCCGGAGGAGTGACCGGAAGACGAACTTCAGATCCTGGATTGTCGTATCCATCGAATATCAACCCTTCTCATTGTGCCTCGAGGATCCCGTGTGCACCGGTGTGCCGGCCTGGGCGTGCATGCGTGCCTTCGAATAATCAGACGCCGCTTACGGATCAACGGTTGGAAACGTCGGTGCGTCAGTTGCGGTGCGCCTTTCAGGAACACAGACTGAGGCGAGCAGTCGGTGCGGAGAGCGGGCCGTGTGCACACGCCCGTCTCGCCCAAGACCGGATTCGACGACCCCATTGGACACAATCCTATGAAGAACTTCGCGAGATCTCTCACTTCGGCCGTGATCGCCGCTTTGCCGTTTCTCCTTACGCCGGTGTCATCGCTGAGCGCCCAGGACGCGGGTCCGCTCTCTCTGACCCCCGAGGCGAACGTGGCCGGACAGGCCGCCTACGATAGAGCGTGTGCGGGGTGCCACCTCCCCACATTCCAGGGATCCTTCGAGGCGCCCGAGCTGGCTGGTCCGAACTTTCGAGCGGTTTGGCTGGAGCGCACGCTCAGCGAATTCCGTGGGACGATTCGTACCATGCCCCCTGAGGCTCCGAACTCGTTGAGGGACGCTGAATACGATGCGATCGCAGTCTATCTGCTGGGGGCCAACGGTC
Organism: Longimicrobiales bacterium; assembly: GCA_029941275.1. Lineage (GTDB taxonomy): Bacteria > Gemmatimonadota > Gemmatimonadetes > Longimicrobiales > Gaopeijiaceae > UBA822. The sequence goes on along the minus strand of JAPYQK010000002.1, from coordinate 45,835 downwards.
TTGCGAGAGACGGAAGAGTGGTTCAGGTAGATCGCGTGGCGACCGTGGGGTCCCTGCTGGCTGGGGCAGCCACGGCCACTGCTGGACGGGGTGCCGCAGGTGGAGCAGGCCGGGGCGGTGGTGGGGGGTTTGGACGGGGCGGTCGGGGAGGGGGGGGCGCAGCTGAGCGGACCGAGCCCGAAGGTACCACCCGAACCTTCCACGAGATCACAGACTTCGAACCGGTTACGGAGGAAGAGCTCATCAATCCCGACGACGGCGATTGGCTCATCTACCGGCGCACGTACGATTCACAGGGCCACAGCCCGCTCGACCAGATCAACCGGAACAACGTCGACGATTTGAGACTGGCGTGGACGTGGGCGATGGGTGATGGGACCAACCAGCCTACGCCTCTGTTGCACGACGGCATCATGTACCTCGCCAATCCGATGAACGTCATTCAGGCCCTGGACGCGGCCTCCGGCGAATTGCTCTGGGAGTACACGCGCCAGTTCGCGGACGACTTTCGAGTCGGATTCAGCCAACTCCGCAACCTGGCCATCTACGGCGAGAACATCTTCGTCGCGACCAAGGACGCATACCTGGTGGCGCTCAACGCGCGCACCGGCGAGACGGTGTGGGAGACCCAGATCGCCGACTACCACCTGGGCTACACCAACGTGGCGGGGGTCATGGTCGTCGAGGGCAAGGTGATCAACGGCATCAACGGGTGTGACCGCTTTCACGAGGAGAGCTGCTTCATCACGGCGCACGATGCCGCCACGGGCGAGGAGTTGTGGCGCACCTACACGATCGCCCGCCCCGGTGAGCCCGGCGGCGACAGCTGGGGTGATCTGCCGTTCGAGCTTCGAGGGGGCGTCGACGTGTGGAACACGGGCAGCTACGATCCCGAACTCGGCCTCGTCTACTGGGGGACGGCCCAAGCCAAGCCGTGGGTGGCCGCGAGCCGTGGCCTTACCGTCGAGGACGCAGCGCTCTACTCCAACTCTACCTTGGCGCTCGATCCGGACGACGGCTCGATCGTGTGGTACCGTCAGCACGTACCCGGAGAATCGCTCGACCTGGACGAGGTGTTCGAGAGGATCCTGGTCGATCGCAACGGCGAGCGCCTGGTGTTTTCGATGGGGAAACACGGGATCCTGTGGAAGCTGAATCGGGAGAATGGAGACTTCATTTCCTATCTGGAGTCGATTTACCAGAACGTTTTCGACTACATCGATCCTCAGACCGGTGCGGTGCGCTACCGCGAGGATATCGCCGCTGCGGAGATCGGCGACTGGGTTTCCGTGTGCCCGAGCACTGCCGGCGGCCACAACTGGCAGTCGATGTCCTACAACCCGGAAGTGAACGCACTGATCACCCCGCTCTCGCAGACTTGCCTGGAGATTCAGGGACGCCCAGTGGTGCTCGAGCCCGGTTCCGGCGGTGTGGGTGCGGCCAGGCGCTACAGCGAGATGCCGGGAACCTCCGGTCAGTTAGGCAAACTGGCCGCCTACGAGATCGACACGATGGAAGAACTGTGGAGTGTCGAGCAGCGGGCGGCCTTCCTCACAGCGACGCTCAGTACCGGGGGCGGCCTGGTATTCGCGGGTGACCTTGATCGCTACTTCCGCGCCTACGACGTTCGGAACGGCGAGGTTCTGTGGGAGACCAGACTCGGGACGTCGGTTCAAGGTTTTCCGGTGACGTTCGAGGCGGATGGAGAGCAATACATCGCCGTCAGTAGTGGTTTGGGTGGCGGAAGTCCTCGTGTGATCCCCCGTGCGCTGTCGCCCGAGATCAACCATCCCTCGACCGGGAACGCGCTGTACGTCTTCAAGCTGCCGAGTCGGTAAGCGCTACACGTCGGCCGGGAGCCGCCGGAGAGATTCGTGACGTTAGAAGCGCCACTCCATGCCGAAAACGGGGAGCAGACTGCGTTCCGCTAGCGGTGTCAACTCCGCGTCGCGCCACGGTTCGAAGTAGTAGAAAAGCGCATCGCGCTGGTCGAGCGCATTGATGACACGAAGGTAGGGCCGGATCTCGAAGTCCTGTCCGCCGATCCGCGCGTCGAAACGAGTGAACAACTCGACGTCTAGCCGCAGGAATCCATCATCGGGGCGCCCCGAGAATACCGGGTCCTCCTGCGTGAGTTCGCCTGGAAGGTCGGCGACCTGGTTGGACGTAGCGTCGGACACCCCCCGACTCCCGAAGGGGATACTCGTATAGGGCAGGCCGGCGCTGTACGAAACGCTCAGCGCACCACCCGTGCGCCCCTTGGGCGACCCTCTGAGGCCGGCGCTGAGAAGTTGCCTGCCGGCAAAGTTAGACGTAGAGCCGAGGCCACTTCCCCCGGACCAGAACCAGGACAGGTTGTACCCGAACCACGCCGTGAACGGATCCCCCTCGTGGAGCACCTGGAGGTCGACGCCCGAACTGTTCAAGGCCTCCCCTCCGGAGGCTCCCAGGCCGGCAAACCCTTTCCAGAAGCCCTCGATGCCGAGGCGCACGCGGCCCGTCAGTTCCTGATCCACCGACACAGCCACATGGTCGGCCGTGGCGACCGAGAGCAACGTCCCCCCAGGGGCTGCGAAAGCGCTACTCGAAGCGGTGAAGTCGACCTGTTGGTCCGAAGCTCTTGAGAACTGGTGGTACCGGCCGGCCGCTACCGTCAGGAGTGCTGCGTCGGTCAGGGTCCACAGGAGGGCGATGCGGGGCGCGAAGCGGACCCCTCGTTCCGTCGAAAACGCGTTGGCCCGTAGGCCGAGTCGCAGGTCGAGGCCCGGGGCCAGGCTCCGTATGCCGTCCGCGTATACGCCTGATGCGATTCCGCTAGCCTCCTGTGTCACCCCAGCATTCGCTCCGACATCGGAGAAACGGTGAGCCGAATAGAGGGTTGCGGTTCGGTCCACCACCGCGCCGAAACGGACCAGGGATTCTCCCAGCGGAGCGGACGCGTCGAGTGCCAGACGCAGTCGACCGGTCGTCGCTCCGGCCAGGAACCCGTCGTTGTAAGCGGAGAAAGTCGAGTCCTCCGCGGGCGGCCGTAGTGGGAGTTCGGCCTGGTATCCGCTGGCCGAGGCCGTCGCGTCGAGTGAAAGATCGGACACACGCCCATGGTAGGCGAGCACGACAGCGTGATTTCCCCACGTTGCGTCTTCGGGCACTACGAAGTTTGCTTCCGGGTCCGCCACCGCGTTCTTGCCAGTCCGGTTCAAGTTCAGGAGAACGGACTCACGATTCCAGAACGTGGTGGCGCTCAGAGCGTGCCGGTCACTCAAACGCGCATCGATTCGACCGAGCGCGTCTCTATATCGGTAAGGTGTGTGCCCACCGCCCCGGATCGAAGTCCCGTAGTTGTGAAGGGTTCGGCTCGAGGCGGTGAATCCCACGCCGGCGCCGATCGGTCCCTCGGCAGCGATGCTTCCACTGATGAGGTCGAGTCTGCCACGTACGTGGAGCCGATCACTCCGGGGCGGTCGGGTTCTCAAGTCCAGGATGTACGAAAGACCACCGTCGTACCGCGCAGGAGCGCCGCCCGTGTGTAATGCTACCGCTCCGAGTGCGGACGCCTCGAAGCTGCTGAGCAGCCCACCCAAGTGGAAAGGTGTATAGACGGGCGCGCCGTCGAGCAGCACGAGCTTCAGGTCGGTCGTCGAACCCCGCATGAAGAGAACGTCCGTTGGGTCGGTCGGCTCGTTCCCGGGCAGGGCGGCGGCCGCCTCGCCTAGGCCGGCTTCGCCCAGGCCCGGGCTGACGCCGAGGGCCCTCAACTCGACAGTGGGGATCGGCGTATCCGATGGTGACAGGGCCCTCGGTTGCGTCATCCGATCCGCGATCACGGTGATCCGGCCTAACGGGATCGGCCGCGACTCGAGATCGACATCGAGGGAGACGGTCTCGCCGTCGGGCACGACCACGTTCACCAAGACGGACCGGTGAGCTATGTGGCTGATTCTGAGACGGACCGTTCCCCCGGGCACGGGCTCGATACTGTATCGCCCCAGGCTATCGGCGAGGAGCGTCCGCTGTCTTCCCGGCATGGTGGCCTGGACGATCGCGTAGGGAAGGGGCCGCACACGGTCCCCTTCATGTGTGCGCACGACCCCCACGATGGCGCCGACCCGGACACTGTCGTCGAGCAAGCCTCCGCCCGAAACGGCTCCGCCCGACGTCAGGCTGTCGGCCGGCACCTGCAGCGACAATAGGGTCGCGGTGAGTATCAGGGGGGACATCATGGGTCTACACGCGCGCCTTCTGGTAGAGTTCTCGGTTCTCGCAGAGTTTCCGGTTCTCGGGTCGTTTCAGTTGCCGGCCTAAGGCACCCTTAAGTGGATTTCGTCAGTCGTTCTCAACAGGATCGTACCCGTCACGTCGGTGCGTTCTCCTGCCGTTCTGAGGTATATACCACCGTTCACCTCGATCGATGCGGACGTGGCTTCCTGAGGAAGGTCCACGAAGACGACGCCCGCGGCATTGAGCACCTCGATGCGCCCCTCTGCCGTACGGAAAGTGGCGGGATCTCCCGCGGATGCCCCAGCCTCCCTCCCGGGCACCATACGAACCACAATCGTGGTGCCCGAGTCGATCCCGCGAAGTACCACAGAGATCTCGTCTCCGGTGATATCGACACGAACTCCCGGGAGCACACCGTCCTGAGCCCCGACATCTCCGTTCGAAATCGGGCCGCCATATTCGGGGGGACTGACGGGCGTCAAAGCATTCTCTGGTGAGCTGAAGAGGTCTACGGCGCGTGCCCAGCCAGATGCGATCCACCCCCTCACGGGAGAGGCCGGCAGCGCCGTGGCGACACTCGCGCCCAGGAACAGCGTCAGCATGGCCGCGCGGGCGAATGGCGTTCGGGAAAAGCGCCCCCGCCCGTCCGACCGTGGAGGCTCCGCGCGCGTGTCATGGCGAGTGGGGCGACTGGCCCTGCTTGGCCGGGACGCTTTGATTCGTTCGAGCACGGCGGAGTGAGCGCCGGTCGGCGGAGCGGCCGTGTCGAGTTGTGTGAGTGCCCGGGCGACCAGAGCGCTTCGCTCCTCTAGTTCGGCCAAGCGGGTCACACATGGGTTGCAGTCCTCCAAGTGAAGGCGCACAGAAGAGGCGTCTGAATCACTCAACTCGTCGTCCATCATGGCACGAAGCCGTCCGTCATCGAGATGTGTCATCCGTTCTCTCCCGGAGGTCGATAAATGCTCGCAAAATTCCTCTCGGCTCGCGCCAGTAACGTGCCCACCGAACTCGCGGCAACGTCGACGGCCTCCGCGATCTCGCGGTAGCTGAACCCGGCGTGTCGCATCATCAGCATTTCTCGTTCCCGTTCTGTCATGTGCTCCAGTGCCTCGCGCACGTGGGCGACCTCTTCCTTCCGTTGTACCGTCTCGTCCGGCGGCTCCGCACCGCTGGGTTCGACGGGGTGGGCCTCGAGAAGCCGACGTCGGTTCTCTCCGATACGGTACCGATCGCGGACCAGATGCGTCGCCGTCCGAAAAAGCCAGGAACGCAGGCCCTCATCCGTCCCCTCCACCTGACGGTCGTACAACCGCACGAACGCCTCCTGGGCTAGGTCCTCGGAAAGGTCCGGGTCGCCAGTCAAGCGGTGGCAGTACCGGAACAGTCCCGGGTACAGCTCCTCGAATGTCGCTTCAAAATTCACGCAGTCCGAACCCCCGGAAGTAGCACTGGCCCCTCAACACGGGCATCCACCCAATCCCAGGGATTTGGCCCGTGTGCCCTACCGGAGGCAAGTGCTGCGCCAACCTCGTCCATGGTAGAACGAGTGGCGTACCGAGGTTGTGACGAAAAAACCGTTGCGCGCTCTCCGGTGTACTCCAAGACTTGAGAAGAGTCTTGATGAGCGTGATGAAAAAAGAGAGATCGGCCATGGCCAGGAAGCTTGAACGCTTTTGTCTCGTAATGCCGCTCCTCCTTGCGACGGCGTGCGCATCCGCGACCGACCGATTCAACGACGGGCTCGAACTTCAGGCCCAGGGCCGATACATGGAGGCCGCCTACCGCTATGCGGATGCTGTCGAGAAAGACGCCTCGCTTCAGGAGGCGCGTGACCAGCTGCTGATCGTGGGTGATTCGGCCGTGTTGGTTGCTCTCGACGAGGTCGATCGTCTCGAGGACCGGGGCGAGCCTGTCTTGGCTGCCCGCCAGTTCCTTGCCATCGATCGGCTCATGTCACGGGTTCGGTCGGTAGGGATGCGGCTCCTGGAGCCCGAAAACTACCGGGTGGCCAGGCGTGCGACTTTCGAACGGGCGGTCGAGTGGTACATGGCCGAAGGCGAGGATGCCTCGCGCGAAGGCCGGTGGGAAGACGCGGCCCGGGCGTTCGCTTCGGTGCGGGGAGAGTTCTCACCGTCCAGGGATCAGAGAGAGGCATCCTTCGACGCCGAAACACGCGTGTTCATTGACTGGGCCGAGATCGAACTTGGCGATCGTCGGCCAAGAGCGGCGTACGGGGTTGCCGAGCGGGCTCTGTCGGTGCGGCGCTCAACGCCTCGGTCCATCGTCATGGAAGTAACCGACCTTCAGGATCGGGCGCTGGACATGGGGACCGTAGTTGTCGCCGCCCTCCCGGTGTCTTCGACAGGTAGAGTCCGAGATATCGTAGGTGCCGATCTCGAAATCGCGCTGGACGGGGCCATGGAGTCAGGGCATTGGAGACAGGCGCCGCCGTTCGTTGCGATGGCTGACAACAACATTCTCCGCCGTGAGCTTCGCGGGCTGCTTCGCGGGATAATTCCTCAGTCACCGGCGTTGGTGGGCCGTGCCCTCGACCTGATCGGCGCCGACTACGGGGTCATGGTCGAGATCACCTCGATCAGGATCAGGGACGAGGATGTCGAGGTCGAGGAGCGGACGGCTGTGATCCGGCGGCAGGAAGTGGACCGAAATCGGTCCAGACAGCGGGAAAGGGATGCCGACCGCGATGCATGCAACGTACCCGGCGTGGGGCAGGACAGAGGCCGGGGGATCAGTCTGAGCCCTGACGATTGTCGCGGCCGCGGCTGGGTCGGATCGGAGAATTCGGACCAGAATTCGGGCCGGGCCTCCGGAGGAAATTCGCGACGGACGTGGGTCACGTACGAGGTTGACGATACGGTGACGTACAGGGTTCACTCGGGAGAGCGCACGGTGCGGGCCGAAGCCGATGTACTCATCGTGGACCTAGACGGAAGGGCCGTTGCCGAGTTCAGCATCTCTGCGGAGGACGGAGGATCCTTCCGTGAGGGTGAGTTCGACGGCGATCCCTGGCAGCTCAGGTTGAACAACCGAAACACGCGCCTTTTCGACTGGAGTGAGTGGGATGACGAGTGGCTGAGAATCCGGCGTTCGGTTGTCGACCGCCTGGCCGTGGGCGTCACTGTTGAGACCTTCGAGGCGGTTCTGTCCGGGATAGAGTAGGTAGTCGACCGGGTAGCTGCCGAGCAGTTGCCACGTATCGCCCCGAGCCCGCCGGATCGCTTGCAGGCCTCATCGCGAGGGGACATCTTGGCCTGATCACGGTCGAAACCGACCGAGGGCACTAAGGGAGGAAACACCATGACTCCGTCGCGCACGCAGGCTCCGGGATCATTCACGAGACGTGTTGTCGGGGCACTCCTACACAGTTTGGTGCTCTTGCTCGTGGCACAAGGCAGCCTGGTTGCTCAAGACTGGGTGATGCCGGAGCGATCCCAGGCCAATTTGCACGCGCTGGCGCGCGTGGAACTCAGGACCTACGAGATGCCCCAGGCCGACGGGGCCGAAATCGAATACGGTGTCTACGTTCCCACCGAATACGACGGCAACAGGGCAACACCGCTGGTGATCGCCCTGCACGGCCTCGGTAGCAGAATCATGTACATGATGGAGTACAACAATCTCGTAGAGCTAGCGGAGGAGTACGGCTACATCGTGGCGACGCCGCTGGGCTTCAACGAGAGGGGCTGGTACGGGGGTCGCGGAGCCGGAAACGAGTTCAATCGCCGCAGGGAAGACCCCGGCCCCGACAACCTGGGCGAACTCAGCGAAATGGACGTCATGAACGTACTCGCGATGATGAGGGACGAGTACAACGTCGACGAACGGAGGATCTACCTGATCGGCCAGTCCATGGGTGGCGGTGGCACTTGGCACCTCGGCATCAAGTACCCGGATATCTGGGCTGCCCTCGCGCCCATGGCCCCCGCGATCTACAGCAGCCCCGAGGCGGTGAGTCCTGCCCGCCACCTTCCCGTCATGGTTGTGATGGGCGACGCGGACGAAGCCGTGGATGTTGATGTGACCCGCGCTTGGGTCGCTGAGATGGAAAAGCTCGGGATGAACTACGAGTACATCGAGGTGGCCGGCGGGTCACACTTCAGCGCTGGTCGGCAGAACATCGACAAGGTTTTCGCCTTCCTGGACAAGCACCGCAAATAAAGACGGTCGTTCCTGCTCGCTGAACGGGCGCACCTGCTGCGATGCACCCGGGCCGGGCGCGGCGAACGTCCGGTCATGCCGCCACGTGCGTCGTAAATAGCCCCAGCGCGATGTATTTCTCGCAAACCACTTCCGCGTAGTTGGCCGAGAAGAACCGTCCCACGGGAAAGACGCTCCCGCCGCGAAGCGTCGTCATCTGGGCACCGGGGATGAGGTCGGCGATGGCCGACACCTGCTCGTCGTTTTGTGGTACGATCAGAACCTCGAACATGGTGCGCTCTGTTGCATCTTCATCGACGTATTGTTCGATGAGACCGGTCAGCTCTTCTAGCACCATCTCCTCCTCCTTCGTCACCTTGGCGTCGGCCCTCACGAAGACTTGAAGAACGTCCATGAGTTGCTCCGTCTAGTCCCGCGGCGGCCGAATCTCTAGATAGTCGACCACGGACTGAATCTGGTTTCGAGGGACCGCCCGGCGGGGGCGCCTCCCTGAGTTCTTCTTTAAGCTTGGCAATGTAGGAAACCAAGTCGCCTTGGCGGGTCCCTCAGCCCGGTGCCCAAAACGCCAAGAGGCTCCCGCCGCCAGAAACGGCGGTCGGGAGCCTCTCGATCTTCGAAAGCATCTCAGCTTACATCAGGGCGCGAAGCCCGCCCGGGCGAAGACAGTACTGCCGTCCAGCCAAGCGAACACCCGAGTGCCGCCGTCGGCGGAGACGCTGGGATGCGACCCATCGATCACCTCGGCCCGCATCTCTCCATTCACCCCGTCCAGGGCGGTGCGCACGGTATGCAACTCCGGTGCGCCTCTCCTCCTGTCCTCCCAGGTCATCCAGATCTTGCCACCATCTTCAGCGACCAAGGAAGAGAGCGAAGGAGCAACAACATCCCCTGTGGCCAGCGGGGTAGGCTCCGAGAAGGACTCCGCTCCGTCTTGGGAACGGGCGTAGAAGAGACCTGCCGCACCAGGCTTGCCCGTGTACCAAGCCGCGTGGACTGCTCCTTCAGAGTCCACGTCGAGTGCGGGCCCGGCGTGTGGGCAACCGGGGAAGACCCATCCGTCCTCGTGCACGCGCATCGGTGCGCTAAATGTCTTGCCGGCGTCGTCCGACCGGGCGATCACCACGTCCCGGACGTTACCCTCGTATACCTTCCGCCACCCGATGTAGAGAGCTCCGTCTGGCCCGATGGCCATGGCCGTGCGGCAACACGGGCATGCGTTTCGGTCGACGACGAAGCTGGGCAAGAAGGTACGGCCCCCGTCACGCGAAATCGCGATACGGACTTCGGGCCCGTCGGTGGGCGCTTGGCTAACATCGACGGTTTCCTGAGCTCCGCTTTCTCCGCCCTGGGGAAGCGCCGGGGGACCCTCGCCGCCATTCCGTGAGTCGAGCCAGGATGCATAAAGGGTACCGTCCGGCGCGACGAGTAAGTTGTGGAACGTGTGTGAAGTCGGCGGTCCACCTGCGTCGTCGTTGACCGTTATGGTTGGCTCGAATGTGCGCCCGCCGTCACTGGAACGAGCGAACCTCAGATCGCTCGCTGGAAAGCGCTGTCCCGGCCTCGGCGTATTGTTGGTCCAGAACACATACACTTCCTCGTCCGCGCCCGTGGCCACCTGAGCAGGAGCTTGGAAGTGTGCGGCGGCGTCCCCGGGGATGTTGTTCACCCGTGTGGGAGTCCCCACCGAGCCGTCAGGCGAGAGCCTTGCAAGAAGTACATTGGACTCCCTGTCGTGGGTTTCCACCCAGGCGACTAGGGCATCTCCACTCTCAGCATCGATGGCCGTGGTTGGATTACTCGCACCGGAAGACGCCAATTCGAGCGTCGGCCCCAACTCGGCTTCGCCCATCCCTGACTCACCAACACCGCATGCTGCGGCCGTAAGTGCGGCAATCAGGACGGCGGATGTGCGTTTACGTCGACTCATAGTCCCAACCCTCCGGTTACGCGAATACCCGCGTACAATGTACGGGGGAGTCCGGGTGCGAGTTCCTCACCGCGGAACGCGTTGAAGCTCGCTCGTTCAGCATAGCGCGTGTTCGTGACATTTTGAAGCCGCGCGAACACCTGCATGTTATTCCCGACCGGGATGAGTGTGCGAGCGTTGAAGAGGTCATGGCCCTCGTACCTGTTGTCGTTGGACGCGTCCTCGAAGTACGGTCCTAGCCGATTCCACTCGAACGAAAATGAGGATCCGGCCAGGGCAGGCACCTCATATTCGAGCACAGCGTTACCGATCTGTCGTGGCGCGAACTCCATCCTGTTGCCAGCTAGATCCGTCGTGGAGTTGGGCCTCCAGTCTTCATAGGTGTGCTCGGCAAACGTGTACCCGATGTCGAGGCTCAGTCCTTCGGCTAGGCTGGCTCCGATCTGAGCCTCTAGGCCCTTGTGAAGAGTCTCACCGGCATTGAGGGTCTCACTGCTTCCGTCGGGAAGGCGGAAGCCGAGGATATCGTCTGTCTTGCTCATGTAATATCCGGTGAGCTCGTATCTGAAGACGTTGCTCAGCACGCCTCGGACCCCCAGCTCGGTGCTCTCGACCTGTACCGGTTTGAGGTCCAGTGTGTTCAGGGCCAAACCCTGTCGGAAGATCTGCCCTTCGGAAGGAGCACGAAATCCGTGTCGATATGATCCAAAAACGCCGAACTCTTGGGCCGGGTTGTAGGTGATGCCGAACTTGGGGGTTACATCCTGGAAGCTCGGAGAGGCGTCCGCAGGCCTGCGATGGGGCCCGGTTTGCAGCTCTGCCAGGCGAGTGTTGTAGTCGTACTTTATGAAGTCGCTCCGAACCCCCGCGGAGATCGTGAACTGCCCCGTCTCGTAGTCAGCCTGCACGTATGGCGAGGCTTGTGCGAAGGTCACGTCGTAGTCGTATATGTCCGCGGCGTCGGTATAAGTGTCGAAGATCCCAGCGGTCCGGACCGGATTGATCGACGTCTCGAAGTGGCTTCCTGGGCTGTAGTCGAAGTCGACCCCACTCACGATCCGGACGCCCGTGTCTTTGAGGCTGACCCCGTACTTGGCTTGCAAGCCGTACGAGGTGTTTTGTGTCTCCCAGATTGCTGGATCGAAGGTGAGCGACCAGTTGGGGAGAAGATCCATCGAGTTGAAGCGGAAGAATGGCGTCAGGCTCAGCGTTCCGGCTCCGGCCTGTGCCTCCAGTGCGGTGGAGACGCGGAAGGCCCTGACTTCCCGGAATGAGATCGGCGTGTAGTTCGCCGTGGGATCATTCAAGTAGTCCGTGCGGGAAAGGGCCGACGTTCCCGCCGTGGCTTGATCGATGTTGGACAACGCTGCGACGGTTTTGAGGTACACGCCGTCACCGAACGTCCGGTCCCAGCGGAGCGTGGCGCTCTGACGTTTGTAATCGGTTCCGGTTCGCCATCCATCTGTCTCGGTGATGTTCAGATCGGCACTCAAGCCGCTGCCGCTCACCGTACCGAGGGCCCTCTTGTAACCGAATCCCCCACCCTCGAGACTCAACGAAGCCATGGCCTCGTCCGCGGGTCGCCTGGTTCCGACGTTGATCACGCCGCCGATGGCGTCCGACCCATAGAGGGCGCTTGCCGGCCCTTTCATGACTTCGATCCGGTCCGCCTGAGGCAAGTTGATCTCGTACAGCGCGTTGTGGTTGAAGAAGCCCGTCGACCTCGTCGGAAGGCCGTCCTCCAGGTAGAGGTAGACGGGTGCGGTGGATAGCGGCTGACGGATCGCCGTCATGTGGCCCTCGCCACCCGTAGTATTTACCAGTACGCCGGCCACACGCCCCATGATTTCGGACGGATGTGACGGCAGGGTGTTCGCGATGTCTGATCGGTCGACAACCCCTACGGAGGCCGCCACCCGACTCCGATCTTGAGCCTCCCGTGCTGCCGTCACGACGATCCGCGACAGTTCGATCGCCGAAGAAGCGACTTGAAGGTTCACGGTGGTGGTGGCGCCCGCCGACACCGTGATCTCCTGCCGGGTGCTCTCCAGCCCGAGTCGCTCCGCCACGAGGACGTGGTCGCCTGCGGGAATGGCAAGTGTGAATCGGCCTTGGCTGTTCGTGGCTGCCCGCCGGTTCGAGCCATCGATGAAAATTGTCACCGAGGCCAGTGGCGCTCCGTTGTCGGCGGCGACGACTTGTCCGACGATCGTGCCGCTGCCTTGAGCTGCTGCCTGATGCGGCGTAAAGGCGGACAAGACAACCAACATGAGGGCCGCGAGGCCCGTCCGAACAATGCTGGCAATCGAAAGATTGGTCGACGCATATGCGTGTAATGCTACTGGAGATTTCATCTCGAAATTTCCCTTCACTGAGTTTTTTGAGGTTCCCCCACCGGACTTGGCTGCAACGAGCAGTCGTATGACCAGGAATGGACGGCGGGAGTGTTCCTACAACGACGCGGATCAGACCAACGAGGACCGGAGCGTCGAGGGCCCTAAATCAGATGAGGCGGGGCGTTCGCGAACGGAAGGCGGTACAGCGAGGGGGTGAGAATCGCGCTGTCGGCGCGCGCCCTGGCCGGGCGGGAAATCGGTGCGTCGAGAAAGACCGCCCCGGGTAGGGCCGGCTGCAAGGCCGATCCCTGATCATCGAAGGCCCCGACGCAGGTGCACGGTCCCTCATGGTGACTGTCGTGAGACGACTCAGCGGCCGCGGGTGCAGCATCGGCGAGGCCGTGCGCCGATCCCGTCTCACTAGTTGTCGCAACGGGGAGACCGTCGTGCTGGGGACAAACGTGCAGACCGGAAGCGTCGGCCCACCCAACAAACGAGAAGACCGCTGCAAAAAACAGTGCGGTTCCCCGACGATGAGCCCTATATGTCCGTAGCATACTCACGTGCCCCCAACGGCGGGATGTTTACAACCCGCCTCCATCAACTTGCCATGCTGTCTAGAATACGCCGTAGGGGGAGTCCCGATCCCCACGTGGGGGAAATCCCCACAACGATATCCGCTGGGAAACTTAGCAAGAAAGCGGCGGATACGCGACCGGCTTCTGACACTTGGTGTTGCCTGGGGATCCGCAGTCACCAGTTGAACCAGTGCGCCACCTTGATCAAAAACGTGTCGTTCGCTCGGAGATCGAAGA
>JAPYQK010000002.1:0-32260 GCA_029941275.1 Longimicrobiales bacterium | reverse complement strand
TTGAACCAGTGCGCCACCTTGATCAAAAACGTGTCGTTCGCTCGGAGATCGAAGACGTCCGTTCCCGGGCCGCTGGACAACACCCCTCACACGGTCGTAGGCTCGTACTGAGACTCCGCCGCACCCGACATCGGGCACCTCGTAGAGATCAACCCTAAGGGAGGAAAGATCCAATGGAGATACAGATCGGTGATGAGGTTCCCGACTTCACGGCGGAGAGCACGCAGGGCACCATCAACTTTCACGACTGGATTGGGGATGGCTGGGCCGTTTTGTTCTCGCACCCGAAGGACTTCACCCCGGTTTGTACTACGGAACTGGGAGCGGTGGCGGGACTGCAGCCGGAGTTCGAGAAGCGTGGCTGCAAGATTGTCGGCTTGAGCATCGACTCGGTCAGCGATCACACTGAGTGGTCCAAGGACATCGAGGAAGTGTCTGGACACGCGGTGGGTTATCCGCTCATCGGCGATACCAATCTCGAGGTCGCCAAGCAGTTTGGGATGCTTCACCCGAACGCGACCGGCAGCGCTGAGGGACGGACGGCCGGAGACAACGCCACCGTGCGCAAGCTGTTCGTGATCGGGCCAGACAAGAAGGTCAAGCTCAGCCTGACGTATCCCATGACAACGGGCCGCAACTTCCATGAAGTGCTCCGTGTCCTGGATTCGATCCAGATGACAGCCAACTTGCAAGTCGCGACGCCGGCCAACTGGACCCAGGGTGACGACGTGATCATCGTACCGTCCGTCTCGAACGAGGCGGCCGCTGAGAAATACCCCGACGGCTGGACTTCGCCCAAACCGTATCTGCGCTTCGTCGCACAGCCGGACAAGGAGGAAAGCGCCGGGGCCTGATTGCCAGTCCCACGAGAAAGAGGCCCCACAGCGAAGGTGCTGTGGGGCCTCCGTCGTATTCCGCCCCCCGACTCAGTCTGCCCCGGACAACTCGGCAGAAACTGCGGTCCCGTTGGTCCTAACTAATCTTCCACATTACCCCTTACGGAAGCCGAAACACGAACAGCGTATTGCCTCCGCCTCGCTGCCTGATTTCCCGCGTGATGCTCCGATAGTTCACACCGCCCCCGGCTGCGATGGCGATGTACTGTACGCCGTCCACGCTGTAGCTCACCGGGTACCCGCCGGCGCTGGAGTTGAGAATCTGCTCCCACAGAATCTCCCCCGTGTCTGCATCGAACGCCCGGAAGCGCCTCTCGTCGTCGGTGACAAAAACCAACCCGCCACCCGTGGTCAGCACAGATCCGCCGATTCCTGCCCGCTGGCGGTACGCCCAGCGTGTTGCGCCTGTGGCCACGTCCACCGCAGTGAACTGGCCGACCTGATCATCTGAATTCGGCACTCCCACCCGCCGGTACGTCGCGGAGGCGTGATAGTCACCGAGCTGGTGGTCCACCGGATCGAGCGCGTAGCGCATGCACGTGTTGTTGGTGGGGGCATACAGGGCGTTCGTCTGGGGGCTGTAGCCGACCGATTGCCAATTGATGCCGCCTCCGTTGAGCGCCGGGCAGACGAGCGTTTGCTCATCGAGCGAGTCCAACTTGATGTCCGGATTGGCGATGCCTTTTCGTCCCTCGATGTCCACGCCAACGATGACGTTCTGGTAGCTAGTCTCGCGCGCCCAAAGGAAGTCGCCCGTTGCCGCATCGAGCGTCCAAACAATCCCGGGTTTGCCCGGGATGCCTGTGATGACTTTACGGGGGCCGGGAGCGATGTTCGGATTCAGCCACGGGACCTCGTCCGCGTCGGGCCTGACTTCGGTCTCCACGATGATGCGCTCAAAGGGGTGGTCCTGGTCCCAGTCGTCGCCGGGCAAGTGCTGGAAGTACCATTCCATCTCACCGGTGTCGGCATCGAGAGCCAGTGTGGAGTTAGTGTAGAGGACATCACCACCCTGCGTGTCACGCTGGACCGATCCCCATGGGACGGGCACCGCTACGCCGACGTAGATTAAATTCAGTTCGGGATCGTAGCTCGGGGCGATCCAGGCTGAGCCACCGTTTCGTTGTGCTGCGGGAAGGGCGCCCCACGTCTCGCTGCCAGGCTCCCCGAGTCCCGGGATGGTGCGCGTGCGCCACAACTCCTCGCCGGTGTCGACGTCGTGGGCTGAAATCCAACATCCGGAGTTGATGTGATAGCAGCCCGACATACCGGCCACGATCTGACCGTTGAAGACTTGTGGACCGCCGGAGTAGTGGTGCCCAATCGTCCAGTCACCCACCTGGTGCTCCCACGTCACCTCTCCCGTGCGGGCGTCG
The DNA here is from genome assembly GCA_029941275.1 of Longimicrobiales bacterium. GTDB lineage: Bacteria > Gemmatimonadota > Gemmatimonadetes > Longimicrobiales > Gaopeijiaceae > UBA822. The sequence continues at coordinate 29,988 of JAPYQK010000002.1, read as the reverse complement.
AGGGAAACGAGGTATGCGTCGTGCGTGCCGATGATGAGCTGATCCCCATAGAGCGTGGCGTTGCGGTTCGCGCAAGCGAGGCTGGCATCGTGCTCGACCCGTTCGCGCCGGTACTCCCAAAGTGGCGTTCCGTCCCGGGCGTCCACGGCCTCTATGTAGTCGCACGCTTGGGGCAGAAACATGATCCCGTCGTGCACCAAAGGCGTCGTTTCCTGCATACCCGGCGTCATGGTCCACGCCCACGCCAAGCGCAGCTCGTCGACGTTGGAGGTGTTGATCTGGTCGAGCGGGCTGTACCCCCAGTGGTTGTAGGTGCGGCGCCACATGAACCACTCGCCGTCCGGTGGGTTGAGCAGCATGTCCTCCGTTACGGGCGTGTAGTCGTCCAGGAGTGATTGAGCGCTTGCGAGGGAGAACGCGCCGAAGAGCCCGAAGAGCGAGAGGAACGAGACGGCGACGACCTGTCGGATCGCGCTTCGACGAGTGGCGGTTCGACGGGTCGTGTTTCGAGGAAATACGGTCATCTGGTCTGACGCCTCATGGGGATCGCACGCACGCTACTGCACCTTTGAGAGTGCCCGGTCCTGAAGCCTTTCTCCCCTTCAATATTCTTCGAACACTGGAGCGGCCTAAAGGACCTGCGCCTCGCGCATGACGGTCTCGGCTTTCCGGCGGATCTCGGATGCGACCTGGAACGGATCTCCTCGGACCAGTTCCTGCCGGAACAATTCCACCGAGAGTGCCCCGTCGTACCCCTTTTCAGCCAACTTCTGAAGGATGGCCACCAAAGGTGCAACGCCGTCGCCGGGAATGAGCCTGTAGTTGTTGTTGGTCAATTCCTTGGGCTCATCCAGGAGATCCTGGAAGTGCGCGTGGGCTAGTTCACCTGTTTCGAGCAAGTCCAGGTCCTGGAATTTGCTTAGCCCCGACCAGAAGTGGAAAATGTCCATCATGGGTCGGACGTTGGGATGGTCCGCCGCGCGGATCATGTCGAGCGCAGAGGTCAAAGTGGCCAGGTGTGTCGATGTGCGGAGGAATTCGATCATCGCCGTGAGGTTGTACTCGCTGGCGATCTGTCCGGCCTCCCGGATGCAATCGGGGGTTGCTGCGAAATCCTCAGCGGTGACCCTCCGGTTCGTGATCGACGGCGAGTAGATCCTCTCCGATCCAAGGGCGGCAAACTGCTCGCAGCGCCGCCTCCACGTCTCGAGCGAGACCTCGCGCGCGGGACCCGGGATCCAGATGTCCTGCATAACCGCTGCGCCGGACACCGGTGTCAGCCCCAGGTCATCCAGCAGGTTCCTCGCGCCAGCCAACGTGTCGTTTTCCAGAAAGCCGTCCAGCATAGCGTCGTTGAGTTCGACGTACTGAATGCCGGCCCTCGCCCAACCCTCGAGGGAGCCGCGGAAGCCGGCCGCCCGGGAGGTGTTCTGGTGCATCGCAAGCAACATCTTGCCGGGAGGAGGGGTCTGTGCCTGCGCCGCTTGCACCGGCCTTACCAGGGGGGCCGCCAGGGCGGCCGCTACGAACTTTCTTCGATTCAGCATGCGTTCACTGTATCGTCAATCGCCCTCCCCCGCCACATTGATGCTCCGCCCACCGTCAGCCGTCTCGGAGAGCCTCTATGGGTCCGCCCGGGGAGCTCGAATCGCCCGGAACGCGTGTGGCGATCCCCACTCGCGGGGCGTCGAAAGAATCGCGCCTCCCCAGGAGGAGCGCCGCGATTAGGTATTTCCGAAACCTGCCGGGCTCGATGCAGCTCTGCTCAGCTCGCTCAGGAACGCTTCCCCGTACCGCTCCAGCTTCAATGGTCCCACGCCTGAGACGGCAAGGAGCTCTTCGGGTGTGGACGGGGCGGCTTCGGCCATGGCCCGAAGCGTCTTGTCGCTGAATACGATGTAGGCCGGAACGCCCTGTTGGTCGGCCAGCGATTTACGCAGCTCTCGCAAACACTGGAAAAGAGCCTCCGCGTCCTCGCTCATCGGCCCGGGCTCCGCGACCCGGTCGTTCTGCACGGGTGATCGTCGTCGGGGAGATGAGCGCGTGACGGCCGACATCCCCTCGGCCGCTAGGTCCTCGGCCTTTTCACCGGTACACCAATCACAGGACGAGCTGCACGGTTCGATCTCTTCGCCGAAGTGACCCAGGATTTTCCTATGGCGGCACCCACCGTCTTCCACCAAGCGGAAGAGGGCCTTGGTGGCCTCGATCTTCGCCCAATAGAGATCGGGGTCGTCGACTTCGCTCAAGAACCGTTCCTGAAGTTTCACGTCGGCCCACGAATAAAAGAGAAAGCAGTCGCTACCCAGACCGTCCCGACCCGCACGCCCCATCTCCTGATACCATGATTCAACATCTTTGGGCATGTCCCGATGTATGACGAAGCGCACGTTCGACTTATCGATGCCCATACCAAAGGCGATGGTCGCGACGATCACGTCGGTGTCGTCCCTCGCAAAGGCATCCTGGTTTGCAGCCCGGTCGGCATCCTCCATGCCCGCGTGATACGGCAATGCCCGCACCCCCTGATCACAGAGGAAGTCCGACATTTGATCCACGGCTTTCCGCGAGGAGCAATAAAGGATGCCGCTCTGGCCCGGACGCGCCTTGATCAGCCCGGCGATCTCTCGGCGGGTGGGCCCCGTGCCTTTTTTTCGGCAGTAGATATTCAGGTTGGGACGGAAGAAAGAGCCCTTGAACCCGGCTGGTTTCTTCATGCCGAGCTGTCGAATGATGTCGCGCGCCACATCGTTCGTGGCGGTTGCGGTGAGCGCTAGTACCGGCACGCCTTGCAGTTCGTCGCGGAGCCGTTGTAGTCGCCGATACGACGGTCGGAAATCGTGGCCCCACTGGCTGATACAATGAGCCTCGTCCACCACCAGCAGCGAGAGCGGCCAGTTTCCGGCTTCCCGGCTCAAACGGCCGTCTAGGCCTTCAGGGGCCAAATAGACCAGTTCGTACTCTCCTGATCTGAGCCCCTGAAGCCTACGCTCTCGTTCCTCCGGATCCAGCGATGAGTTGATCGCGGTCGCCCGAAAACCCAGTTCGGTGAGCGCATCGACCTGGTCCTTCATGAGGGAGATCAGTGGGGACACGACAAGCACGGTGCCTTCCATGAGCCGGGCAGGCACCTGGAACGTCAGGGACTTGCCTGCCCCCGTGGGCATGAGGGCGATGCAATCTCTGCCCTGGACGACTGCTTCGATGACCGTAAGCTGGCCGGGGCGAAACTCTCCGTAGCCGAATACCTCGCGAAGAATGTCGAGGGGAGTGGCTGTCGGGTCCGAGGTGATCGGAGGCTCCAAGTCGGGTTCCTGCGCTAGGAGACTGTTGAAGAAGTAGCCTGTGGGGGAATACAGCCTTCCGGGACGCAACGTACTCTAATGCGATGGGCGAGGAGAGGGGTGGTTGGGCCGGATGTTGAGCTCCCCCTTACACCTCCGGCTTCGTCCCAACCCAGATGATGTGCCGGGCCCCCTTGCTCCCGTGCGCCCGCACCTTGACCTCCTCAACATCGAACCCCGTCATTCGTAGACGTTTGCTGAACGCACGGTCCGGCCCCGCCGACCACACACTAAGCAGACCCTTGGGGCGGAGCGTCTGGTGGCAAGCCTCCAGCCCTTGGCGAGAGTAGAGCCAGTGATTGCCCTCTTTGGTCAATCCATCCGGGCCGTTGTCGACGTCCAAGAGAATGGCGTCGAAAGACCGGGACTCTGCCCTCACGATGTCGGAGACGTCTGACGCGTGAACGGTCACCCGTCCGTCCCGAAGGGGATGACCTGTACGCTCTCCGAGTGGACCACGGTTCCACTCGATGACTGCCGGGACCAACTCGGCAACGACGATCTGGGCGTCGGTCCCCAGATGCTTCAGAGCCGAGGCCAGCGTGAAGCCGAATCCCAACCCGCCAATCAGTATACGGGCCTGGGCACGATCAGCGATTCTTCTGCAGGTGATCTCGGCCAGCGCGTCTTCCGATCCGTGGGTCCGTGTGCACATGAGATCCTGTCCATCCACGATTCTGATGGCGAACTCTTGGCCGTGTTGGTAAAGGCCGAGTTCGCCGCCACCCGGTATCGGTGCGGAATCTAGCAGTCTCACTTGGCGGATCGCATGTCAGGACAGCCCAGGAACAAGAGTCAAAAAGTCCGCATATCCGGCCCGATTCGGTGGGCGCACCTCCAGCGTGGTGAACATGATCGGGAGGGCGGGGGATCCGCAGGCCTTTCGTGCGAGTGCCGGCGCCAATCTTCTGAGTGGCCGCACGACGTTAGAGATTCCTCTCGGCGATCAGGCCGCGCTCATGGTATCCGCGCGGAGGTCGTATACGGACGTCATCCAGAGTGGCCTATTCAACAACCTCTTCAATCCGTCAACCAAAAAAATCACACTCCGCTCAAATGGGATCATGAACCTGCCAGGACGAAGCTGGCTTGTGCGTAGACACTGTTCGAGCTTGCTTGGGCCTCGAACCTCTCGTAGCGGTACTCCAGCCTCAGAGCCAGAAGCCGGCTGGGATCATACCGGATTCCGACAACGACCCCGTCGTAGTTCAAAGCCAGGGGAGCGAAAACGTAGGCTCCCGTCGGGACGACGACTTGCTCCACTCTGGCGTAGGGTTTTACCGAGTCGAACGAGCCAGGCGATTGGTAGCCGACCTGGACGTAATAGGCGTTCGAGCCGGGGAAGCCCCCCGTGCCGGTAGCGGGGTCATGGGTCACGTGGGCCCATTCAGCCAGGATCTCTGGACCGTCCCGATCCAACACGGCGTGTAGCGCGTAGATCCGTTCATTGGCGTCGCTTCCATCAGGAGCCAGCAGTCGGTCACTGTAGAAGCTCACACCCAACTCCAAGCCGGCGATGGAAATGGGACGTGAGCGAATGCTGGCCAGCAAGGCGCGGTGGCCGTTGACGTCCCCAGCGTCCCCCGCCCGGGCGATGTCCCCGGCCCTCCCGTTACCGATTCCTACGCTGTAGTCCAGTCCGATGGACGACGAGGGGAGTCCGCCCTCCGCGATGACACCGACGAAGTGCGTCGGGATGTAGCGGTTTCCGAACGCGATCATTTCGGGCCGCATGGCGGACGTTTGGAGCCAGGATCCGTGATGGAACGTCTCATTCCAATACCCGAGCGGGGTGTGGACGCGACCAGCCGAAATCTTGAATAGATCGGTGAAATCGTACCGCAGCCGGGCACGCTCGACTTCGAACGCGTACTCTGTGTCGCCGCCAGTCAGAGAGACCTCACCAAAAAAGGTGAAGCCCTCGTCGAGGTCCGCGGTCACGTGGCCCACCATCTGCCCGAGACGGAAGCCTTCCCGTCGGTCCGAGTCGGTAACCGAATAGTTGAAGTCCCCGAAACCTGAGACCCGTACAGCGGCATCATCGGCGGTCTGGCCGGCAATCCCTGAAGCGGGCGCAATAGCAGCGACCAGTATTCCCAACCGGCATCCACACATCTTGCCTCTCAGCACCGTTCGACATCCTCCGCCTGATCCGCTCCGGGTGGCACCGATTTGGTACAGTCCACAGGAACCGCGGCTCACGCTACGTGAAGCATGGCCCCGTGACAATATTCGGGTGAGCCTAGGAGACCTCTGGACTGGGGTACATCTGGAGAGGTTGGGGTCGCGGTCCGTCCGGCTCTCAGGCCGCCGGTTCGTCCTCCGGCTCCGGCATGGATGCCAGTCGGAGGTATCCGACCACGAGGAGCGCAGCGAAGATGCCTATCGACACAACCGCGAGTGGCCCCAGTGACTTCAGCGCCACCGCGGATCCCGCTCCGAGAACAGTGGTTGCGAACGCCGCGACACAGAGGCCCGCCACGGCGAGGAGTGGCTTGAGGCCTGCCCCGTTCTTCCAATCGAAAAGAACAGACGCCAAAATACCGACGAAAGCAAAAGTCAGGAAATGCACCGCGGTGAAGGTCGCGATCCGGTACGCCATCGAGAGGCCGGCGATAAAACCGGCAAAGCTGGTAAAATCCCACTCGCGGCCGGGGCCCATGAGGGCTCCCGAGAGGGCGCCGGGCGTGCCGAGCGGCTGGAGACGGACTAGATCGAAAACGAAGAAGGAGAGAGCTACCGCGGCGGCGGCTCCGGCTTCTGCCCCTCTGATTGTGCGACTCAATTTGCTCATGGCTCGGCTCCTTGGAGAATCTCTCTCACCCCTCCCACCGATCCAATGCTGAAAGTGGGCCGCGCTCCTCTGACTTGCAACCAGAGGTCGCATTGGAGCGTAAGCAGATTCGCAGTGGGACGGTCGAGAGGATTCTTCTCCTTGGGGCCCGCTCGGTCGTGCTCATATTGCGCCACCCCCTAGCGCCAACTCACTATATTGACGTTCGAGATAGCCCACGCACCATGTGTAATCGCCGCAAAATCCAGGGAGGTCGTCATGTCATTCTCCGATCGTTCGAGCCGCGGAATTCTATCCTGTATCGCTCTGACCCTTGCCGTGGGATGCGGCGGGCCAGCGGAAGATGACATGGCTGCCGACCCGGATGGCATGGCTGAGGCATCGGCGGGTACGGTATCCCCAACTGCCATTTCCTCGGGCTTCGTCCTTCCGCCCACCGGTACCACCGGCACGCCGGCCGACGATGTTACGGATCCGGCGGCGAGCATGCTGCCGAACCCTAACCCGACGGTGATCACGCACTGGGCGCGCCTACCCAACGGTCGAGAGTGGGGCTCCACGGCAGGAGCCGATATCGGGCCCGACGGGCACGTGTGGGCCTATGACCGGTGTGGAGGCGGCCTCGACGGCGGTTGTGATACCAACCTGGTCGACCCGATCGTCAAGTACGACAAGGACACAGGGGCGCTGTTAGCCGCCTTTGGCGCCGGTGTGTTCGTCACCCCTCACGGTATCCATGTGGATAACGACGGCAACGTTTGGGTGACCGATTTCGCGGGGAATGAGGCCGGCACGAAGGGCCACCAAGTGATCAAGTTCAGCCCGGATGGCGAGATCCTCATGCGGCTCGGTCAGGCGGGGGTGCCGGGAAGTGGTCCCGGCCAACTCAATCAGCCGAACGACGTGATCACCGCGCCGAACGGGGACATCTTCGTCGCGGACGGGCACAGCGGGCAAGGTCAGAACCCGGCGCCCGGCTCCACTGGACGGATCCTGAAATACAATGCTGATGGCGACTTCATCAAGGAGTGGGGAGAGATCGGTATCGGTCCAGGTGAGTTTCGGACCCCCCACGCCCTGGAGATGGACTCACAGGGACGCCTTTTCGTGGCTGACCGTGGAAACCACCGGATCCAGATCTTCGATCAGGAGGGGAACTATCTCGACTCGTACTATCAGTTCAGCCGGATCAGCGGCCTGTTCATTACGGAGGACGACATGCTTTATGCGATCGACTCCGAAACGGGCGGGACCAACCACCCTGGCTGGGTGACTGGAATCCGGATCGGAAGCGCTGATGCCGACGAGGTGACCGCGTTCATTCCGGGCCACGCCTATCAGGAACGGGCATGGAACACGGCCGGAGAAGGCGTCGCGGTCGACGCGGACGGAAACGTGTATGGGGCAGAAGGACCGGGGTCACGTCCTGCGGTGGATGGCGGGCTGACGAAGTACGTCAGGCGGTAATGGTGTGGCGGGAGGATAGTTGACAAACACCTCGCGCAGCAGAGGGGAAGAGCTAGCGAACAGTCTCAGCCATGGCGTCGGTTTTCTGTGTGCCGTTGCCGCGACGCCGATTCTCGTCGTGGGTGCCGTCGAACGGGGAGGTGCTGCGGACATCGTCGGTAGCAGCGTCTTCGGAGCGACGATGATGCTGCTCTATCTCACCTCCGCGTTGTATCATGCGGCGCGCGACAGCCGCCTCAAGGCTCGTCTTCGTAGGGTCGACCATGCGGCGATCTATCTGCTCATCGCGGGTACGTACACGCCGTTTACTCTGGGCGTGCTCGGAGGGCCCTGGGGGTGGACCCTGTTCGGCATCGTGTGGGGCGCCGCCGCGGTTGGTGTCGCCATAAAGCTGATGGTGGGTATAAGTCGCCCGCGTTTGTCGACCTTCCTGTACTTGATCATGGGATGGACGGTGGTGATCGCGATTCGACCGCTGGTGCTAAATGTGCCACCGGAAGGCCTGCAGTGGCTCGTCGCGGGAGGGCTCCTCTACTCCGGGGGAGTCGTGTTCTACGTTTGGCGCCGTCTTCCGTACAACCACTTCATATGGCATCTGTTCGTGCTGGGCGGCTCGACGTGCCACTTCTTTTCGGTTCTCTGGTACGCCGCGGCGTGACCTGCCTGCTTTTGGAGCGCTGACCATGCCGGGAGTGAATGTTTTATGAATCAGCCAGAATCGCCGCTTTCCCCACCGGTCTCCACGCCGGTCTTCCGCCAAGAACTGCTCCCGACGAACTTCCTTGAGCGTGCCGGTGACGCCTATGCGGACCGCATCGCGGTTAAGGACATCATCATTTCGGGAGGGGAGAACATCAGCACGGTGGAGGTCGAGCAAGCCGTGGTGTCACATCCCGCCGTGCTCGAGTGTGCGGTCGTTCCCATTCCGTTTGACCTCGGAGTAGGCGCGCGCGACCGGCCCCACCAGTAATCGTGCCTCTGGCGCGGGTTGGGAACTCAGGTGTCCGCGCTCTTGGCGCGTGTCGGGAACGGGGGTGAGGGCGGCAGGGGCGCCGAACCGGAACCTGTTAGACTCGTGCAGGTATGTGCAGCATCGCTACTCTCCTCCCTTCCCGAGCGGACAGGAATACTGACATGGATGTCCGCACGGACACACGTACGAACCTCCCGCGCCGATTCCTCGGCACCTCATCGTTTCCGCAGCGAGTCTGCGTTCGGCTGAGTCTCCTCGGACTCACCCTGATCGGGATTCCGCCGGGTCTGCAAGCGCAGGTTGGTGCTGCCAGCCAAGGGGGCTCGGGTGCCGACTACAACCACGAGTTGGCACCTCGGGCGCGGGCTGTCCGCACTCAGACCAGCATCGACGTGGATGGTCGTCTCGACGAGGCGGTGTGGGCACAGGCGCCTTTCATCACGGATCTTCTCCAGGAGGATCCGGATGAGGGTGCACTCGGAACCGAGCGCACCGAGTTTCGCATCGCCTACGACGACAATGCGCTCTACATCGGGGCCGTGCTCGACGACCGGTCACCAGTCACGGGACGGCTCGCTCGGCGCGACGCGGGCCAGGGGGACTTCGACTACATCACCATCAGTCTCGACAGTTACCACGACCATGAAACGGTGTATCAGTTTGCTGTGAATGCATCAGGTTCGTTTCGCGATGCTGTGTCGGGTGGTGGGGGCGGAGGAGGGATAGGCGGCGACATCTCGTGGGATCCCGTTTGGGATCAGGCCACCCAGGTTACCGAGGCCGGGTGGACGGCTGAGGTACGCATTCCGTTCAGTCAGCTTCGTTTCAGCCCTGATGAGGAGCAGGTGTGGGGTATACAGCTCAGAAGAAACATTTTCCGTAATCAGGAGCGGGTCGCGTTTCCCTTTGTCCCGACGCTGGATCGGGGAGGGGCCTCCCGGTTCGCGCATCTTGATGGGATCGAGAACATCCGATCCGGCCAGAAGCTCGAAATCCTGCCTTACGCGGCGGCTCGTGGAGAGTACCTCCAGTTGGAGTCTCCTTCCGGCATCGGCTTCGAGAATCCTTACCAGAGCGGGTCAGACCATTTCGGCGAGGTCGGGCTTGACCTGAAGTACCGGCTGGCGTCCAACGTGACACTGGACGCCACCGTGAATCCCGACTTCGGTCAGGTGGAGGTGGATCCGTCCGTCATCAACTTGACGGCGTTCGAGACCCGGTACCAGGAGCGTCGCCCGTTCTTCGTGGAGGGTGGAGACATCTTCCGGATTGGAGAAGGCGGCCCGGCCGGAAGCACCGGGCGAGCCCCGCAGCTGTTCTACTCCCGGCGGATTGGACGACGTCCCTCTGGGCGGGTGCCGGCCAGCGCGGTGTTTTCTGACGTGGCCGCGGCCACGACCATCCTAGGCGCCGCGAAGATCACCGGGAGGGTAGGGGATGGTTGGTCGTTGGGGCTCATGGAGGCCGTCACTTCCCAGGAGATCGGTACGTACATGGACGCCACGCAAGCCGTGGATCAGACCGTAGTCGAGCCCAGGACGAACTTCCTCGTGGGGAGACTTCGGAGGCAGTTCAGCGGCGGACTCACCCGATTCGGGTTCTTCGGCACGGCGGTGAACCGCAACCTCGGAGGGACTGATCTGGGCGGTCGCCTTCACTCCGCGGCCTATTCCGGAGGGGTGGACTTCGCCCACGAGTGGTCGAATCGGACGTACCGGTTCAGCACCATGTTCACCGGAAGCTATTTGCAGGGAGATCCTGAGGTGATCACCCGCACGCAACAGTCTTCCACCCGGTACTATCAGCGCCCCGACGCAGACCATCTGACCCTGGATACCAATGCGACTTCTCTGGGCGGATACTATGCGATGGTGGACCTCGCCAAGCAGGCGGGAGCGTTTGGCGCGAAGGTCGCGATGGCGGCTTCCAGCCCAGGCTACGAGGTGAACGACATGGGATTCCAGTCCGCTTCGGACCGGTTTATCCTGGACACGAACTTCAGCTACGATCATCCGGATCCCGGCCGGATTTTCAGACAATGGGACGTCCGAGGCAGTCCGGACGCAGTGTGGAACTATGCGGGAGACCGGGTTTGGGCCGAGGTGAATACGAGCTTCAACTTGCAGTTCCTCAACTATTGGTCGTTGGGCGGCAGGGCAGGCTACAATCCCGAGCACGATGACGACCGACTGACGCGCGGAGGGCCGATGGCGCGCACGCCGAGGCGCCTCTCGGGTGACGTGAACGTCCGCTCGGACTCGAGGCGCAACACCACGGCCCGCTTCAGCTATCGATGGGCCACCGAAAACGACGATTCCTGGGACCGGAGTGTGAGCTTCGATCTGACACTGAATCCGAACGATCGCTGGCGGATCCAATTGGGACCTTCGTACAACCGACGCCATGCTTCCGCCCAGTATGTAACGTCGGTGGCGGACGTCTTGGCGGATCAGACCTTCGGTCGGCGCTACATCTTCGGCGGTCTCAACCAGACAACGGCCTCGCTCAGGACGACGGTCAACGTCACGTTCACGCCCTTGCTGTCACTCCAGCTGTACGTCGAGCCCTTCGTCTCGACCGGAAACTACCGTGAGTTGAAGGAACTTGAGCGCCCGGGCACAAACAACTTCCTCGGGTACGGGACCGAAATCGGGACCATTTCGCAGGACCCAGGGGGAAGCTACGCAGTGGATCCGGACGGAGCAGGGCCGGCGGCCGAGTTCAACGTGTCGGACCGCGATTTCAGCTACCGAAGCCTTATCGGGAACGCCGTCCTTCGGTGGGAATGGCGCCCAGGCTCGACGTTCTTCCTCGTCTGGCAACAGAGCCGGATCAGTGCGCTACAGGGGGACGGCCCCAGTGGGACGGATCCGTGGATCGGCGGATTCGACCTCAACCGTGATGTGGGCGACATATTCTCGACGCCAGCCGACAACATCTTTGTGCTCAAGGTGAACTACTGGCTGAATCCCTAGAAGGCTGTTGACGAAGTACATGGAGACGGCCACCTCTTCGTTCGGGGTGTCCGTCTTTGTTGGTTGCTAAGGCCTCCACGTGACTACGAAGCCAGGCGCCCGAGAATCCGGGAAGTAGGCCGGCCACACGGAGACCGCGCTGAGCCGCTGGTTCCGGGCGCGCACCTGGTCACTTACGTCTGAAAGGTCGCGCCCGAGAAGCAGAACAGTGTACGCGCCTCCCGCCGTGGCCACGATTCCGGCTAGCGCGAGTTCCGGCCCGGCCGAATTCAAGACGTCGCAATTGCCCGCTTCGCAAATTCCGACTGCGGCCGCCACGACTGCGGCTCGGATGCCTGCGCGTGACAGCCCCCGCCCCGGTTCCTCCGCGCACATGTAGCCGAGTACCGGACCGAAGATGACGCCACCGAGAACGAGCCCACCGATCGCTAGTTCACCCCCTCCGTCTCCGTAACCCATGTTATCAAGGGCGTAGGCTCCGGCTTGGGGGACCGCCGTGCCAATAAGCGAGCGCAAGCGGGCCGTATCAGGCGATTTCGCCTCGGCGGGAAACGCAGTGAGCGTGCTGGTGAGAACTGTCCCATCAACCTGCTTGATGCGGATCCCGTCGCCGGGATCCGGGACGGCTTGGATCGAAACGCACCGCCAATACTGGACTCAACAACTGGATTCGCTGGCAGACTTCCTGGAGGGTTCCCGCAAGGACGCAGCCGGCGAGTCATCACTCGACGACAAAGGAGAATCCCAATGACCGTCGATACCATGCACTCCCTACTTATCTCTCGTCTGATTCAGGCGGATCGACAGCAGGTTTGGAACGCCTGGACACAGCCCGAGTTGATGCAGAAGTGGTCCTGTCCTGAGCCGAGTGGTGTCCGGGGGGTTCAGAGTGACTTCCGGGTGGGCGGCGCTTTTGTCATAGCGATGAACGTGGAGGGCAACCCCCACACCGCGTTCGGCACCTACAAGGAGATCGACGAACCGAATCGTCTCGTGTACACGTGGGACTGGAAGGAAGAGGACCAGAAGATGGGCGAGACAATCGTGACTGTGGAGTTCGAGGCTCGCGGTGATGCAACGGAGGTCGTTCTCCATCATGCTGGTTTCCCTGCGGAGGAGGCCAAGGAGGGTCACGAGCAGGGTTGGGGGGCGTGCATCGGCCACTTCGAGGCCCTCTTTTCTTAGCGGGACGCCTTTTCCAGACCATCAGCTGATTCCCGTCCGGCGCGGGTACACTTGTCTGGGCTACGCATCACCCAGGGGCGGTGACAACTTTCCGGGGGGACTTCGGTCGATTACCATCTTGTTCGGTAATCGACCGTTTCCCGTTCAGAGGATCGGGATTCAGCGAAGGAGTCTAGGATGACCCGCCCACGTACAAGGCTTCATACAAGGCTTCAAGCGTATCCCGATGCGCATCAATAGGAGTCTGATGGACCGGGCTGCGTGTAGTGCAGTCCGACGTTGGAGCCTGTCCGTGGGCCTGCTCAGCGCCCTTCTTCTGGTGCGGGCCACCGACGCGGCGGCAGCTCATGGTGTGGCGCAAGACGACGCCTCGTTCTTCCTCACGAACGTGGGTGCCGCGATTGGGCCGTTCATGTATCTCGGGGCGAAGCACATGTTCACCGGGTACGACCATCTGCTCTTCCTGGTGGGCGTACTGTTCTTCTTGTATCGCATCCGGGACGTCGTCGCCTACGTGAGTCTGTTCACCCTGGGCCACAGTGTGACACTCTTGGCGGGCGTTCTCTGGGGGGTGCAAGCCAACCCGTTCATCGTAGACGCCATCATCGGCCTCTCGGTGGTTTACAAGGCGTTCGACAACATGGACGGCTTCCGTCGTTTCCTCGGTTTCCAGCCGAACACCAAGATCGCAGTCCTGGTGTTTGGTCTCTTCCATGGCTTCGGTCTTGCGACCACGCTTCAGGAAACCGCGATTTCGCAAGATGGGCTCCTCACGAACATGCTCAGCTTTAATGTGGGCGTGGAGATCGGACAGATTCTGGCGCTCATGGGTGTTCTCATCGCGTTGAGCTTCTGGCGTACGCGGGAAGGATTCCTAAAGCATGCCTTCGTGACCAACGGGTTGCTCATGGCCGGTGGTTTCATGCTGATGGGATATCAGATCGTGGGTTTCTTTGTGGAGGCATCGTGAGACTATCATGACGGATCCGACGACTTCCGAGGGTAACACTCCCGAGCCCGACACTCCCGAGCCCAACGGGCCAGGTTCTCACGTTCCGGAGCCGGGTGCTCCGGGCGCAGGCGTTCCCGAACTTCCCTCGAAAGCGAGACTAGCGTGGGCCACCTTGGTCGCGCTCCTCGTGGCGGCCGTCGTCCTCGTTGCCACGGTCCTTCCGGCGGAGTATGACCTCGATCCCCTTGGGATCGGGGAAGCGCTTGGGCTCAGGGTCCTTTCGAATCCCTCGAGCGGGGCGATTCCTGTGCGCTCGGATGGCCTCCTGGCCTCCCGAAGCAGCTATCGCATCGAGCGGAAGACCTTCGAGCTCGCACCCGACAGTGGGTGGGTCGAATACAAGTACCGGCTGGAAGCGGGCCGGGCGATGGTCTATTCGTGGACCGCAACTTCTTGGGTGCGCTCTGAGATGCACAGCGAAGCCGACGATGCGCCGGAAGGCACCGCCGAATTCTTCGAGGTCGCCGAGGAGACGCTCCACCGACACGGAAACTACGTCGCGCCATTTCCGGGAATCCACGGGTGGTACTGGCTCAACGAAACGGACGAGACGGTGACCGTGACGCTGCACGCCGCGGGTTTCTTCGACACCTCTTACGAGTTTCGGGCCGATGTGGATCCGATTCTCAACCAGATTGTGGAGACGCCTGACCCAGAGGGGTTTCGACCCTACTTCTAGGCGCCTGCGGAACAGACGAGATGGCCTCGGACGCGACCCGGGCTACCAGGCGGAACAGCGGGGGAAGTAGGGTGATGGCGCGAAGGACCGTGGCCATCAAACATCAGAGCATGAACAGATGGGGCCTCGAGTCCCGCCGCCGTACTAGCGCCCGATGGACGCCCGCCCGACGACGAGACCTCAAGCCCGCGTGACCCCAAGCTGGGAGGGCAGAAACCATGCGTACTCACGTCAGAACGCTCATGGTCGTCACCATCTCACTCGCCATGGGATTCGTCCCGACTGATGCTCGAGCACAGGAAGCCAATCTGATCGCGGGGATGGTTTGGTCCACGCGACGTTCGAGGGGTTGGACGCGTCGGGCAATCCCTCGTTCACTCAGTACGTTGCGAGACACGACGGCAAAGAATACCCGTGGTTGTCGAGAGGGGCCGAGGGAGCTGGGACGATAGAGTTGACACGGGTTGATGCCTACTCATCCACCTAGGTGGTCAGCGTGGACGGAGAAGTGACCGCGAGAGGCGAGAGTGCCATCACGAGGGATGGTCGGACTTATACGCAGACCTCGACAGCGGCTGGCACAGACGTGCTCGTGGTCCAAATGTTCGAGCGCCGGTAGCACGTCGGCTTGGGCTAATCGGCGCGTATTGCGATCACCGGGTGCACTTGTGTGGCCCGCCAAGCCGGGACGTAGCTGGCTATCCGTCTCCTCCCGAACAGTTCGGAGGAGGAACAGGTCGACCGCCAACCGTTCTACGAGTTGGAAGAGGCCTGCGCCTGGCTGAACGTACCCGTGGAGGTCCTCGAGCACCTGCCTGTGGTCTCGCACCGAGCGATGCCAAGCCCCGAGCGCACGACGGCCTAGAAGCTACGGTAGGGCCGCCCGACCCAGCGTCACCGTGAAGCGTCAGCGTCCGAGCAGATGCTTCTCGAACCACCCCACCAGTGCGTCTGAAGCCTGCGCACGATCCTCCTCTGTCCGAAAACCGTGCCCCGCTCCCTCGACTACCACGAGACCGGTTTCGACCCCGCTCCTGAGGAAGGCTTCGTGGATCAGCTCGCTGTTGTTGAAGTCGACGAGCGCGTCGGCGTTCCCGTGAATCAGTAGAGTCGGCGGATCGTCAGACGAAACGTGAAGGATCGGCGACACTGAAGCGCCGAGATCGTCTTCGAACTCGAGGGCTACAAACCGCTCTGCCGCGGCGTCCGGCACGATCCCCGCAGCAAAGAAGAGGCCGCGGTCCGGGAGCGTCGCTGGAAAATCAGTGCTCGCCATGGCTCTCTGGCGCAGATCCACGGGCGGGTAGTTGGCCACTACCGCAGCCACCCGGCTGCTCTGCTGCAGAACTTCGTCCGTTGCGTTGGGGTCACCCTCGTCTGAATCCAAACCCAGCATGAGGGAGAGATGGCCGCCGGCACTCCCGCCGTACACACCAAGCCGTTCGGGGTCGAGACCAAAGTGCGGTGCGTGAAGACGCACGAATCTTACCGCTCGAGTCACGTCGGCGTACGCCTCGGGGACGGTGAACCTCGGGCTGCTCCCATGACGAATCGAGAAGACCGTAAAACCCGCGTCCAGGATCGCTTGGTATTGCTGGCGAGCTTGCTCGGGGGCCCTCCATCGGGAGATCCAGCCGCCGCTGACCATGTTGAGCACCGAGGCTCCGTTGGCTTGCCCATCTGGGAAGAAGACATCGAGGGTCAGAGCCATCCCGGCCTTATGGCCGTAGACGAGATCCGGGAGGACGGAGCCGGGCTCCTGCGCCTGTAGCGGAATCACCAGGAAGATGAGAATGAGCGTGGCTGCGGCGGTTCGGGTCAACGTCTTCATGGTATTCTCCTCCTCAAGACCAGATTTTCTGATGCCCTCGGTTCCAAACCAGCAGGTCCGGGACGGAGCTCCCTATGCAGCCTAGGATCGACAGACGAGAGCCCCCCTCCAAGTGGGTCGGGATAACCTGAGGGGATGGGCCTCACTGGTCAACAACCGCCACCGCTGGGGCACCCCAGTCCTTTGCCACTTGCACTCGCTCGTCCGCGTATCGACGGTGGTGTCCCTTCCACGTTCTGGTTCGCCGAGATCCGAGTGTTCGTGACGAGGGTTTTCCTTCAAAAGGGAAACCGGATGGGATGGGTGAAGTCCGCTGCCGATCAATTGGAAGCGTTGCTATTCCTGGTGGCCACTCGGAGTCGGCCGGGCACGGTGGGTCTCACGCCCCAACTTCCGTCGCCCGAAACGTCCGTCGCTGGCTCGTAGCCATAGCCCGGCGTCCCGGACGTCAATTGAACCCGCCCAAATCGGAAGCCGCCTTGCCGAACGATATTTTCCACTTCGCGATCCACTCGGTTGGCTCCAGAATCGTCAGCGCCCTCGGGCCCGGCTGCCCAGGCCCACGATAGAACGAGGTCAGTACGCCAGCGGGTCCGGCCTCACCTGGAACTTGACGATTTTGCTCGTCGTGCCCGCGCCGCCTTCAATGTGCCACGGCACGTTGGTGCCGAAATCGGCCCAAACCCCCCGTCCCTTCCACCCAGCGTCCGGATCGTCGATGCGCCCGTCGAGTCCGCGCGAGTAGAAACCCAGGGGGTAGGGGACCCGCAACCGGATCCACTCACCTGACTCGGCATCCAGGGCCAGAAGGGCGTCGGACGTGCTGCCGTTGGCGATCGGCACGTCTTCGCCCAGCCCCAACGTGTTGAACTGGTCCACCCAGTTGTAGTAGTGAAAGTCGGAGCTCGCGGCTGTGCTGGCGTTGTTCATGCGTGGTCCCGGCGCGGGGTAGAGCGTCCAGCCCTCGGGGCAGTGCTGACCGGTCGCTGTCGGCCCGTTCAGCACAGCGCACTTGCTGCGGTCGAAGCTGGCTAAGTGGCCGCTTCCCGAGAGCGCCGTCCAGACGATACCGTCCCGTGTAATGTCGATCCCCCGCGGCGAAAATCCCCAGTCCTCTTCGGGCACTTCGGGGTTTTCGAAAGGCGGTTCGTACACTTCGCTGATACACGTCTCCGGGGGATTGTCCCCCAGCTCCAAACGGTAGATCCGGCCCGGCACACCTCCGGTACGGGAGATCCAGACCGAGTTGTCCACCGGATTCACGATGACACCGTAGGCGAAGCCAGTGAACTGCGAGTCCTGGTTGGGATCTCGAGGTCCATTGCCCGTGTTCCAGGGCCGGGTGATCCGACCGTCGCCGTTGGTGTCGACTACCGTGGGGCACCAACCCTGGGTCGCCTCGGCCAGGGCCGCCAAACGCGCGGGCGCCTGGTCCCGGAACTGACGCACCAGCGGTCTCGCGGGACCATCGAGCAGGGGGGTGGTCCGAATCCAACCGATGACCCGGGAATCACCGCTGAAGTAGAGGGTATTGTCCGCGTCCTCTCCGAACTGGAGGTGGTGGGTTCCGTAGCAGGTGTCGACGAGTGTGAAGTCCTCCGTGTCCGGATGGTAGACCGAAGCTTGCCGCCCGCTCGAGCTGAGCGGGAAGTACTCGGCGAACGAATTGGTGGAGCCCTCCTGACACCAAGCCGGGTTGTTGCCCGTGTTCCGGATCCTTGAGGTGAGCCAGACCCGTCCGTCCTGGTCCATCATCGGGTTGTGCACGTTCGCGGGGCCGTCCAGCACGATTTCCTCGCCCCAGAAGACCGAAGGCTCGAAGCCCGGCTGGGTGGGGAAGTAGGATCGGGTGTCGGGATCCCTCACCGGAATGGTAAGGTCCCGGGCCTCGTGTGTGTTGGGGTCCACGATCAGCAGCTGATCGTCCGACATGGAAACGCCGTACACGATGCCCTCGGGGTTGACCGACGGATCTCGCTTGTCTGAGGCGACCTCGTCGTGCACGTAGGACGTCCCGTCACCCCAGTCCCACAGGGTCAGCACTACGTTTCGCTCCTGGCCCTGGGGCCGAGGGGGTTCGGGCGGAACCTCGCCTTGTGTGATCCGGTCGGTCCAGTCCGAGAACTGCCGTATGGCCGCGTCACGACCCATTCCACTGAGGGCCCCACTCATCTGGGCGCCCCGCTGGCCGAAAGTCACACGATGATCCCACGCCTCGGCGGCCGTGGAGAAGCGGCGGTCCAGGTGGGTGATCTCCCGCGTGATCTGGTTGCCGAGTTGGTGACAGAGTTGGCACCCTTGCTTGAGGTTGTCGATCCACTGCGCTTGAGATCGCACGCCGGGGCTGATGCCGTTCCCCGAAGGCCCGGTGCCCGGGAACTCGCTGGCCGATGGGACCTCCAGAAGAGAGTACCAGTAGCTGGCGGGGTACACCGCTGCCTGCTCCTGTGGGGTCTCGGGGTATGCCGCGGTCAGCACCAGATCGTCTCCCGGCTCGCCGGCCACGGGCTCGGAGTCAGCCAAACCGTAGCCACGCACCCAGACCTCGTACTCGGCATCGGGCAGCTCAGGGAGAACGAATCGCCCGTCGTCGTTCGTGACCACGATCTTGGTGAATCCCGTGCCGAGGGCGCCTGACTCGGCGATGACCCAGACGCCCGCTTCCGGTCCGTTCTGGCCCTCAACCACGCCGCTGATGACGTCGTTCATCCCGTCGGCCGGCATACACGCGGACATCGCGAGTGCTAGTGCCAAGGAAACGGTCAGAAGCGCCAAAGGGCGCATGAATTTCTCGTGTGAGTTCTGGAGCCGCATTTCCTGTGGCATTTCTCGCCTCCCGGCCTTGTGCACCCGATGTCCGGACACCCAGCGGGTATGTGTGAGGTCGTACCGGGCTACCATGCCGACCCGAGTGGGGCGCCGCAAGGTGGGCGCCACTGTTACGATTCAGAAGTGGAGTTGCGCACCTCGCCGGGGCCTTGGAAGTGGGCCGACGGAGGGGAAGACGTACGGATCGTTGAGGACCAACCGAGGTCGCCACCATGCTTCTGGTTAGAAGCCCAGTGATCGAGTCGTGGAAGCCCGATTTCACATCATCCGAGCAACGTTCCCCGTCTTGGACCCGCATCCGCTTCGAGATTGCTCCGCCTCAATGGCTCAAGCATGTTTTCGGACCTTCAGTTCGCGAGCACACCCTCCAGAGTGAGGCACTGAACCTTGGCGCACATTCCCTACGTGCCGTACGAAGAAGCTCAGGGCACCCTAGCCGAGTTGTACCGCCGCTACGGCGGCCCAAACATGCACGTGGATCACATCATCCGTGTCCACTCCCTGAATCCGCCGTCGATGGAGCACCACGTAAAGCTTTACGCACATCTCATGCGCGGGCCGTCGCCCTTGAGTCGCGCGCAAAGGGAGATGATCGCCGTGACCGTCTCCGGGGTGAACCGGTGCTTCTACTGAATCAACCATCACGGGGCGGGACTCCGTAGGCTCACGCAGGACCCGGAACTGTCGAAGGCCTTGGCCCGCGACCACCGGGAGGCCGATCTGGAAGTCGAGGATCGGGCAATGCTCGACTACGTGGTGAAGTTGACGTCGACGCCCTGGAATGTGACGGAGGAGGATGTCGATCGCCTCCGTGAGGTGGGGTTCGACGATACCGCGGTTCTCGATGTGTGCCAGGTTGCGAGCTACTATAACTATGTGAACCGGATGGCAGACGGCCTTGGGGTCGAGTTGGAGGCCAATTGGCGGGAAGAGGCCTACACACTCTCCAGAGAGGAGTTCGAGAAGCTCGATGGCGTTCGCCTGAGCGAGTCGACGCTCGACGCGGTCGACTAGGTCATCGCTGATCGGGGTGAGGACTCCCCACGCGTCCCCCGGTTGTGACCCCCCAATATCGCACGCCTGCCATGGGCAGGGCCGATTGTCGCCCTATTCGGAAGAGAGGCAGCGAAATTCCACCCCAAGAGCTATTGTGTGAACCTGACGCTCGTACAGTTGTGAACGAGACCCACTGGCAGGAGGACGGGGAGATGATCAAGCGACTTTCGACTTCATTTTTGGGGCTGTGCCTGGCGATTGCGGTGATCGTGCCCCTCTCCACTGCGGCTCAGCAGTATGTGGTGCCCCGGACGTCCGATGGTCATCCGGACCTTCAGGGAATGTGGAGAAACGCGACCATGACGCCGTTCCAGCGTCAGCGAGGCCAGGGCCCGGTCTACACACCCGACGAGGTTATGCGGCGGGAGCAAGGATTCGTGGACCGTGTCGAGCGTGGTTCCCGGCCCAGCGACCCGGACCGCCCTGCACCGGAAGTAACAGGCGGGGTCGGGAGCTACAACCAAGTCTGGTTCGAGCAAGGCGCGCGGGTGGCCGTGGTCAACGGCGAGTACCGGGCCTCACTCATCACCTATCCGTCGAATGGCCGGATACCCGCGCTCACGGCAGAGGGCCAGGAGCGTAAGGACGAGTACCACGGGTTCCGGGACCAGTTCGGAGAATACGACCATCCGGAGCTTCGACCGCTGGCGGATCGCTGCATCGTTTACTACGCCTCGAGCCCCACCGCCACCCTCGGGCCCCCGATGACACCCTCCGGCGGATACAACCAAAACATCCATGTCATTCAGACGGCGGACCACGTGGTGATTCACGGGGAGATGATCCACGACACACGGATCATCCGGTTCGGCGAGCCGAATCGACTGCCGGCCAACGTCAGGCCCTGGTTCGGCGACTCGTGGGGCCGCTGGGAAGGCAACACACTCGTGGTCGAGACCACCAACATCCACCCTGACATGGGCTTCAATGAGTCGAGCGACAAGATCCCGCACTCCGACGAGTTGATGGTGATCGAGCGCTTCACACGGATCGCGGAGGACGGCATCCTCTACGAGTTCGAGGTTCACGATCCTAGGACCTACACGGAGGTGTGGGGCGGACAGATTCCTTGGCAGACGTTCGACCAGCAGATCTACGAGTACGCTTGCCATGAGGGCAACTACTCGATGTCGAATGTCTTGAGCGGCGCGCGCTACCAAGAAGCACAGGCCGGGGGAAACTGACGGCGTGTCCCTGATTCGTCCTGTTGCTGCAGCCTTGCTGCTCGCGGCTACCGCTCTTTTGTTGATCTCCGCTCCCGGGGTCGCACAGGTCTCGAACAACCCGTTTCCAGATCCAATTCCGGAATCCGAGGGCGCCATCGTCGTGGGACTGGTGGAGTTCGCGGCTCTCCCTGAAATCGACGGGCAGCCGGCGCGGCCGATGGTCCTCATCGACGAACCGGGCTCTGGCCGCCTGTTCGTCAACGACATGTGGGGCCTCCTCTATTCCATCGGCTACGATGGAAGCGTGACGCGATACCTCGACGCGCGTGAGCCGAGGTGGGGTGTGTCCATTGAGGCGCCGCCTGAGCCCGCATCGATCATGGAGGTCGGGCTGCAGAGCTTTGCGTTCCATCCGCACTTCAATACGCCTGGCACGCTGGGGTACGGGAGGTTCTACACCTGGGTCGACACCGACGAGATGGCCGCGAATCCCGACTTCGTCCCAGGCGGTGGGGACGCCACACACGACATCTCCCTTCTCGAGTGGACGGCTCGCGACCCGACTTCTCCAACGTACGACGGTGGTCGTCCCAGGGAGCTGTTCCGGGTGGAGCAGCCCTTCGATAATCACAACGGCGGCCGGATCGGCTTCAACCCGCTCGCTTCACCGGGCGATCCGGACTTCGGGATGTTGTACGTCGGCCTCGCCGACGGCGGCGCCGCAGGCGACGAGCTGGACATCGCACAGAACCTCGGCTCGGTGTTCGGCAAGATCCTACGGATCAACCCGCTGGGCTCCAACGCCCGGAACGGGCACTACGGCGTTCCGGCGGACAACCCCTACGCGCTCGACGGCGTAGAGCGCACGCTTGGGGAGATCTACGCGTCGGGATTGCGCAACCCGCAGGGCTTCGACTGGGATGCGGGGACGGGGGATCTGCTGGTCGCCGACATCGGCCAAAGCGTCGTCGAGAAGCTCAGCCGTGTCCCGGCGGGCGCGGACCTGGGCTGGAACACCTGGGAGGGCAGCTACCGAGTGGTGACCAACACCCGGGTAGAACTCTCGAACCCGAGGCAACAGCCGTGGATCACTTACCCGGTGGCCGAGTTCGACCAGCAGGATCCGCTGCTCCAGCCGGGCTCTGCGGCCACGGGTGTGGTCGCCTACCGAGACGGTTTGATCCCACAGCTGACGAACCGAGTGCTCTGGGGTGATCTACCAAGCGGAGAGGTTTTCCACGTACCCGCCGACGGCCTGCAGGATGGTGGACAGGCCCCAATCCGGAGGGTGCTGTTCCGCGATGGCGGCGACAGGATGACGTTCCTCGAGGTGATCCGCGCGAAAAACACCGAGCAGGGACGCCAGCCCACCTTCCGTGCGGATTTGCACTTTGGCCGGGGGCCGGGGGGACGGGTGTTTCTGTTGAACAAGTGGGATGGGGTGGTTCGGGAGGTCGTGCGCTAGGGGCCGGCTGTCTTTGCTCTGAATCGAGCCGCTTGCCCGCTCTGGCGCCTTAGGCACATCTTGCTCGCATGACTGATCCCGTCACCCGTTTGAACGCAGCCCTTGCGGGCTGCTACGCCATCGAGAGCAAGCTCGGCGAAGGCGGTATGGCCACGGTGTACCTGGCCGAGGACATCAAGCACCAACGTAGGGTCGCCCTCAAGGTCCTGAAGCCCCGGCGTGACGCCGTTGGTTACGGGACCGTTCCGGCAAGGTGGCGGGACCATCTCTCCCGACGGCCGATGGTTGGCGTATAAATCGGACGAAACCGGCCAGTTCGAGATCTACATCGAACCCTTCCCGGGGCCCGGGGGCAAGATTCCGGTGTCGATCGGCGGGGGTACCCAGCCGGCCTGGTCGCACGACAGCAGCGAGCTGTTCTATCGTGACAACGACGGCATGATGGTTGCCGCGACCATTTTTGACGACGCGGCCCGACCAGTCGGCGACCGGACACCGCTCTTTCCCGCGGCGCTGTATCGATTGGGTACCGGGTTCCGCCAGTACCACGTGGCCCCGGACGGTCGGTTCTTGATGCAGAGGCTGGTGGGCCAGAGCACGGTGGACGGGGGCGAGGCGCCGCACATCAACGTCGTGCTCAACTGGTTCGAGGAGCTACGGGAGTGGGTGCCGAACTGAGGAGCTGCCGCCCGGCTACGGTGGAACCCAGGCGGCCCTCCACCTTTTAGCATTCCAGGGCCCTCAGGTGTCCATATGTTGCGGCTCCCCGACTCACGGATACGTGAAACCGGACCCATCGACACGAACATCAGATTCATCGTTACGCACATAGAAGGGGAAACATCATGACTGGGAAGAGCAAACATTGCGCCGTGTGGCTGTTGGCTTTGGCGCTCGTCGTTCCTGCGGGTGTATACGGTCAGGAAGGGGACTACGAGGTCGGCACTGCCCTACCGCCTGTCGATCCCGGCAGAACGCTGCTCAATCTCACGGTCGATGAAGCGGTCGCTCGCGCCATCGAGAGTAATCTCGACCTACAGACTGCCAGGCTCGACCCGCAGATCCAGAGGTATTCCCTTCAGGCGGCCGAGGCCGCTTTCAGCACAACGCTGAGCAGCACCTACGGGTTCAACAACAGCACCAATCAATCCACGAGCCAGCTCGACGGTGGCGCACGGACCGAGACTGAGCGTCAGACCTACAATGCCTCCATTGCGAAGGCCATGCCTTGGTACGGAGGCCGCCTGAGCGCGAACTTCAACAACAATCGCACTGAGACCAACAACGCGTTCTCGACCCTCAATCCGAGTTTCCGTTCCACCGTCAGCTTCAACTACGTCCAACCTCTTCTGGCCGGGTTGGCGACCGATAACCAGCGCACGGCGCTCGAGACCCAGGCTATCCAAGGGCAAATCTCCGAGATTCAGTTGACCAGCCAGATCGCGATCATCACCAATCGGGTCCGCGTCGCCTACTGGGCTTTGAGATCGGCCATTGAGCAGATCGAGATTCGGAGCCGCGACTTGGCCCAGGCCCAGGAGTTGCTCGACCAGAACCTGATCCGGGTCCAGCTCGGCTCGTTGTCCGATCTCCAGGTCATCCAGGCGGAGGCCCAGGTGGCTGGCGCTGAACAGTCGCGCCTCAGCGCCGAGATTCAGTGGCGAAACCAGGAGCTCGTCCTTAAGCGGCTGCTGATGAGTGGCGCGGACGATCCCCTCCTGACTCAGACCCTGAACCCCACGGGCCTTCCGATCATCGAGGAGCCGGTCGTCGATCTCGACGACGCTATCGCGACGGCACTGGATCAACGGGCCGACCTCCGGCAAACGCGGCAGCAGCGGCAGATTTCGGAGCTCGACATTGCGGTAACCAGAAACAACGTTCGGCCGGACTTGAACTTGACGGCGGCTTATTCGCTCCAGGGAACGGGTGGAGACCTCTTCCAGCGGACCGGCTTGGGCGGCGACGCGGTGCTCATCGACGACGGCGGCTATCTAGATGGACTCAACACCATCCTGGGCAGAGACACCCCCACCTGGAGTCTCACACTCAACTTCTCCTATCCCATCGGAAACAAGGCTGCCAAAGCCAACCGATCGAGAGCCGAACTCCAAATGGAGCAGACGGATCTGGCGTTGAGGAATCAGGAGTTGTCCATCGTCACCCAGGTGACCGCAGCGGGCCTCGCGGTGAGGGACAGCTTCCTCTTGCTGCAAGCGGCGCAGCGGAGCCGCGAGGTGTCCGAACGTGCGGCAGAAGTGGAAGTGACGAGGTTCGGGGTGGCCGCCTCCACGAACTACGAGGTGGCTCTGGCCCAGAACGCCCTGACCGCGGCCCGGCTATCCGAGTTGCGGGCCATCATCGACTACGTGAACGCCGTGGCTGACTTCGAGTTGGTGCAGTACGTGGGCGGATAGGGCCTGAGTGGGATAGAGTCCGTCCGGATCGATGTCGTGACCCAGCCGCACCCGGGGTGTGACTGACGGAACACAACTCCCCCCCCACCCGATGGGGGGTGATGGACCGCCGCACTGCCGCTGGCGGACTGACGGACGCGCACGGGTGCGTCCGGCTGCTCAAGCCGGCACCGAGGTCGTTTGGACCCTAAGGTACGCTGGATACGAGTACTCCGTCCCAGGCCGGGCCACATCGACGGCCTACGAGATGAGCCGGATGATGAGAGCTCGCGGCTCGTTGTCACCCGCCATTCGGTTCGCCCGGAATGGCCCCGAATCGATCGATCGGCAAGGCATCATGGCCGACAGGGTCACAGCGTCTGTCGGGTCACCGGTCACGTTTTCGGCCATGGTGCAAGATCGTGGCGAGCGCTTGGGTTACGACGTCGATAGCCTTCTGTTCCCGGTTGGCACCGAGTGGATCCTGCATCAGGGCCCGGCGGTGGTCCACTTCGAATCCAAGATGGCTCAGGTCGAGCCCATCGGCGACGAGGGCGGTGGTGACGGTTGGGGCTTGGCAACTACACGGGCCACCTTCTCGGAGCCGGGCGAATACGTGATTCGACTCCGGGTCGACAACTTCCAAGCGCCGGACAGCAAGTTCGACAACCAGTGCTGCTGGTCCAACGCGTTCATCCCCGTGACGGTTCGGTAGTCGTTGAATTGATCGGTGGTCATACAATTGATCAGCGCCCACACGGTGGGAGGTCCTCCGAAGGGGGGAGAGGCTTTGGCCTCTCCCCCCTGGTGTTTTTCTTGGACCGGACCGGCCGCTCGCCTTGGTCTTTTTTGGGGCAGGCAGCGGGCTGTCTCACCTAGGGCGGGCGTACGCGGTTCGGAACCTTGACTCTGGGATCCTTGCTGCCCTGCACGCCGCAGGGGCATTTTGTCTGTCATGTCAGAATCAGTGCCTCAACTGTCCTCGGCTTTTCCCGAGATTGAACGCGCTGAGCGCGAGAAGGCGAGGCCCTAAGACCCCACCGGAGAAGGACCATGCGATTCGCACCCGTGATGCTCACGTTTGGAACTCTCGTTGTGGGGTGGCTGCCCGGCGTTGCGTTGGCACAGACGGCGCCCAGCGTGTTTCTCGAAGACCTGACCTGGACCGAAGTGCGCGACGCTCTGGACTCCGGCACCACCACGGTGATCGTCCCCACGGGTGGGACCGAACAGAACGGGCCCCACATGGTGTTGGGCAAACACAACTACTTGGTGCGCTACAAAGCGGGAGAGGTCGCCTTACGTCTGGGAAACGCGCTGGTCGCCCCGGTCATGGCGTATGTACCGGAGGGGAACGTCGATCCACCGAGCGGCCACATGCGTTTTCCCGGCACGATCACGACGCCGCCAGAGGTGTTCGAGCAGGTGCTCGAGTATGCGGCCCGAAGTCTGGCGCAGCATGGGTTTACCGACATCGCTTTACTTGGAGACAGTGGGGGTAATCAGGCGTCTCAGGCCGCCGTGGCGGAGCGACTCAACCAGGAATGGGCGGCCACCCCCATCCGGGTGCACCACTTGACGGACTACTATCCGGGTCCCGGCGACGCCTGGCTGGTCACCCAGGGCGAAACAGAGGAGGACGTCGGCTCACACGCCGGCATGCACGACACTACGAGCCTCATGTTTCTCAATCCGAGCATGCTACGGTTCGATCAACTCGGCCCCCACACGAGCGGCGACGGTAGCGGTGTGGTCGGCAACCCTGCTCGCTCGACGGCTGCGTACGGTGAGCAGATCCTGGAGATGCAGATCGAGGCGGCCGTTCAGCAGATCCGGACGCTCCGCGAGAGCAGTCGCCGGTAGGCCGCAAACTCCCAGCGCTACTGAACCTCGAACCGGATCGGAAGCTGAATCCATACCGCGACCCTCTTGTCCCGGTTCAGCCCGGGCGTGAACTGAAACACATCAGCCACTTTCCGTGCCGCGTCGTCCAGCTGTGCAAAACCGGAGCCTTCGTAGACTCGGCTGTCCAGGACTCTGCCTGCGTCCGAGATGAAGAACCAGACCGAGACCGTCCCGCCGATTCCGGAATTCCGAAGATAGCTTGGAAACAGCCTCATCAAGGCCTGCTGGATCTCGGGTATGTTGGTGATCTCGGTCCTCACGGTCATCGGCGTAAATACCGGAGTCGCAGATATATCCGCCACTTCTTCGGAGGGTGGCGGGGGTGGTAGGTCGAGGACCGGATTATCCACAAACGTAGTGAGCGCGATCGTGATGTCCTGGTCGATCGCCGTGGTCGCCATCACGGGTGTCGCAGGCCGGGCGATCGCTTGGGGCGGAGGCGGAATTTCGATTTCCGGAAGTAGCTCGACCAGGGCCAACTCCTCCGCTGTGAACGACACGTCTTTCGCCGTCAAAGTCGGCCAGAACTGAAAAAGCATGAAGTGGAGAACGGTCGCTGCGATCATCGAGCCCCACAGCCACGATCCGAAGGAGTCTTTGAACCGATCATTCCGCGTCTGGGCCGGAATCGCTAACGCATTCATGGCTCCTCCTTGGTGTCACGCATTACTCTGGTAGCGTCCTTACTCTGGACGCTCGTCGCACTGACCAAAGAAAGGTTGCTCACCCGGGCGGCAACGGCTGTAAGGACTACTACTACACCGGCTGTGGGGAGTGCCCGGGAGGATCCTCAGCCCTCACCAACGGGTCCGGCGGAGCGTAGCTTCCGTGGAACCATCATGAGGGGGTGACGTGTCGTACTCCGGCGGACCCTTATCGTCAGGTGAGAAGGCAGTCCAATGATCCCATTCCTCAGAGGTATCCTCGGACGCATCTTCGACGGCGAGGCCAGATCAGCAGCACGAGTCGTGGAGGGTTTCCTTCGTTCGCAGTATCCGGACTTCGTGGTACACGGTACGCTGTTCCGCGCGAAGGAGCTTGAGCGCTTTGTCTTCGCTGTTACCTACGATAAGACGGACTTCCCCTACCGCCCGTCGCCATATTGGCTGGTGGCGGTCGATCGAGAGTCTGGAGAGGCATCATTCCTGGAAACCACGCCGGAATCACCGCACTGGATTCGCGGCCGGAAATAACGGGAATCATCACCGGGAGAAGAGAGATGAAGCAACTCATTACCGTGCTGGTCGCCCTGATTGCGACTGTATCGTCTGCGGGCGCGCAGTACGCCCCCCAGATTCCTGTGGAGTCGGTGCCGGACTTCTTCCGCTTGCCCGCCGGAGTGAACTTCGGTGAAGTGCCCGCCGTGGCCGTAAATTCTCAGGGTCATGTCTTCGTTTTCAGCCGTTCGAATCCAACCGGTGGCGGCCCGGCGTATGGCATTCACGCTGCGCAGCTCTTCGAGTTCAGCCCTTCGGGCGATTTCATTCGTGAACACGGCAGGGGGCTTTACGCTTGGGCGTTTGCGCACGGCCTCAGGATCGACGCGAAAGACGACATCTGGACCGTGGACAAGGGCTCGAACATGGTGATCCGGATGAACCCGGAGGGCCGGGTGGTCTGGGTATTCGGCCGTAAGGCGGAGTCGAGCTCCGAGGGCGCGCGCCCCATCGAGCGTCGAAATCCGCCGGCTGCCCCGCAGGACGGACGTTTCCGTGAGCCGACGGACGTCGCGTTCGATTCTCAGGGCAACATCTACGTCAGCGACGGATACATAAACTCACGGGTGGCCAAGTACGACACGAACGGCGATTGGGTGATGTCATGGGGTGAGCCCGGTACGGGCCCCGGTCAGCTCCGCACCCCGCACAGCATCGCGATCGACAAGGACGACAACGTTTACGTCGGCGACCGCTCGAACGCTCGGATTCAGGTGTTCGACAAATCAGGAAACTTCCTGCGGATGTTCAGCGTAGCCACGCCCATCGCGCCCGGATCGACGGCCGTAAACGGTACGACGCCGACCGACCTCACAGACATCGGCGGGAACGGCGCGCCGAACTCGATGTGCATACCGCCCGGGAGCGACGTCATTTTCGTGGGCGAGAGCACGTTCCCCGGGCGGATCATCAAGGCGACGCTACAGGGTGAAGTGCTCGGGGTCATCGGCAACGCCGGACGCATGCTCGGTGAGTTCTCCGGCGTGCACGGATTGGCCTGCCCCTCGGAGGACGTGCTTTTTGCAGCCGAGACTTCGAACTCACGGGTGCAGAAGCTGATTCTGGATCCGTAGGGGCGGACCACGACACGGAAATGGCCTGGTGCCTTAGGTGTTGGCTTAGGCCCTCACGCGCGGGCCCTTGTTCGGAGCGCCTCAGGCTTACCGCTTACTGCAGGATCGGCACCCCATCCTCCGGATTCTTCACGTACTTATCGAACCAGTCGATGAAGCGGGCCCACATGTCGAGTTTGTTTTCCATGGCGCGCGGCGTGTGGGACTCGTAGGGGTAGACATAGAGAACGGCCTCCTTCCCGAGAGTCGTGAGCGCTTGGATCATCCGCTCGGACTGGATGGGGAACGTTCCGGTATTGTTGTCGTCCCCTCCGTGGTACATGAGCAGGGGCGCGTTGATCTGATCCGCGCTGAAGAAGGGCGACATCTCGATGTACGTTTGAGGAGCTTCCCAAATATTTCGTCTCTCGGCCTGAAAACCTGCCGGCGTCAACGATCGATTGTACGCTCCGTCGCCGGCGATTCCGGCCTTGAAGTAGGGGCTGTTCGCCAGGACGTTGGCCGTGGCGAACGCCCCATAGCTGTGGCCGCCATGGCCGATCCGATCGATGTCGACGAACCCTAGCTCATCGACCGCCCGGATGGCGCCGTACATCGCGTCCACCAAACTCGAGATGTAGG
>JAPYQK010000001.1:19204-54511 GCA_029941275.1 Longimicrobiales bacterium | reverse complement strand
GTGCTCGTGAGCTATGACGGGTCGATGGCACCGGGCGGCATGCACTTCTATGTGGACGGCCTCCCGTGGGAGCACACTAGCTTGCTCGATCTCGTCGGAAATCGGCTTCCAACGCGCCAGCCGCTCCGTATCGGGGCCAGCGGTTCTTCGAAGCCGAACTTCGAGGGTAACATCGACGATGTTCGTATTTACGGTGCTGTCCTCACGCCTGCAGAAGCGGCGGTGGTGGCGACGACGGAATCCATCAGTGAGATCGCGGCGCTTACTGCCGGGCAGAGGACCTCGGCGCAGGCCAATAAGCTCCGCCTGAGCTTCCTCAATCAGTACGCCCCCTCCGATATCCAGCGTGCTTTCCGCGAAGTCAAAGAGCTTGAAAGGCAACGTGACGAGCTCTGGAAGAGTTTCCCGACAGTCATGGTCATGGAGGAGCTGGAGCCGAGGCGTGATGCGTTCCGGCTCATCCGAGGCGCATACGACAACCCCGGCGAACCGGTAACGCCGGATGTGCCATCGGTGCTGCCGCCGCTCCCGGAAGACCAGGAGAAGAACCGCCTCTCCTTCGCTCGCTGGCTTATGGATCCGGCGAACCCGCTCCCCGCGCGCGTCACGGTCAATCGTTTTTGGCAGATGTACTTCGGGGCCGGCTTGGTGAAGTCTGCCGACAACTTCGGGGCACAGGGCGAGTTTCCCAGCCATCCGGAGCTGCTCGACTGGCTGGCGACCACGTTTATCGACTCCGGCTGGGACATCAAAGAGATGCAGCGCACGATCGTGACCAGCGCCACGTATCGTCAGTCGTCAGCGGTCACCCCGGAGCTGCTCGAGAGGGACCCCGAGAATCGGCTACTGGCACGGGGAACCCGAGTACGTTTGCCCGCGCAGATGATCCGCGACCAGGCCCTGGCAGTGTCTGGCTTGCTCTCCGAGCGTCTGGGCGGTCCTTCGGTGGGTCCGTACCAGCCGGACGGGCTTTGGGACGACATCGTGGAACGGGGCCAGGTCTACCGCCAGTCCGAGGGCGAGGATCTGTACCGCAGGAGCCTGTACACCTTTTGGAAACGAACGCGTGGGCCGCCCGCCATGGTGACCTTCGACTCGTCGACACGCGAAGTCCACATACTGAGCCCGACCAGAACCAATACGCCGCTTCAGGCGCTGAATTTGATGAACGACGTCACGTACGCCGAAGCGGCGCGCGCGTTGGCGGAACGGGCGATGTCGGAAGGCACGACCGTCGACGAGAGTGTTTCCTACATGTACCGGTTGGCGACCGCGCATGAACCGGCACCCGAAACACGATCGGTCCTCGCGGAGGCCTTCCGCGGACATTTCGATCGGTATCAGGCCGATCGGGCGGCGGCGCTGGCCCTCGTGAGTGTCGGGGAGTCGCATCGCAACGAAGCGTTGGATATCGCCGAGCTCGCCTCGTATCAAATGGTGGCAAGCCTGATCTTGAACCTGGACGCGACGATTACTCGGGACTGATCACAAAGGACTCGTCAGAGAGACTCGATCGAGGGCCTTTGATTCCGACGGACTGAATCAAGGGCGCCGAACCACAAGGGATTGAAACGATGGATCCAATTCTCGACTACGAGTGGCTTCTCACTCGCCGGCATTTTCTCGAGATGGCCAGCACAGGTGTGGGTGTGGCTGCGCTGGCCACGTTGTTCAACGAGGATCTCGGTGCCCAGGCGCTGGCGAGGCCGCAGGAGGCTCCCGGCCTTCCCGGTCTTCCTCACTTCGCCCCAAAAGCCAAACGCGTCATTTATCTGTTCCAGTCGGGTGCGCCATCCCAGCACGAATTGTTCGACTACAAGCCGAGCCTCGCCCGGTTGTCCGGGACCGACTTACCTCCATCGGTGCGCGGTGATCAGCGCCTGACCACTATGACGGCGGCCCAGCAGAACCTGCCCATTGTCCCGTCGGTCTACGAATTCAGCCAGTACGGCCAATCGCAGGCGTGGATCAGCGAGTTGATGCCCTACACCGCGGCCATCGCCGACGACCTCTGCTTCATCAAGTCGATGCACACGGAGGCTATCAACCACGACCCGGGCATCACGTTTTTCCAGACTGGCGCGCAGCTCGCGGGACGGCCCAGCATCGGCGCGTGGCTCTCGTACGGGCTCGGCAGTATGAACCAAGATCTGCCGACTTTCGTCGCGATGGTCTCCATCGGCTCGGGTAACGGCGGGCAGCCGCTTTACGACCGGCTGTGGGGCAGCGGATTCCTCCCGACCGAACATCAGGGTGTGAAGTTCCTCCCGACCGGCGACCCAGTGCTTTTCTTGTCGAACCCTCCCGGCGTAGACGAGAACACACGCCGCCGCTTCCTGGACGACTTGGCGACGCTCAACCAGCAGACCCGTGACGATTTCGGAGATCCCGAGACGAGCACGCGCATCGCCCAGTACGAAATGGCCTACCGTATGCAGACTTCGGTGCCAGAGCTGACCGATTTGTCGGACGAGCCGGATAGTACGTTCGAGCGGTACGGTCCGGATTCCAGAAGGCCTGGATCCTTTGCCCGAAACTGCCTGCTTGCCCGCCGGCTGGCCGAGCGGGACGTGCGTTTCATACAGCTCTTCCACAGGGGGTGGGACCAACACACCCGGCTCCCGAGCGGCATCCGCAACCAGGCTCGCGACGTCGACCAGCCTCAGGCCGCGCTGGTCACGGACTTGAAGGAGCGGGGTCTACTCGACGACACGCTGGTTGTGTGGGGTGGTGAGTTCGGGCGGAGCGTCTACTGCCAAGGCCGGTTCACCGAAGAGGTCTACGGACGCGACCACCATCCGCGTTGCTTCACGATCTGGATGGCCGGCGGTGGGGTGCAGCCCGGTATGTCCTACGGAGAGACTGACGACTTTTCGTACAACATTGTTCGTAACCCCGTGCACGTACACGACTTACACGCGACTGTTCTTCACTTGCTCGGCGTCGACCACACCAAGCTCACATACCAATTCCAAGGCCGGGATTTCCGACTGACCGATGTTGCTGGGGAGGTGGTGCGGGGCGTCTTGGCCTGAGTGGGTCCACGACGCAGATGATAGCACACTAGACCATGAGGCAGAATGTGGAATCAAATCCCAGTGTATGTCTGGGCTGAACAGCCCAGTTCCAGGGGCCGAGACGCCTCGCGAGGGTTCTTTCGGTCGTGGCCATTCTTGGCGGATGCGGGCTGCCCCCAGTCACTCCTAACCCTAGTCTATTTGGGTGTTACCGCCTACAGACCGAACTGCCCGCGTCGTACAGCGATTCACTTGGCTACGAGATCCCTGATGTGGTTCGACTCGGGTACTCGGCCCACTGTCAGTGGACCGTGGTACCCACTGACTACGAGTGGCACCCGGACTGGACTGTTTATGATGGCCTGCCCTCGGGCAGAGAACGTCGTGCCCGGGGGCTTCGCGTAGCGGCCGTCATGCAGCGGGACTCCGTCCTGCTGATCACCAGCCCGGGTGCCCTTTCGCATCGATCAACTGACCGCCTTGCGTGCTTTCGGTCCGTCTTTCTGCTCCAGATAGGGGACACCCTTGGTGATCCAATCCGGGGCTGGTTCGCCTTTCAGGTAGTGGGCGAACCACTGCAGGATACGATTGTGATAGTCGAGCTGATTGGGTTCCCTGGCCAGGCCGTGGTTCTCCCCGTCGTACGAGAGCATCACCATCTGCTTTCCGAGTCGACGTGCGGCGTTATAGAACTCGACACCCTGGTTGTATTCGACCGCTCCGTCGTTGGTACCGAACATCATCAGGAGCGGCGTGTTCATGTTCTGGATGTTGTGGAGCGGCGAGTTGGCTTCGTACGATGCGTAGTCCTCCCACCAGGGGACCTGCATCCGGCCTTGGCTGATCTCGAAAATACGTGCGTCCGTGCCTCCGCTGTTCCAATAGAACGAGAGGTACATGCTCATCAAGTTCGTGAGCGGAGCCCCGGCGACGGCGGTCGTAAAGAGATCGTCTTGTGTGACGAAGAACGTCGTCTGATACCCGCCCCATGAATGGCCGATCAGACCGATGTTATCCTCGTCGATCATGCCGGTGGCGACGGTTGCCGCGACCGCCGGGCGGATCGTCTCAACGTTCGATTGCCCAGGACGCCGGTCCCTATAGACGATATCCGGTCTCAGCACGAAGTACCCCTCGTGGCTCCAAATCTGGGGGTTGTAGTACTGCGTGGGATCGGGCACTTGGTATTGATGGAGCGACTGCGACGTCAACTCGTAGTGATAGACGATCATGGGGTACTGGCGGCCCGGCTCGTAATCGGCGGGATAAAAGAGTGCGCCTTGAAGCTTGCGCCCCCATTCGTTCTCGTAGTCGATGAGTTCCGATCGGCCCCAGGCGTAGTCGTCCTGAAACGGGTTCGTAGAAGTCACCTGTCGGGGATTCTGCAGGTCGGCGCCAGCCACGAAGTAGTCGGGTGAATCATCGAAGCGCTCCTCTCGGAAGACGAAAACGTCTTCGTCCTCAGCCTTCTGGAGTCTCCCGGCGAAGCCACCGTAGGATTTGTCGTCCCAGATGAGTGCCTCTGGTGCGTCGCCTAGGCGGGCACGCGAGTACCCCGCCTGCTTCGTCCATTCCCCGTACGTCGTGTAGTACAGGGGCTGGCCCGGGTCGTAAGCCGGCTCGTCCGGCTCGAGGTCGGTGACGCGGTAGCGGACTTCGTCCTCGGCTCCGTATGTCAGCCGTTGATGCCCGTCCCCGTCCAGTTCCACCTCCCAAACGTCCCACCGGTCGTTGAGCAGAATCGCCTGGTCGTTCTCGAGATAGCCGGCGATCCCGAACGTAGGCATCTGTTCGCGCGTCGGTGTCACGTCGAGGTTCACGAACTGCGTGGGCACGTTCTCGGTGATGTTGCGCTTCTCACCCGAGTCGAGGTCGTAGCTGAAGTAGTCCTCACCCTCGAACCAGACCACATAACGGCCGTCGGCGCTCCCGCCCATCTGCATGGTGAGTCGGTCTTCGATCATCGTCTTGGCGCCCGTCTGCACGTCGATCGCGTAGAGGTCGAAGAACTGCTGGCGGAACATGGCTTCCTGGTCATAGGGGCTCTGGTCGCGGCCGACGAGCCACTCGCCGCCCTCGACGGTCGAAGTCAATTCGGTGAGATCGTCCCCGAGTTGGACGAAGCGATCCTCGTCGAGATGCCACGCCGAGACGAAGTTCTCCCGTCGGAGCTGCTGCTCCCGGACACGCTGTTGGGGGACGGGATCCAAATCCAGGGAGTGCCAGATCTCGACGCCCGCCCTTTCCTCTTCGTCCTCGTCGTCGGCGTCGGAGTCGGAGTCGGCTTCAGAGTCCGCGTCGTCGTTCGCAGGGTCCTCGACAACCGCATCCGGATCCGGTCTGCGCTCCTGGATGCCCAGGAACACAGTCGCACCGTCATCGGACCAGGAGAGTCTGCGGAATTCCACGGCGCGCATGGACTGTGGGAAGGTCGTCTGGCTTCGAGGATCGAGCGTATAGGTTTCGGGCTGGTCGTCGTCCAAGTCACGCCAAGCCAGTGCGACGTGCGCGGTGTCCAGGTAGGCTGCGTCCTCGAAGGTCTTTAAGACGACCAGATCCGCGGACTCGTCTCTCCAGGAGAGGCTCCGGTAGGTCGCGGCTTCCGCATCGAGAGAACGAAGCAGACCCGTGCCGGGATCGAACAGCGACACGCCGTTTCCGACCTGACCATCCGCGTCGATGGTGAGAGCGAGCAGATCGCCCTCATCCTGCCACGCAGTCCCGGAGACGTTGCCGAAGCTCATGATCGATCCAGTCGCCATCGTTCGCACGATCACGTCGACGCCGTCGCTTTCCTTGTCTTCGGGTTTGTAACGAGTGAGGGACAAGTACTCTCCGTCGTCCGAAAAGAGGAACGCCGCTACATCCTCGATCTCTTCCGGCTCGCCGGTACGCAGATTCAGCAAGCCAAGCGAGTTGTGGACACCTCCGTCGCCTTCTTCGGCCGCTTCGCGCTCGTCCTCGGACACCCCGATGGTATATGCGAGCCACGTACCGTCAGCGCTGAACGACGGCCGAGTCCCGTATGAAACGACGACGACCGAATCAGAGTCCGTCTGATGGATCCGGAGCTCGTTTTCGTCGCTCACGCGTCGGACCGATACGGCCAACCAGAGCCCGTCGGGCGAAGGCACGGCCGCGCCGAGGCGCTCCCACTGGTCGTAATCGTCCTCACCGAGGGTTGGTAAATCCTGAGCGATGATCGATGCCGCCCCGAGGGCGGAGCAGAGCGCCACAAAGGAGAAAGATCGGAGGATGCGGGCAGTCATTGGGATACCCCCTTGCAGCAGATCGGATCAGCAGAAAATGAGCCGATCAAGTTAGGGTTGAGCTTGCCGGACGGCGAGGGGTCGAGAAGGCTTCGCGAGTAGTCGTGCAAGACAGAGCCATGAGCGCTTCGCGAGTTGGCTTGACGAGCCTGAATCGCCTCCGCACGTTTTGCCGGTTCGGAAGAACGGGTTGCGTTCATTTCTAAGTCCAAAGGTGATGCCAACCGTGAAAACAAGAACGCACCGCTTCAAGGGTACCCTCGCGGTGACCCGGCGAAGGCTTTCGGTGGGCGTCACGGCAGTAGCCGTTCTGAGTCTCGCAGGGTGCCAGGCAGAGAATCCCGGTAATGAGGGCGGCAACGCGCGTGGTGGTGGACCTACGGGTGATGCATCCGTGGGCGGCTCAGCAGCTGAGCTGGTGGCGGTCGCCCACGAGAACGTGCTCATCGATTTGTGGGCAGACGGGACTGCGGCCTTCGGCATCTTCGTACCCAACGAACGTCCGCCCACCGCGGAACAGCGACGTGGTGGGGAGCGGCCGGCGCCCGTCTATACCAGGGAGGGAGGCGAGCGGCTGGCCCAGAACCCGCTCTACGACTTCCTCTTCCTGAATTTGGAGGGCGGCTACAACGTCGAGGCGGTCCAGGCCATCGCGGAAGGGTTACGGAGCCCGAGCGCGGTGAGCCGAAAGACGCTCCTTGTGCGTATCCCCCCCATCGAGCGCGACGGGGAAGCCGTCACACGGACTCGCATAGGGGAGATCCTCGCGGCGGGAGCCGACGGGGTGGTTCTGCCCCATGTCCGGAACGCGGAGGAGGCTCGAGCAGCCGTGAGTTTCTTCTCGGATGCCGGCGCGGACGTGTGGTCACCTTCGAATCCGACGGGCGAGATTCTCGCGATGATCATGATCGAGGATCCAGGTGCGTTGGCTGCGGTCGCTGAGATCGCTGATACGCCCGGTTACAGCATCCTGGCGTGCGGCATCGGGAGCCTCACCGGTGCGCTGGGGGGCGATCGAGAAGCGGCGGAGGCGGGAAACCAGGAGGTACTGTCCCACGCAAAGCGTATAGGCGTCGCCGACATGATCACGGCTAACGCGCGGGACATCGAGGCACGGGTTCAGGAGGGTTTCTTGGCGCTTCTGATGCAAGGATCAGGGGCCGACGAAACGATTCTCATCGGTCGTGCGGCGGCGGGGCGGTAGGTACGCGGTCTGGCCAAGAGCAGGGCGTGACCGGCCAGGGCTTGGTGTTGGTGGGGCGAGTGACTCGGGCCGCAGCCGCCTGGAGATACGTGGAGCTCTAGTTCGCCCCGGACTCCTCTTCCTCGGCGTTGGCCTCTAGGTAGGCCGTGGCGAACTCCTCAATCTTGGTTCGCAAATCTTCGTCCAGTGCGTCTTCGACCGCTCCGGCTTCCGCGACTCCCACGGCCGTCGACCACCAAGTGACGGCTTCCGGTAAGGAGATTTGCGTATCTCGGGTCATCTGGGCCGCCTGCTGCACCCTCAGCGAAACCGAGTAGGCGACCGATCCGGACGCACCCTCTTCGCCCAAGACACATAGCAACGTGATCCGAAGCTCCGGGAGGGCAGGGTTCCGGAGCATTTCGCCCTCGGTGAGCAACTCGACCTCGGATTCGGCGAGTAACTCCTCGGCGTTCACCTGAACGTCCCGGCGTGTAACTCCAACGCTCTCGCAGGGATCGTCCGCCTCGGCGCGCACGAACACACCGCCGAGGTCTTCGAGTGAGTAGCGATTCCAGATTCGGTCCTGAGCCGCGGCGTCAGTGCTGACCGAAATCGACGCGAGGGCCGCGAGTGCCCACAAACTCCTCGATCCCACCGATGCGTTCTTAATCGGGCGCTCCCACGCCGCAAGACCGGCACTTGTGACTATTCTCCGAGCCCAACTTTTCCAGAAGCGCGATGGTCTCTGGATGTGGCTGGGCCCTTTGTTCGGGGCTGTTCGCCAAGTCGGCCACGGTCTGGCCCCGGCGGCCGATCAAGGTCACGTCCGCGCCTTGCTCCACCAAGTAGAGAATCGTTTCGTTGTCACCCCTCGCGGCAGCGTTGTGGAGGGCCGTCAAGCCGTCCTTGTCACGCAAGTTCGGATCGACGCCAATCTCCTCGATCAGGTACTTCACGGCGGGTAGCCAACCGTCGGGCACGTGCCGGTGCGTCTGCGCGACGCGGGAAGTACCGAAGCCCACTCCTGTAGCCGCGTGAAGTGCGTGGACCGCCGGTGCCCCGTGCGGGACAGCTTCCAGACCAGAAGGATCCGCCGGGTCCGGCTCATCGTTCTCTGGGTTGTCTGGCACGTCCGGATCGACGGGCTCACGGTTACACACCAAATTCTGCGTCCAGATGTCGGGATCGGCGCCGTTGGCCACGAGCAACCGCATGGCGGCGACGTCAGCGGCGTAGGCGGCCCGCCAGAACGGCGTCGCCCCGGTGAAGTCCACACCCATCCGACCGGCGTTGTACGCCGAGTACCAGATATGCGACGAGGCGCGGGCGTTCACGTCCGCTCCAGCGTCGAGCAGCAACTGCATCAGTTGTAAGTACGAGGTCTCCTGCTGGCGAAAAGCCTGGGGTTGTGGATACCAGGTTCGCAGCGACCACTCGATGTTGAGGGTGGCGAACAGCGGGCCCGCCCCGTCGTCACTGAGCATGTTGGGATCGGCGTCGGCGTCGAGGAGTTCGCGCGCCAAGTCGTAATTGCCGTTGATCACCGCAACCAGGAGGGCGGTCGATTTATCGCCTTCCGTGACTTGATCGATATCGGCTCCGGATTCCACCAGGAGGCGAGCCGCTTCGATGTGCCCTTCCCGTGCGGCGAAATGCAGGGCGGCGAAACCACCTTGTGTTCCGATCTGCTCGGTGGAGGACATGATCTTCGGGCCGTCCTCCTCGAGGCACGGTAGCCGTGGCGTGCGGGGCCTCTGGGGTTCTGCATCCGGGTCGGGCTCTTCGGCCGCTGCGATGATCCTGGCCCTCTGCGCTTGCTCGGCTGTGTTTGCGGCCACGATCTCGACGTAGTCCTTCACGTTGGTGGTGGCGGTGAGATCCGCATCGGCGAAAACCAGCGCACGCGTCGCCTCAAGGGCACCACGATGCGACGCGAACATCAGTGGCGTTCTATTCGAGAAGGCGTCGCGCGCGTTGACGTCCGCACCGTGCTCGACCAGCGCACGGATGGCATCGGCCGCGTCGGACTGGGCGGCGAAGTGCAGGGCTGTGACGCCGGTGGTGGTGTACTTGTCGGCGTTAGCTCCGCCCTCCAGCAGTGTAAGCACGACTGCACCGTGTCCGCTTTGACTGGCTAGGTGTAGCGGGGTATAACCACCCACTCGCGTGACTGGACTCGCCGCCGCACCGGCGTAAAGCAGAATCTCGGCGATCCCATCGCCGCCATTCAGGGCCGCCCAGTGTAGCCCGGTGAGGCCATCAGCTTGGGCGGCATTAGGATCCGCTCCTTGTTGAAGCAGCGCGCGGACTGCTTCGAGGTCCCCTCGTTGGGCCGCGTCAGCGACGGGTGACTCAGCTGGGGTGGCCCCGGCGAGCACCAAAAGGGCGAGCATCGCGATCGACACCTTCCGAAGTCCGGTCTCTCTTGTTGCTACCGACATGTCGCGCTCCTCAGATGGTGAATGTGCCGGTGCTGTTACCGAACGAATCGATATCCACATCGAGCTTGTGCAGCATGTCGAGCATGACGTTCGCCATGGGTGTACCCATGGGAGCCCGGACGTGCTGGCCGCCGGCGAGTTTGCCGTTAGCGCCACCCACCAGGAATAGCGGGCACCGGATGTGGTTGTGCAGGTTGCTGTCCGCCATGGCGGATCCATACACGATCATAGTCTTGTCCAGCAGGTTCGAATCGCCCTCCATCGTGTTCTTCAACTTCTCCAGGAAGTAGGGCAGCATTCCGACGTGATAGGAGTTGATCGCTGCGAAGTCGAGCACGCGACTCTCGCGGCCGCCGTGGTGCGACGAAGAGTGGAATGGCGTGGTGACGCCGCTCTCCGCGAACACTCTCGGGGACGCGTCCCGACCCATCTTCAACGAGAACACGCGGGTGGTGTCCGACATGAAAGCCAGAACCTGGAGGTCGAACATCAACTCCATATGCTCGGCAAAGTCGTCCGGAACGCCCACCGGTGCCTCAGGGATCTCCCTTTCTTCACCACTCGCGTTCTGCTCTTCGATCCGCCGGATGCGCTCCTCCAGCTCACGGATGTTCGAGGTGTACTGGTCGAGGCGGTGACGATCGGCCGGCCCCAGGGTCCGCTGCAGTGCGGAAATCTCCTCCAGCATCCAGTCTAGGATGCTGCGATCGGCCTGCCGCCGCTTCGCGCGCTGCTCAGGAGTACCCCCGGCACCAAACAACATCTCGAAAACAGCGCGGGGATCGCGGACCATCGGGAGCGGCTCGCTCGGAGAGGCCCAACTAATCGTGTCCGTGTAGGCGCATGCATAGCCGTAGGCACAGCCACCCGCCTGATCCACGTTCTCGATGGACAGCTGCACAGACGGAATCGGCGTGCCGTTGCTGAGGTGCTTTACGAAGATCTGGTCGAACGACGTGCCCACGAAAACGTCCGACCCTTCCGTCTGCTTCGGATGCGCCTGCGTGAGGAACACCGCGGCGGTCCGGAAGTGGTCTCCGCCGATCTCCTCAGGGGAGAAGGCGTCAGCCATACGCGAGTCCGTGTCACTGATGATGGTCAGATAGTCACGGAAGGGCTCCAACGATTTCAAGCTCGTAGGCGACAGGTCGAAGTCACTCCCGGTGGCTTTGGGCGACCAGAGGTTCATCGAGGCTCCCAGGTCGTTACACCCGGCTGCTCCGTGGACCTGCTCTATACATACCAAGCGGGTGGCGTCCACATCAGCCGCTGTGGGCGTCGACGCCCACAAACGTCCTGCCGGAATCATGGCATCGAGAAGCGGAAGGCCGAGAGAAGCGCCCATGCCGCGAAGCGCGGTCCGCCGGGAGATGTGTTTTCCTGTGATGAACTTCATCGTTTTCGACCTCGAGGTTGCTGGTTCAGGCGGGGGTGACCACGTCCACCCGAGTCGTCTGGAAGGCCGGGCTATTCACGACCCCCAAAACGAACGAAGAAAAGTTGTATGCGTTCTCTGCCGCGTCTCTCGTGATCGCACGAATCGTCGGCATGTCGAAATACTCCACCCGCCGGCCCAATCCGTAGGCCATGAGGTTCGTCGTGAAAATCCGGTAGAAAACTTCTGGACGGCTCAACAACGCCGCCCTCAAATCGGACGGGCCTCTCAAGATGGTCCCGTCGTACAGCTCACCAACTGGATCGATCAGGTTCCCCTCGTCCCGGATGCGCCATGCTCCCGTTACGTCGAAGTTTTCCAACGCGAGCCCGATGGGATCGATGACCACATGGCAAGCCATACAAGCTGGGTTCGAGCGATGTTGCTCCATACGCTCGCGCACAGTCAGTGAGCGCCCCTCATTCGCTTCGTCCGTCTCTTCGAACGCGGGGACGTCGGGCGGCGGCGGCGGTGGCGGTGTACCGAGCAGCACTTCCAACACCCACTTGCCACGCAGCACCGGCGACGTCCGATCGGCGTGAGACGTCATAGCGAGAATACTGCCGTGACCCAGCAGGCCCCGCCGACGGTCGTCCGGATACACGACTCTTTGAAAGCCCTCTCCGACGACGCCTGGGATTCCGTAGTGCCGGGCGAGGCGCTCGTTCACGAAGGTGTAGTCGGCCGTCAACAGTTCGAGAACACTGCGGTCCTCGCGGATGAGATACGAAAACAGCTGTTCGGTCTCACGTCGCATGGACTCGGCTAGTGTGTCGTCGAAGTAGGGGAACGTCAGCGCGTCAGGGTGGAGTTCTTCGAGATCCTGGAGACGAAGCCACTGTCCTCCGAAGCGCGTGGCCAGAGCCTCCTCTGCCCGGGGGTCGGCCAACATCCGTCGTGCTTGACGCCCGACTTCACCGGGGGCCGAAAGCTCCCCGCGGCCCGCCACCTCGGTCAACTCCTGGTCAGGCGGGGTACCCCAGATGAAGAAGGAAAGCCGGGACGCCAAGTCCACGTCGCTGATTCGGTGCACCTCGCCTGGGAACGCACCGATCGGCTGCTCCTCCATTCGGAACAGGAAGTGGGGACTCGCTAGGGTCGCCTGAAGGGCCATCCGGACACCGCCCTCGAAGCCATCTTCAACAGCGCTGTCATCGTAGAACTGCATGAGCCCCCTGAGGTCGTTCTCGTCGAGGGGTCTCCGGTAAGCCTGAGCGCCCAAGCGGGCGATGATGCTCTCGGCACACGGCCGAGCCTCGTCCGGTGCTGTCGGACGGCAAGTGAAGACTCGACGTCGGGTCGGCGTGTCCGAGACTCCCGTGACCTCATACGGTCCGAGGACCGTCAGTCGCTGCAGGTGCTGGATGGATGTAATGCCGTACCCGACACCGATCTGGCCGTCGGCCAGGGTGTGATCGATGGGCCGGATCAAGTCGTCCACTTCACCCTCGAACTGGCGGACGAATGCCGCGGTCACCCGCTTGGGGCCGGCGGTCACGTAGATAGAATCCGTTCGCATGTTCAAGCCGGTGGGCTCGGACTCACGCATCCACCGGTCCACCGTCATGAGCGCGACCCGCGCGCCGTCGATCGAAACCTCGATCTGCGACGTCCCGAACGTTCGCCCGAAGACCTCGCCTTCCACCGCCGGGTAAGGCTGAATGTGGAAGACGTACTTACCGTCGGCCGGGAAGTTGTGGATGATGGACACGCCGCCACGCGTTCCAAAAGGAGCCCCTTCGACGCGCTCCTTCTGTGACGCGGTGCGCGGGAGCCGATACCGGGTCGATTGGGCCTCGGCCTCAGCGTCCCCCAAGGCGATCCGGCTCACGTAGCCGGCGGCCCGCATGTACCCTTCCATGACCGTGGCCGACGGGGCTTGGACGTCCGCGATGTTGTCGAAGTTGGCGCTCTTGGTGTCGAGTGGGAGGTAAGCGGCGACGTCGATTTCGAGTCCCAGAAGGTCACGAACGGCCGCAGCATACTCGGCCCGTGTAAGGCGTTGGAACGTTCTGGACCCCGGATTGGGATTTCCTGCCGCCGCTTCGTCGATACGTCTTTCGAGATCCTCGACGAGCGCCATCAAGGTGTCGGCGGGCGGCCGCGGCCTTCCCGCCGGAGGCATCATGCCGGCCCTGAGCTTTCGGATCATCTTCTCGGCGGTTTCCGCCATCTCAGGGGCCCGTTCGACATCGAACTCCGTCAACGACAAATTCC
This sequence comes from Longimicrobiales bacterium, assembly GCA_029941275.1. Lineage (GTDB taxonomy): Bacteria > Gemmatimonadota > Gemmatimonadetes > Longimicrobiales > Gaopeijiaceae > UBA822. The sequence continues at coordinate 40,946 of JAPYQK010000001.1, read as the reverse complement.
CCTCGAGGCGGACACGGTTGTGGCAGGAGACGCAATACTCCTGGATCACTTCCGACAGTGCTTCGGCAGGGACGTCCAAGAGTCCTTCGGCAGGGACGTGCGGTAGTGCTTTCGGAATGATCTCCGACCGTGCTTCAACAGGGATGGCCGCTAATGCTTCGGCGAGGATGCTGGTGGCCGACACGGACACGGTCGACCTCAGCACTTCCGGTTGTGCGACCCCTGCATCGGCGGTCTGCCCAACGAGCACGAACAACAGTCCGAACGTTGCCAGCGCGGCGCTCAATGTTCTCATCCTTGCCTCACAGCCGAAACCTCTTGCCCCACGGATTCAGTGGTCCAGAACACGCTGGCGAGAGTCTGATTAACAACGTTTGTGGTATAGCCGTAATTTGCAACAGAATAGCGCCGAATTCGCCCTTTTGGCCAGCCTGGAGTTGCGATTCAGTTTGCGGGCCCCTGGTCGCGACGGTCGTGTGTGTCCGCCACCCTGTATATTGCCCGCTCAGCCCCCTCATTGAATACTCATCAGTTCGTAGCCCTCCCGCCTGGCGCGGTGGAGACCGAGATCCCGGAGATCGACCATGAAAAGCCTCTTGATCGCCAGTGTTACCGCTGGAGTCGCACTCGCACTCGGCACCTCGGTTTTCGCTCATCAGGGCCGGGATCGCGACCCGCGTGACATGGGTGGCGGGCGATGTGAGGCGAACGTATACAACTGTGCGGATACACCGAATCCGTTGCCCACGGCGACCACGGTTTGGGTAGAGGAAATGACGTGGATGGACGTTCGCGACGCTCTGGCTTCCGGTAAGACCACGGTTCTCATTCCCACCGGCGGGATGGAGCCGAACGGTCCCTGGTTGGCAGCGGGTAAGCACAACTACGTCCTACACGCCAACTGCGACGCGATCGCCCGTCAGCTCGGAAACGCCTTGTGTGCGCCCATCATCCCGTTCGTTCCGGAAGGCAACATCGACCCTCCGAGCGGCCACATGAGGAGCCCGGGCACCATCAGTGCGCGCCGGGAGACGTTCGAGGCCGTGCTCACCGATGTCGCGCACTCCTTCAAGATGCACGGTTTCGAGAAGATCATCTTCTTCGGCGACTCCGGGGGAAACCAAGGCGGCCAGCGGGCCGTGGCGAATCAGCTCACGGAGCGGTGGGGGGGCACTCCGCTCGTGGGCCACGTTCAGGAGTACTACGACTACGCCACTGCGAGCCGCTACATGGAGGAGGAGCACGGACTGGTCTGGGGTGATGGGGACAATCTGCACGACGACCCGGTCATCTCGCTCAACATGTTCATCGACGACCCTGTTTCGATCCGCTGGGCGGAACGAGTGGAAGCGGGCCTCGCCATGATCAACGGCGTCTCGTTGGTCGATCGAGTAGACAACCTGGAGTTGGCGCGTGCCCTCGTCGCTTTTCGGGCCGACTACACTGTAAAGGCGATCAGCGCGGCGATCACAAATGGGGGCACGGTGCCGCTTCCGGCTCGCCGTCAGCGTGGGGGCGGTGGTGGAGGAGCGGCGGGTGGTGGTGCGGCGGGGGGAGGGGGTGCGGCCCGACCCGCACGCCCAGCGCCAGATCCCCGTACGATGGGCGGAGGCGACTGCCGCCAAAACGTCTACAACTGCTCGGACACGCCCAATCCGCTTCCCGAAGCCAACACCGTGTGGCTCGGGGAGATGACGTGGATGGACATCCGCGACGCCTTGGCCGCCGGGAAAACCACCGCGATTATTGCCACCGGCGGTCTGGAGCCGAACGGTCCTTGGCTGGTTATGGGCAAGCATAACTACGTGCTCGACGCCAACTGCGAAGCGATCGCGCGGAACCTGGGCAATGCGCTCTGTGCTCCGATCGTGAAGTGGGTTCCCGAAGGAACGATTGAACCGCGGTCGGGCCACATGCGCAGTCCCGGCACGATCAGCCTTCGCCAGGAGACCTTCGAGGCGCTCTTGACCGACATCGCCCGCAGTCTAGAGGTGCACGGCTTCGAGAACATCATCTTCATCGGGGATTCGGGGGGTAACCGCGCAGGCATGAACAACGTCGCTGTGGCGCTGAACGCCGAGTGGGCGGGCGAGGCCAGAGCGATGCACATTCCCGAGTACTACCGGGAGCCAGAAGGATCTCGGGACGTCCTTCGGGAGAAGGGCCTACTCCCTGACGCGCCGAGCGACGGGCTGCACGACCAGCCGTACATCACGCTCAACATGATGGCTTCTGATCCAGCGTCGGTGCGCTGGGCCGAACGCGTCGCGACGGGTCAAGCCTCGATCGACGGCTTTTCGATCGAGGATCTGGAGCGCTCTCTCGTGCTGGGTCGCGAGATTTCCGAAGCGCTTGCGGCGCTTACCGCTGATTTGATCCGGGAGCGGACGCGCTAGAGGCCCTGAGCTTCACTCATTCGGGGATTGCCGAGGGGTTGTCGGCCTGTTCCGAGAGCACATGGGTCGGTAGCCCGTCCAGACTTCTCTGATTGCTCTCCCCCCAGTACTCCTGAATTCCCTCTTTTCCCATGTTCTCAGTCCACTTGGTGAGCACGTCCCGCGGCCCCACGAAGTCGAGGATAGGCACGGCGTAACCGCACGAAGTGTGTACCAAGTCGACGGATACTTCGAAGTACTGCCGTGCCCCTTCGACCGGTTCGATGATTTCCGCACACCGATGCCAGGCTTCGTCTCGGGGATGGATGGTGGTAGCACTTCCGTAGACTCGAAGAATCTTCGGGGGGCCTTCGAACGAGCACCACATGAGGGTCAGGCGGTTCGAATCGATGAGGTGAGCCGCCGTCTCATTCGCACTACCGGTCAAGTTGAGCCACAGCAGGGTTCGATCGTCGATGACTCGAAGAGTGTCGTGGCCCTTCGGGGACAGATTGATGTGGCCGTCCCTCGCCGCCGTTGCCACGAAGAAGATTTTCTGTCTTGCGATGAAGTCGATTTGTTTCGAATCAAGCGTCGAGAAATCGTCAGTCATGGTGTGTTCGCCGATGTGACCGTGCTACTCCTCGCGGATACAGACCACCGTGTTGCCGCGGCCCTGATTGTTTTCGAACAGTTCGAAGGCCTCGAGATAATCCTCGAACGCAAAGACACGGTCCACGCGAGGCTCCACCGCACCACTTTCCAGGAATCCGACGATCTCGGAGACGTTCTCCCGATGTCGTTCGGGATTGTCCCGCGCCCAGGGTCCCCACAAGCTACCGACGATGGCCGCCTGTTTGATGAGCACCATGCCCGGCCGAATCGGCTTCTGCCCAGCGGTGAATCCGACCAGACAGATTCTTCCGAGCGGTCGTACCGTAGAGACAAGGGCTGCCTCGAAGAGATCCCCTTGAACCATGTCGACGACCACGTCCACACCTGCCGGATGGCCCAACTCCCCGGCGGCCTCTTTGACCGCGCCCTTGAACGCTTTGTAACTGTCCCGGTCCCTGCCGTAACAGAGCACACGATCCGCGCCCACCGAGGCCGGAAATTCCTGTTTCTCCGGCACGCTGACACCCGCGATGACGTCGGTACCCATGGCTTTCGCCAACTGGATCGCCGCCATTCCGACGCCGCCGGAAGCCCCGTCGACGAGTACGAGATCGCCCGGACCGGTTTCACCGATGATCTTCAGAGAGTGATAAGCGGCGAAGAAGTTGCGACCGATGTTCGCACACTTCGAGAGAGGGACGTTGTCTGGAGCTTTCCAGAGGTCCCCCGCATCTACGCTCACGATTTCGGCCAAAGCGCCTGTACTCATCCAGGCGATCACGCGGTCACCCACGTTGAATCCCGAGACGCCCGGACCCACCTCGAGCACTGTTCCAGTGGTGTCCATGCAGGGCACGTAGGGCAGGGGTGGTCTCTCCTGGTAGAGGCCCTGCGCCTGAAGTGTGTCGGGGTACTGGACGCCGGCATAGTTGGCGGACACCAGGACGCGTCCTTCTTCAAGCTCCGGCGCCGGGATTTCGTCGAGCGACAATACATCCCTGATCGGATCCGGCGTCGGGACTGGCCTGCCATCTTTGCCGAGTCCGGCGTATCGGTGACAGCGAACTGCCTTGATGAGATTGCTCAATAGTCAGCCTGGTTGGAGTCGAGGTCCACGCGTTGGCGACGGTGCGTAGTTAATCGGGGATTCGGGCCCAAACTACGCCTGCGTGTGGGGGTTCAAAGCGTGATCCGGCGCTCTCCCGCGGCTCCCCAACCGAGCCGCGGGACCGAGCGCTAGAGGAATCTACTCGAACGCTGTGGCTGGCGTCACCGTGATCCTCACGTCCGTGTCGCCGTACAATCCGCCATCGTCCGCGCGGCCGCGGAGCACATAAGTACCCGGCTCATCGAAGGTGACTTGCACCGTCCACTCTCCGTTCTCAGGTGGCTCGGGCATGGAGAAGAGCGGTGACCACGGTGAGTTGGCGCCGGTCCTCGTATCCTCCCAGGTCTTGATCTGCGGAGGATCGAACATGACGTCACTGTCGCCCCGCATGACGAACCACGACAGGTGCAATCCGATGACTTTTTCGACGGTGAACCGTGACGGCGGACGCAACTGGGTTGCGGACAACCTGGGCGTTTCGTCGCTCGGGGGGCGTGCAGGCCGGCGGCGCACACTTGGGAGACCGTCGTCGATGACACGGGCCACCAAAGTGACTTGCTCTCCGACTTGGGTCGTTCGCACCGGGTCGCCGACCACGGAGACAGTCGGCGGCCTGTTGGCTCTGGACTCCTCGGTGCTGATACCGATGGAGAGCGCCCCTGTCTCCGAGGCGATGACGTTGTAGTCGAGTTTGTAGTCCAACTTGAGGGTCCCGTAGGCCGCTTGCGTGATTCCTTGTGTCGTCAGCGTCCACACCAACTCTTGATCGCCGAAGTCCGCAGGCACGCGGACCTTGAACACGTACCGGTTGCGGCGCTGAAGAAAGTGTGTGGGCTGGCCTTGATCCGCGGGCCCAGGCGAGATGTTGTTCTCCGCCCCTACTGGAACGTCGAGCTGCTCTAGCCAGTTCCGGTTCATGTACCCGAACACCATGCTGAACGAACCGTCCTCGTTCGCCTCCCACCCCTCGAATGCCGGTGAGATGTTCTGGCCTGTCTGGTACGCGAGCTGGGCGCTCGCCTGCTGGCTGGGCATCACTACGGCCATTGCTACCAACCCGGCCCACACTACTCCGCCCAGGGTTCCTTGCCCGTGTCTCATATTCCGTCTCCGAGAGCCATGTCGCCTCATCCTAATTCCCCGGTATCACCATACAGAGCGGACATCCGATCACGTGATCGTTCACCCCCAGGTCGAGAATCTCACGCCGATCCGCCATTTCCTGCTCGAACTGCTCGTCGGTGAGCGTGAGCCTCATGCCGAGGTCAAGGAACATGTTGGCCACGGAGCGGTTGCCGGAACCTTGCCAGTTTCTCGGGTCGGGGATGTTGCGGTTCGCACCCGTGTTGTCCATGTAGCCGATGATGTGAAGGACCGTGCCCTCGGGCAGCAGTGGCTGGTGGTTGTCGGCAAAGGTGTAGCCACGCACCCAATTGTGGTCATAACCCGTGCAGGCGAGCGTTTCCACGTTGAAGCCCCAGATCGCCTCCAGGCACATCCGTTGTCCGGGCGCGTGCAAATGCGGCTCGAACGTGACGATCTTGGTGGGCTGCTGCAGCACCGCGTAGGCGTGGAGCTGCTGATTGGCTTCTTCCGGCTTGATGTCGATGTCGACGCCGTTTGCGATCACCATCTGGGCTTGGCGGTACTTCGGCTCATAACCCACGGGATGGAACCGGAACCCGACCTCCAGTCGAGCACGTGTGTCGAGGCCGTTGGAGTGCAGGTGCACCGAGCTCGGAACGAGCACCGAACCTGCCGCGAGGAGCTGACCGGCGCCCGGATCGAAGATGTCCGGGTTGCGGCCGACTTCATGAACGGGCCACGTGGTGGGGCGACTGCCCCGAGAGGCCGTACTAAAGAGCATGTGATGGAAGACGTACAGTCCGCCGACGGTCTCCCGGTCGAGTCTTCCACTATCCTTGACGTCGTTGATCTCCCGAATCTCCATGGAGGCGACGTACCGGTCTTCCGCCAAATCGATCGGAATGTTGTTCAGCGAGCCCCACCAGTCCGGCGAGTCGGCGTCCACGACGATGTCCTCCGTCGACACGATCAAGTCCGGCTCTCCGAGCCTCCAACCGACGGTCTCCTCGAAGACCAGGGCAGGCGGCATGTCCGCGCGATCGCCCTCTGGCGCTCCGCTTCGAGCCCACGCGGCGATGGCCGCGACCTCTTCGTCGTTCAGCGACGGATCGTCCTTGTACTCCTGAATGCCGATGTCCTTCTCGACGTACCACGGCGGCATCGTGCCTTGGCGATCACGAATACTGGTGCGCCGCATCATGGCCATGGCGTGGGGCGCCACGTCCTCGTAGCTGACGAGTGGCATGGGGGCCACACCACCCGGTCGATGGCACTGCTGACAGCTGCGCTGCAGAATCGGGGCGATATCCCTGGTGAAGGTCACCGCGTCGGACTCCTGGGCGGTGAGCGGGACGGGTGCGGTAAATGCGATAGCTGCAAACGCCAGCGCGATCGCGAAGACGGATTTCCACTCGATGATTGGACGGGGCATCGTGTTTACTCCTCCGGAGACAGGCTTAGGGGAGAATACCCAGTTCCTGCCAGTTGCGTCAAATGTGCGATGGGCGGGGTTGTGGTACGAGACTGACCCACTACCGTCAAAGATTGCGGGGCGCCATCCCACCGGGCAGCGTCTTCGGTTGCTGGAAACAGTTGCCGCTAGTTGGCCAGCGGGTCAGTCCGGACCTGGAACTTGATTATCCCAGGTTTGACTCCCCTGCCGCCCTCGATGTGCCACGTGGCCGCCGCGCCGTAGGTCGCCCACACGCCGCGACCCTTCCACCCGCCGTCCGGGTCGTCGATACGACCGTCGAGCCCGCGGCTGAAGAATCCTCGCGGATACGGCACGCGCAGGACGACCCACTCGCCCGTTTCTGGGTCGAGCGCCAGTAACGCATCGGAGTTCGATCCGTTGGCGATGGGGATGTTGTTGCCCAGACCCAGCGTATTGTGCTGGTCCACCCAGTTGTAGTAATGGTAGTCGGCTCGCAGCGGTGGATCCGTGTTCTGGATCGACGGGCCCGGTGTCGGATAGAGCGTCCATCCCTCGACGCAGTGCCGCCCGTCGAGGATCTCCGGCCCGTTCGCGTCGCACTTCTTACGGTCGAACGAGGCGAAGTGGCTGCTGCCCGACAGCGCAGTCCACACCACTCCGTTGCGGTCGATGTCGATGCCGCGCGGGCCGAATCCGGTGTCCTCCTCGGGCACGCTGGGGTCGAGCACTGAGGGCACCTCATACATTTCGGTGATGCAGGTCGCCGGCGGGTTGTCGCCGGTGTCCAAGCGCACGACCCTGCCCGGGTACTGCGCCGAGGAGAGCCAGACCGCCGTGCCCACCTCGGGGTCGGCCACGAGGCCATAGCTGCCCGCGACTATACGCGTGTCCCGGCTCGGGTCGAAGTTCCCGTCGTCTCTACTCCCAGGCTCGTTCCATGGCTTTGTGATCCTGCCGTCGCCGTTGGTGTCGATGACGGTAGGACACCAGCCCTGCGAGAACTGCTCATCGCCTGTTTCGTCGAATACGTCGGTGTCGATCCACCCGACGACCTGGCCGCCGCCGCTGAAAAAGAGCGTGTTGTCATCATCCTCGGCGAACTGCAGGTGGTGTGTGCCGAAACAGGTGTCGACCATGACGAACTCCTCGGTCGTCGGATCGTAGTAGACCGCGGACCGCCCACTGCTCGCCATCGGGTAGTAGCTCGCGTACTTGTTGGTAGACCCTTCCTGGCACCACGCGGGGTTCTGCCGACCCCGGATGCCCGACGTCATCCAGACACGCCCTTCTTGGTCCATCATGGGGTTATGCGGGTTGGCCGGGTCGTTCCAGACAAGCCTGTCTCCGTAGAACCGCGATGGCACCGCCATCGACCGCGCAATCATCGGCCGCACGGTCGCCGGGTCGGCCCGCAACGGGATCTCGAGGTTGGTCGCCACGTGCGTCACAGGGTCGAGAATGGCGAGCTCGTCGTTCGAGATATTGACGCCGTAAACCGGTCCGTTGGCGTTCACGGTCGGGTCGCGCTTGTCGGACGCGATCTCGTCGTGGATGTAGTCGACCTCGGTGCCCCACTCCCACATCGTGGTGACGACGTTGCGCTCGACGCCGGCGGGGCGGGGCGGCCTTGGTGGAAGCGCACCCGATGCGATCCGGTCGCTCCAGTCGGCGAACATCTGAAGGCCCCGTTCGCGGCCGAATCGGTTCATGACGTTGCTCATCTGCCCGCCCCGCTGCCCCATCTGAACCCGGTAATCCCAGGCGGCGATCGTCGAGTCGAATTCGTCGATGTTCTCGATTTCGCGGACGATCTGGGTGCCGAGCTGGTGGCACAGCATGCAACCCTGCTTCTGGATGTCCACCCACTGGCCCTGCGTCTGCAAGTTCGTGGAGATCCCGTTGCCATCAGGCCCGGTGCCGGGGAATTCGCTCGCATCAGGCGGCTCGATCAGTGAGTACCAGTAGTTGGCCGGATACACCTGGGCGGCTTCGGCCTCGGTAGCGGCAACGGTCGCCTGGAGCTCGATGTCGGTCCCTGGTGTCGCGCCGATCTTCGGCGAGTCGACGAGGCCGTATCCGCGGACCCAGACCCTGTAGTTGGCTTCGGGGAGCTCTGGAATCAGGAAGCGCCCGCCGTCCCCGGTGACCACCGTCTTTACGAAGCGTGTGGCCAGATCGTCCGTCTCGGCGATGACCCATACCCCTTCTTCCGGCCCGCTGCCGCTCATCACGACGCCGGCGATCTCATCTCGCTGGGGAGCCTGACCAGCCAGTGGGGTGACCCAAGCGACCGCACCGGTCAGCAACGTGGCGGTGGCCAGCAGCCCCACTCTCCGAGTCTTCATGATGCGGTCCCCTTTGGAATGTGTCGCGCGTTTGATCGGTCCTTACGAGGCCTGCGTACAGCGGTCCAAATGCGTCGTCGGCCGGGCGCTCTACGGGGCGTCTACCCGGGCGGCGGGACCGCAAGGCCTCATCGGTTCAAGTCTGATCTTAGATGGTAGGCTTTTCTTCCGCCACGCCTCTGGGAGCGGCGTTCGCACTGCACGCGGCGGCGGCCGCATGTCTCGAGGCGGGCGCCTGACGGTGGCCTCAGCGGTCCCCCGCCGTCTGAACCCGTACGTCGACACGCAACTCATCCGTGAATTGCCGTACCGCTCTCCTGCTCCGTAGCCGGTACATCTTGAGTCAGACTGGCGGCGATGGGACGGGTCGCGCGGGTCGGCCTGCAACCGACGACCGCCCGTTCAACAGCCAATGATGTGGCGTCGAACGGGGATGCTGGCCGCAGCAGGCGTGCTGATACTCGCGGTAGCGGGGCCCACGATAGCGGAGATCGGCGCCGGCGTCGAGGAACTCTCTGCCGCCGCTTTGCTCGTGACCACATTTACGGCGATTTGCTGCATGCCCACGGGATTACCCTTCCTTGCAGTGATTCAATCCTGCTCGTCGGTCACTTGCAGATACTCTTGGCTTTTGGGATTACATTCGAGTTGCCGGTGGTTGTGGTCATCCTTACGTCACTCGGGCTCGTGAGTCCGGCGTTCCTCCGCGCGAAGCGTCGGCATGCATTCGTGGTTATCACGATCCTCGCGGCTGTTTTGAGTCCGGGCGATTTCGGCCCCGTTACGCTGCTTCTTTTTGGCCCCCTGATTCTCCTCTACGAAGTCAGCATAGTTCTGTCCACGCTCATGGTGCGGAAGCGCACGGGTGGGGCCCGAGACGCTGATCTTACGCCGGAAAACTCGGTACCACTGCTTTTCGTATTGGGGATGGCGACGGCTAGATGGAAAAATCGGAGAGGCGCCAATGTTCTGGTCGAGAAGGCCATGGGTTCGTGACACGGCTGGAGTTGGTGAGGCCGACAGTGGCCGTGCAAAACGGGGAAGCCCCTGAACCTGCGGACTCCCCAAGTCGAGCCGAGGAAGGCCTGGCGACTAAAAGGTCTTGAGCTGGGTGGCTTGAGATCCGTCGCGCGGGTGCTCGTCATCAGCAACGAAAACCGGCTCTTTCTTCTCAAGGCGGCGGACCCGATCACGGACCGACGGTTCTGGATGACGCCGGGCGGGGGTCTCGAAGGCGGTGAGAGCTTTGAGGCGGCCGCACGGAGGGAGCTCTTCGAAGAGACAGGATTCTCCCTCGCGCTGGGTCCGTGTGTATGGACTCGACGCCACATGTTTGAATGGCGTCGCAAACGCATCGATCAGTACGAGCGCTTCTTTGTCGCCCCGGGCGCGGAGGGTGCGGAGCCGGCCCCTATGGATCAAGACCGGCACGTCGTTGGCCATCGATGGTGGAGTCTGGACGAAATTCTTGCATCGACTGCCCTCTTCTCGCCCCGTTGGCTGGGGGATCTGCTTCCAGCGATTCTCCGAGGTGAGTACCCTGAGTTTCCGATCGATTGTGGTGACTCCGTCCAATCAACTTAGGTTACTTCGCACAACCGACTGGTTCGGAAGGAGTGAAGCCGTCCCTCCTCGAGAGTCGTTTCCTGGGTCACGTCGCCTCTACACCGTCGATCCTTTTGGAAACCGGATAGAATTTCTGGAGAGTCCGCTCGGATGAAACTCGATTGGAAAATCGGTCTAGGCTTGGCCGTATCAGCGTTCTTTCTGTGGTGGACGTTCCGGGGCGAAGACCTGGGTGTCATCGGGAGTCGCCTGGCTTCGGCGAACTTCGGTTGGCTACTGGCTGCCGGTGCGATCTCGACCGCGGGCGGTTTGATCCGAGCACTCCGATGGAATCTTCTCCTGGGACCGGTTGGTGTTGAGACGTCCCTCTATACACGATGGACGTCGCTCAACATCGGCTTTATGGTGACGAACGTGTACCCCGCTCGTCTGGGCGAGATTGTTCGCCCCTATGCGCTGAGCCGGATGAGCCCCGTCTCAATGTCCAGTGCGCTCGGCACCATCGTGCTAGAGCGTGTCTTGGATGCCATCGCTCTGCTGCTGCTCCTAATCGTGGCACTTCTCTCGCCCGCCTTCCCCGACGACGCTACAGTGCTTGGCCGTTCCATCGAGTATGCGGTGTCAGGGGCGATCATCTTTTCTGTCGTAGCGCTGGTGTCCCTTTCCTTGATCATCCGTTGGCCGGCTCGTGTGACGAGCTTCGTCCGGTGGTTCGCTCGGATACTCCCCGGTCATGTTCAGGATGGTCTGACAACGCAGCTGGAATCATTCTTGTCGGGGCTGGATCTACTACGTCGACCGGTGGCAATGCTCCAGGCGCTTCTCTGGTCACTGGCCGTTTGGATCTGGATGGCCGCTTCGTTCTGGGTCGGCTTCAGGGCCTTCGATATCGACTTGGGGGTTACCGCTGCGATCTTCACCCAATGCGCGGTCTCGATGTTCGTGGCCATTCCAGCTGCCCCGGGATTCATCGGGACCCTGCAGGCTGGAGTGGCTGTGAGCGTGCAGGATGTCTTCGGTGTCGCTGCGGAGCCCACGCTTTCTTTGGCGATTGGGTACCACATAGCTGGATTCGTCCCGGTCACCCTGCTCGGGCTCTACTACGCGTCTAAGCTCGGGATCCGGTTAGGTTCGATCGAATCGGAGGCGGAAGAGGCGCTGGAGGACACGCAGCCCCCTCCCCACTAGGGTGTTCTCCCTCATGACGATCTCCTCAAAGATGATTCCTGGCGGCATCCTCCTCGCCGTTTGTGTTGCGGCAGTTGCCGCTCTAGCGGCGGATCCAGCCTCTTCTGTGGCCAGCCGAGCACGTCCTGCCGCCACCGGAGGAACAGCTCCCGCCGTCGCTCCGTCCGTTATTTCAAATGGGCAGCAGGAGGTCTGGCGGTTGGACCGTTCCCAGCCGATCACGTACTTCATTTCGGAGGGCTCTCCCCGATCGGGGTTCAAAGCGGAAGACCGCACGCTGGCCGAATGGGCGCTACAGGCTTGGGGCCGCCAGACGAATCCCCCCGTAGACATGGTGCCGGGCCCTGAAGAGTCCGCGACCATTCGTGTCTATTGGGTGGAGGCCGGTGGTGGTCTCTACGGCGAGATGCGGGGGAGAGTGGTAAATGGGCGGCTCGCTGCCGACGTGTTCGTACACCCCGATACCGAATCTCTCGGGCCGGACATCGCCCAGAGAGCTAGGCTAGATCCGCTCTTCAGAGATACGGTCGTTTATTTGACATGTGTCCACGAGCTAGGCCATGCGTTCGGGCTTCCCCATACGAGTGCGTTCGCGGACATCATGTACTCGTTCCAGTTTGGGGGCGACTTCGTCGACTACTTTATGCGCTTTCGTGAACAACTGCAGGACTGGGACGACATTGAGCGGGCTTCGCCGTTCTCCGAGGCCGATGAGGGCACGTTTAGGGCTTTGTATCCTTAGACGGGGTGATGGGCCGGAGGCGGCCACGCTGGCGAATGAAACGTCCGACGCCCTGCTCGCGAGTCGCGTGGGGGTTTAGCGATATTGAGGAGCCGGCAACGAGAATGAGAGCACATTGTTCGGTGAGCGTGTCACGCCCGGGGGGCCTCCTGCGTGGACAGAACCGGTCGAAAATCGTATCCCTAAGCTCCACCAAGACTGGGGACGCAAGGAGAAATCGACAAATGAACCTGAGCAAGAGCCAAGAACTGGAGTGGCGGGCCGGCGGGATTCTCACAAACGAAGGAACGTTCTTCTCATCAGGCACTAGGCGATTTGCAACGCTCTTGGGTGGCCTCCTCCTGGCGACAGTTGTGATCGCACCGACCGTCGAAGCGCAGGAGACCCCCCGACCCGGACAGCAGGTCGCGCTCGTCACGGGCTCGACGGGCGGACTGGGGCGTGAGGTCGCGAGCAGACTCGGTGCAATGGGCTACTTCGTCATCGTACACGGCCGGAACCGCGAGCGCGGGATGGAGGTCGTCCAGGCGATCCGGAGCGAAGGCGTCGGCAACGCCCGCTTCTACCAGGCGGATCTCGGGTCTTTCGACCAAGTCAGGGCATTCGGTGAGGCCGTCCTGCGTGACTACGACCGGCTCGATGTGCTCGTCAACAACGCTGGCTTTGGAAGGGCACCTGACGAGCGGATGGTCTCGAAGGATGGGCACGAGCTCCGCTTCCAAGTAAATCACCTCTCGCACTTCCTCCTGACGCGGATGTTCTTACCGCTGATCGTGGAGAACGCTCCGTCCCGTATCGTCAACGTGTCGTCGGGCGCCCAGCAGCCGATCGACTTCGACGACGTCATGATCGAGAACAACTTCAGCGGGGGGCGTGCCTACGCCCAGAGCAAACTCGCTCAGATTCTGTTCACGATCGATTTGGCTGAGGAGTTGGAGGGGACCGGTGTGATCGTGAACGCGCTGCACCCCGCTACCTACATGGACACGGCGATGGTGCGGAGGGCGGGGCTCACACCGCGCGCGACCGTCGGCGAGGGTGCGGAGGCCGTACTGCAGCTGGTCACGTCGACCGATATCGGGAGTGGTGGTTACTTCAATGGCCTGCGGCCGTCTCGTGCGAACGACCAGGCGTACGACGTGGACGCTCGTGCCCAGCTTCGCAGGGTGAGCGAGGAGTTGACCGGGGCGAGATGAAGTCCCTCATCGAGACGACCCTGGGCTACTTACGGCCCTTCCGTCCGTCAGGTCGGGTCCGGAGGTTCGTGGACAGCTCCCGGAAAATAACCTTCGGATGAGCGACAGCCCGAAGCTGAGCCGTTCGATCTCCTGCTCTCGGACATCACTTTGCCGGGGGGCATGAACGGCATCGAGATATTCGGGAGATGCCACGAGCAACGGCCAGAACTAAAATGCCTGTTCATGTCGGGGTATGCGTCCCTGTCTGACCAGTCACTGCCTGAAGGCAGTGAAGTCCTATCCAAACCCGTTTCCATGGGTGAGCTTGCCACAAAGATGAGGCGGGCCCTCGATTCCTGATCGGTATCCCGCCAGATCGTGGACACGTAAGGGCCGCTACCCTGTCACTTGATGATTTATTGTCCCCTTGAAAATGAGTCGGCGTTCACGGCGCCCCCACAGTAACCTCGAACGAAAAAGCACCCCGTTGTCGCTGCCCGAATTCATCCTCGGTTTCAACCACCACGCTGTGAATCCCCGGCTCGGGGCTTTCCGGAAAGTCGAACTCCCAGATGTGTGCGGACATTGCCGGCCTTGGAAAAGCGTCCGGCGTGTCGGCAAACCGTCTGTACGCTCGTTCCACGAAGGGGTCGGTCCGGACGACGTAACGCATCAGGACGGGTAGGCCACCGTCTAGCGATAGACTCACCCTGTCGCGCTCACCCCCGTCGAAAAGATTGACGACCACCTTGGTGTCGCTTCGCAGTACGCCCCGGTTGATGCTGCTCCCAGTCGTGCCTTCGAGCTCCGGATCCAGCACGATCCGCAAGCGCTGCGATGCGTCGGACCCGGACGGAAACGGAATGAATTCGGGCACCAGCGTTACGTCGTCGAACTTCAGCAGGTAAAAACCGTTGGGATTACCGTCCTCCATCGTCGCGTCCGCCACGCCGCGTAGATCTCTCGGACCTCGCGTCCAGCCACTCCCCCGGACTTCGGCCAGAGTGTGGGCGATCCAGGGTTGCCCCGTCCAGCCGTGCTCGTGGTCGATCTCCACTTTCCAGCTGTTGCTCGTATCGTGCCCGGCGATGCCATACACGTTGTTGTACGGAAGCAGCAGTCGAACCAGCTGGTCGAAGTTGTCGGTGCCAGGGCCGGTAGCATCATGGGACGGATCGCCATCGGAAGCTTCAGCAATCAGCGAAATGTGTGTCGCGATAAGGATGAGCTTGTCGTTGGAGACGTTCGCGAGATCTCGCTCGAGCCAGAACATCTGGTCGTCTGAAATGAAGCCACGATACGTCCCGTTGTTTGCGGTACGCTGCCCCGCGCCGGCGTACTCGACGTTGTTCAAAGCAACGACGTGCACGTTTCCGTAGTTGAAGGAATAGTAGATTGGGCCGAAGTGTTTCTTGTACGTCTCGTTGGCGTACTGGGCGTCAGGCGACTCGAGGTTCATGTCGTGATTACCCGGAAGATTCCACTGAGGGATCCCGACCAAGCCCATCATTTCCTTGTGACGATCGTACAGGCCGAGATTGTCAAAAACGATGTCCCCCACCGTGATCGAGAATGCGGCCCCGTATGGGTTGCCCAGTAGGGTATTCACCAGGTCCTCTCTAAGCATGTCCTCGCCGAGCTCGCTGCGAGCTTGTGGATCCGCAAAAGCGTGTGCAGTGAATCGGACTTCCTCCGAGCTGAGTCTGCGTAGAGGAAAATCGATGCTCGCCGGAAGCGGACCTGTGGGTTCGATGACCGGCCATAACCATTCGACCGATGTGCCGGCGACCGCTGTGGGCGTACCCTCGGGATAGTGGCTGTAAAAGAAGAGGGGGAGGTTGTTTTCGTCGACGGGAGCCACATATCCGGCGGGTTGAGAGACGAACAATATCTGTCCTGGTGACAGACCGATTTCGTAAAACCCGTCTGAGTTCGTCAATACGACATCGCAGCCGTTGCTGACACTGACGCCGGCAACGCCCGGCTCCCCGGAACCGTGCTGTCCGTCTTGGCTGAGGTCGTCGAAGACGATACCGGAGGCCACTTCGGTGTCCTGGGTCAACGAGTCGCACTGGGCTTGTACTTCCGGAGCGATCAAGGACAGGGCAAACAAAGTGACAGCAGGCGATGCCGCTAATGCAGAGAGTCTCATGGGAGGCGATCGAATCCGTCCAAATGGGATAGGCGACCCGCGGGTCCCTGAACGCGTCAGGACAACGTGCGTCCTAGATCACTCCAGCGCCATCCAGTGGCTCGACTCCCGAGAGCGAGTCCTGTCGGGTCTCGGCGACCTCGTCCCGTCACGCCTTAGACGACACCTGCGCCCCGCAATCGGGCCAGCGCCTCTTCGTCATAGCCGATCTCGGCGAGCACCTCACCGGTGTGCTCGCCCAGCAAGGGCGCGCGATTTCGAACGCTGCCCGGCGTCTCGGAGAGCCGCACGGGTATGTCGGCGACAGGTGCCGGCTTGCTGAGGCCAGGGTAGTCGACCGCCAGCATGAACTTCAGGGCGCGGATGTGCTCGTGATCCAAGGCCTCCTGCGGGGACAATACGGGACCTGCGGGAAGCCGCGCGGCCTCTAGCTTGGCCAGGCACTCCTCCGTCGTGCGCTCCTGACACCAACGAGCCATGCGCTCGGTGATCGGGCCGCTGTTGTCGCCACGTGCGAGATCGTCCTCGAAGCGCGGATCCTCCAGCCAGTGTGGCTCGCCCATGAGGGTTGCCCACCGCTCGAAGAGCGGCTGGCCGACGACCATCATCAGCACCCAGCCATCCTTCGTGCGATAACAGTCCGACGGTGCAGCCGTCTGCGCTCGGTTACCCGTTGCCACACGATTGGCCTGGATGACGTCCTGCTCGATCAACGTGGTGTTGGCCACGGTCAGCGCGGACCCCAGGAGCGACCCTTCCACCTGCTGCCCGCGCCCGGTCTTCTGACGCTCGAGTATCGCGGCCATGGTGCCGAACGCGGTAAGCATGGCCGTCGTGAAGTCGACCCAAGGGTAGTACAGGCGCGTGGGCTCATCCTCGGGTCCGGACATGAACATCGCCCCGGACATGGCCTGAGCCACGCCATCGAATCCCACCCGATGGCTCCACGGACCACCATGGCCATACGCTGAAATCGTAGCGAGGATGACGTCAGGTTTCGACTCGCACAGCGTGGGATAATCCAGCCCCATCGACTCGAGCGTTTGGGGCGGAAGGTTGGCGACGACGACGTCACTCGTGGCCACAAGCTTACGGACGATCTCACGTCCCTCATCGCTTCGGGGGTTCAGCGTGACGCTTCTCTTGTTGCGGTTGACCTGCATGAAGAGGCTGCCCTCGCCTCCCTCGGCGATCGGGACCACCCAGCGGTCTTCGCTCCCGCCGCTCTTCTCGATCCGGATGACGTCGGCGCCCATGTCGCCTAGGAGACACGCGCAGTAGGGCCCCGCGATGTAGCGGCCGAAATCGAGGACTCGGATGTCCTGTAGAACTTGGCTCATGGATGCGCGGGTTCGATCACGCGAGTTTGCCGAGCCACTCCGCGATCGCCGCGCCGATCTCATGGGGCGAATCTTCCTGGATGAAGTGTCTGCCGTCCACGGTGACCTCCGTCTGGTTCGGCCAAGCGCGACAGAACTCGCGCTGCCCACCGATCAGGATCGTACCTGGATCGGCGTTTACGAATAGCTTCGGAATTTCGCTCGACGAGAGCCAGTCCGCGTAGCTCTGGACGATCTCCGTGACGTCGGCCGGTTCTCCTTCGAGCGGGATCTCGCGAGGCCACGTCAGCGTGGGCCGACGGCTCTCGCCGGCCTCCAAGAACGGGCGGCGATACTCCGTCTTCTCGGCCTCGGTCAACTCTCGGATCACACTCGCGGGCAGAACATTTTCCACGAAGATGTTCTTTTCGAGGACCATGCTCTCACCGGCCGGTGAACGGAAGTTCTGGAAAAGCGAGACCGCGGGCTCCGGCCAATCGGCCCAACTGACCGGGCGAACGATCGCCTCCATGTAGGCGATACCGTTGACGGCGTCGCGGTATCGATTGGCCCAGTCGAACCCGAGCGCTGAGCCCCAATCGTGGATGACGAAGGTGACGTTCGAGTCGATACCGACTGCCTCGAGCAGGCCGTCGAGGTAGTGTCGGTGTTCGACGAAGCGGTAACGGTCCGGTCCGGAGTCATCGAGCTTCTGTGAGTCGCCCATTCCGATGAGGTCGGGCGCGATACAGCGTCCCGATTTCTCGAGGTGGGGGATCACGTTGCGCCACAGGTACGAGGACGTCGGATTTCCGTGCAGAAAAACGATCGGGTCCCCGGATCCGACCTCGACGTAGGCCATCTTGTGGCCGTCGACCTCGACGTATTGTTTCGTGTAGGGCTGTTCGGCGGAAATCATCGGGATGCTCCCGTTCGATGGTTGGTGCCGAGTTGGTGTCGCGGCTACTTCAACCGTCTAGGATCCGCGTATCGAAACGATCTATTGTACGAGGAGGACGCACGTCACCTCTGATTCGCCCGAGCGTAACGAAGTGACGTGCGCTGTCCCTCGGCTGGCTACCCTGAAACGAAACTGAACGCGCTGAGGGTGGCGACTACTGCCTTGTCGCGCTCCAGTCACCGCCGCCGTAACCTCCGAAGTCGGCCGTTCCAGACATCTCATCGCCCTCGACTGTTCCTTCCATCGTGATCGCGAAGATCGCTCCGCCGGCGTCCACCTCGATCTCCCACTTGAGCATGTTGCCCGTGATCGTTCCCTCGAAGGGGGTCGTGCCTTGGTCGCTGATCAATTCGCCCGTCAGCATCTCCCCGTCCTGCTCCAACGTCAGGGTGGCAGGGAGATCTCCCTGATCGGTGCTGAACATCATGGTCCACTCGCCGGCGACGTTCGTCTGGGCAGAAATCGTTGCCGGAAGCAACGCACACAAGAGTCCAAGCATTACGATCGATTGTTTCCGCATCACGTCGTTCCCTCCTGATCTCGTCTACATGAAACTCACGAGTGCACCCATGACCGTGGTGCCCCGAATGACAACCTGACCGACCATCACTTCGTAGGCAACCACCTGAGAGTTTCTTGAACGATGGGCAACGCGCTTGCCCCAGTGCCGATGGCTTGGTAGGTCTGAACGACTCCCGGCACCTTCGCCCGCCGGGCATCACAGCAGATTCTTCGGAAGGACTGCAAGCTCGAAGGCATCGCAACTCGAAGGATCGGACGTATGCAGCTCTCGAGTGTGCTCCTCGCCACTGTGCTCTCCGCCGCGATGACCCTCTTTTCGGTCGCGTGTGCGGAGGACTCCAGGGTGCAAGTGGCTTTCGACGCCCTCCTGGTCGATGGGATCGCCACCGACCTGAACGGAAGCGGAGTCACCCCTCTTTCCGCGGAACTGAGCTTCAGCACTTTGGTGCCGACCTCAGTGGAGTGGGAGGTGCTGGGCCCCCTCCCAGCAATGGGGACCGCCGATTTGAGCTCTGAACATTCGATTCCGGTCGTCGGCCTCTACCCTGGAACGGAGAACCAAGTGTTGGTTCGCTTGACCGACGCGGAACAGCGTTTCGCCGTGGATACCGTGGTCATCGCGACCGATCCCCTTCCTGAATTTTTCCCCGAGATCGACATTGTGGTTGCCGACCTGGATC
Source organism: Longimicrobiales bacterium (assembly GCA_029941275.1). Classification (GTDB taxonomy): domain Bacteria; phylum Gemmatimonadota; class Gemmatimonadetes; order Longimicrobiales; family Gaopeijiaceae; genus UBA822. Next base: position 21,674 of record JAPYQK010000001.1, on the reverse strand, counting down.
GAATGGAGCCCGGGTGGACACTCTCCAGCTACCAGAGCATCGGCGAAGAGGGGACGTACCGCAGTCGGCCGTTCATCTTCGACACGAACGGCGACGTGCGTTGGACCATGGACCTCTCGTTCTTCGGTGGCCTGGCCTACATGATTGAGCGGTTCGAGAACGGCAATCTGCTGTTCGGCTTTGGAGAGGCGGTATTCGAGTACGACCTCCTGGGCCGGGAACTGCGGCGGTGGGATATATCAGGGTACTCGTACCATCACGAGGTGATCGAGAAGCCCGACGGTAATCTGCTCGTGGCGGTCAGCAAGATCGCGGAGCCGGAGACCGTCAATGACCGCGTGATCGAACTCGACCGAAACTCCGGCGCCATCGTAAGAGAGTGGGACCTCCGTCGGGTTCTGGATGTCTCACGCCGCGACTTCCGAGGAGACGACACCAACTGGCTGCACAACAACGGGATTTGGTACGACTCGGAGGACGATGCCTTGATCGTGTCGGGGCGGCAGCAGGGGGCCGTGGTGAAGGTCTCCCGAGACAACGAGCTCGTTTGGATCTTGGCGCCCCACCGTGGATGGGGCCCCGCAGGGATCAACGGCAATGGGCCGAACACGTCCGAGTTTCTGCTTACCGCGGTCGACGGAGACGGTATGCCGTTTCCCGATCCCGTTCAGCAGGGCGTCGAAGAAGTCTCGAACTTCCGGTGGAGCTGGGGACAACACGCTCCGATGATCCTCCCGAACGGGAACATCTTCGTATTCGACAACGGCGTGGAGCGCACCTTCTCGAACGAACCTCCACTGTTCAGCCGAGGGGTGGAATATGTGGTCGATGAGGAGCGAATGACGGTCCAGCAGGTGTGGCAGTACGGCGAGAAACGCGGCGCCGAATTCTATTCAGGTAGACTCGGCGATGTGGATTTGATGCCAACCACCGGCAACCGACTCATCATGCCGGGGATCGTGACCACCCCTGCACAGCAAGCGTTCGTCATCGAGGTCACACATCCAGATTCGGAAATCGTGTTTGAAGCTCGAATTCGCTTCCAGGAACGCCCGAGCACGGACGGGTTCGCCCGGGTTGAATTCGACTTGGTGTATCGGTCCGAGCGCATCCCGGCGCTGAGTTGGTGATGACGCGTCCCCTCCCTCGGATTACGCGGAAGTCGATGTCCCTCGTATGAGCACGACCGTGAGCGCGTGCTGGAGGAGCATCTCGGCGTCGGTAGTTCAGCGGGAATGCCTCTATCCGAGGACGGTGGGCATCCGGACAACCTCCGAGGACGCGACCTCGGGGGGTACTTCGACCTCCTCGCCCGGGACAGGAGCGCGACGCACGATCTGGTCGAGAACTGGGACGACGCTTCGCTCGACCAAACTTTAGGTGGCCCGGGAATGACCTTCTCCCACCGCTGGGTGCTTTATCACATTCTCGAGCACTTCGCCGCGCACTTCGGCCAGATCCTGAGCTTACTTCACAGCATGCGCGATCGCGGGGTGGTGGACGTTCCCGAGAAGCGGGGAGGCCTCTAGACGGCTCCGTGCGATCAACTATCGGCTTCTTTAGCCCCGCAAATTTTCGTTGAAGAAGGCGATCGTCCGCTCCTGAGCCAACTGCGCCGCATCCTCGTCGTAGCGAGGCGTCGTGTCGTTGTGGAAGCCATGGTTGACTCCGTCGTACATGTGCATCGTGTAGCGTTTGTCACCGGCGTCCAGCGCGCGCTGATAGTCGGGCCAGCGGCCGTTGATCCGCGCGTCGAGACCCGCGTAGTGGATCATGAGAGGGGCTCGGATGGACGCCACGGCCTCGCTGGACGGAGCGGCTCCATAAAACGGTGCGCCGGCCCCCAGGTTGGGAAGACGCACGGCCAACGCATTGACCACACCCCCTCCGTAGCAGAATCCCACGGCCCCCACTCGCCCGGACGCAGCGGAGTGATCTCTCAGGAATCCGAAGGCGGCCACCCAATCCTCCATCATCACGTCGCGGTCGAGCTGACGCTGCATCGTTCGACCATCGTCGTCGTTGCCGGGATATCCGCCCAGCGGCGTCAATGCGTCGGGCCCGAGCGCCACGAAATCCGCCGCCGCGAAGCGCCGAACCACGTCTTCGATGTAGGGATTGAGACCACGGTTCTCATGAATGACCAAAACGGCGGGCTTTGAGCCGGTCGCTCCATCCGGCACCGCCATGTACCCTCGCATCGTTCCCGACCCTTTGGGCGAAGGGTACTCGACGTACTCGGCGCGAATCCTCGCATCGTCGGGCGCGATTTGCTGAGCCCAGGCGTATTGGGGTTTGAGTGCGTCGAGAACCGCGAGTGCAGCGGCACCGCCCCCCATCACCTTGGCGGCACCTTCGAGGAAGTCCCGGCGCTCTACGAACCCGTGCACGTAGCCATCGAACAGGGCCAGTATCTCCTGGGGAAAGTCAGTCGCTTTCTTTCTCTCGGTCACATCGCCTCCTGCGTTGC
>JAPYQK010000001.1:0-19104 GCA_029941275.1 Longimicrobiales bacterium | reverse complement strand
TGCGTTGCCCACAAAAAAGGGCTTAGAGTACCCGGAAGATGTCGTAGGCGACTTTGCCCGCAATCTGCTTATTCTTGCCGATGAAAACGGTATGGTTGAGCCAGTCGTACTCTTCCGACGTGGTCGAGAAGATGGGTCGCACCCGCCAGTAGAGCCCGCCTGGCCCCTGACCGAGTACACCAGTGTACGACATGAAGATGATTGCGCCGTCGTCGGTTTCGAGCGTGATACGCACGTCGAGACTGTTGTGCCCCGACACCTGCGTGATCCAGTCGGCGCCGCCCGGGTGGACGGTTCCGCTGATCCCGGGGCCACCGAACGTTCCCCCGGTTACGGGTGCGATACGCACATGGCCGGCATTGAGTTGGGGATCGACGTCGAGCACGAGCTCGAGAGCGAATTCCGTTTCGAGTGCGCTAGCGGCGGTCTGGGCGGCCGACGCTTGACTAAATCCTAGCGCCGCCGCGGCTATGGCGATCGCACTTGTCTTGCCGATGAGTGTGAGTCGGGATGGAATTCTCTTGGTGTCACTCATGCTGATGCTCCTCGAGTAGCTGGGCGAGAGCCGAGCAGTTCGCTCGGGTTTCGAAAGGACTAGGCGGACCCTGGTCGCCGGGTGGTCCCATAGTAAGGCCTACCAATTAGGAAGTCATGGATCTCGCCGGCTTGCTCGCCGGGCTCCTCGCCGGGCTCCTACTGGAACTCCCCCCACGCTTCGGCTTACCATGCTGCGTCACCCTGCACCGGGAGCATCATGCCTCATTACGAATATCACTGCGCATCGAACGGCCAAACGCTCGAGGTGAACCACCGAATGAATGAGCGCCTCGAGACTTGGGGTGAACTGGTTGCCCGCGCCGAGGTGGACGTCGGCGCTACGCCTGCGGATACGCCGGTAGACCGGCTGATGAGTGCACCGATTCCTCACGGAAGATCCGGTGGAGAAACCGATTTTCAGGGCTGTGGCTCAGGCTGCGCCTGCGTGCCTCAGTCTTAAGACAGGCTCGGATTCACTCAGGAGCTTGCTGAAACCGGCACCGAGGTGATCCATCCCCACTCGTCGTCCGCCTCCCCTCGCTGAATGGCGTTGAGGTCTGCACGAAGCTGATTCGTCCACGGTGTCTCCGCCGGAAAGTCGATGACCCGTTCTCCGTCGACAATGCGCGAAATCGGCCGAATCTGCAGCGCCGTCGACGCGGTGAAGGCCTCTTTCAGATTGCCGGCTCCGACCAACTCGATGACTTCGGTGAGGCTGATCGTGCGCTCCACGACGTCGAGTCCGTGCCGCTCTCGGGCGAGCTGTATGATCGAGCGCCGTGTGATTCCCGAGAGAACCGTGTCTTCCAGCGCCGGAGTGACGAGATCATTGCCGACGACCATGAAAATGTTCATTGTGCTGGCCTCCTCGATCCGCTCATGCGTCGAGGAATCGAGCCAGAGAACCGCGTCGCAACCGGCCTCCTTGGCCCGCCAGGTTGGCAAGTACTGGTGAGCGTAGTTCGCGGCAGTCTTGGCGTGGCCCAGGCCCCCCGGGGCGGATCGGCTGAACTCTCTCTCGGCGAACAGCACCAGCGGTTTCTGCGGAAACAGGCGAAGCGGCGCAGTGAGGACCACGAACGTCGTGCGGACCGACGCAACCGGCATCACGTGGTCGTCCTCACCGAAAATGAGGGGACGGATGTACAGCGTCTCGCTCGAGAAGGGTGACGTCCAGCTAGCCGAGTCCTTCACTTGATTTACCACGGCCTCGAGGAAGAGCGGTGCCGGAGGGACCGGCATACGTAGGCGAGCGCACGACGCGACCAGGCGTTGGTAGTGTTCGTCGATGCGGAAGAGCCGCGCGGGGCCCGATCCATCCCAAAAAGCCCGACACCCCTCGAATATGCTCTGCGCGAACTGGATCCCCATGGCGCCCGGGTGGATGGGCAGTTTGCCGTTTGGGACGCGACGAGTGGGAGTCCAGTCGCCGCCGACACACTGGGCGACGCCCATCTGGGGCGACCAGTCCTCGAAAATCGGTAAGGGGGTTGGTTCTATCATAAAACTCTCGTGCAAAGCTGCCTGTGTTTGGCAAGGACTGTTCGACTACCGATTGTCGCGTCGAAGTTCACAGTTCGAAAAATCTACGGTCCCGACGGCAGGAACGAAGTCCGGACCACGATGGTGTTCCCGCTACTCGATCCGCCGCCGCCCACGCGCATGCCCGGACGGACGTCGTATTGTGGTGGAGTGCCGGGGACGTTTAAAGACGCCCCGAAAGGAGTTGTGGCCCCCCGGGACTGCACGACCGCCTGGTCACTGAACGACAACGTAGCGGCGGTCAGGACTGCCCCTTCGTAATAGTACAAGGAGTCTCCTGACGTGGACCACACTGGGGACTTTACGTTCGTGCTTGATGTCGTCGGCAAGATAGACGGTGGCCATGCCGCCTTCACCGAGCTCACGTTCGATAGCGTAGTGGCCTTCCAGTGCGGCGTTCAAACGCTCTATCGGAGTGGCCCTCATCTATCGGGCGCTCAGCGCGTTCAGCGGGCGGGTGTCGGCGTCGGACATGGCGGACAAGATGCGTCTACGCCGTGTGGGAGGGCAAGAATCTCAGATGCTCGTACCCGACGTGGACCATGACCCGCCTTGGCGTCCGGCATTGCAGCGGCCAGAAGGTCCGAGCCTCTATAGAGCCCATAGCGACAGCCAGGGGCCGGCACCGCTGGTCGGTGATCACTCCACCCAGGTGGTCAATTCCCCAGCCGGTCGCCGAACTTTGCCGTCCGGTAACTCGTCCGGCACGCCCACGTTCACGATGGCCACGATCCTCTCGCCCTCGGGCACTCCGACCGCCGCACGCGCGGCTGGATCGTCCATGATGGCACCCGTCTTGATGTGGGTCCCCAAACCCATCGAGGGGGCGACCAGCGACAGGTTTTGGAGCCCCATGTAGGCTGCCGCGAAGTCTTCCTCACGGATCTCGGGGTTCTCGTCCAGAGTGACTGATACGGCAAGCATGGCAGGCAGTGACTCGTGCGTCTCGGCGACCTTCTCGACGACGGCCCTCGCCGCTTCCGCATCGTCGACCCGTTTGGCTTTTCGATGCCCGAGGGCCCTGCCGTACGCGTGACGGGCTCGGGGTCCGAGCACGTAGAAACGCCACGGCTCCGTCATGCGATGGTTGGGCGCTTGGCAGACGGCGTCGAGAAGCTGCTCGATCTCCCCACGCGATACTGGACGATCTGTGAAGGTTTTGATCGAGCGACGGTTGTTGATGGACTTGAGGATGTTCATGCGATTTCGTAGTCCAATTGTCCGTCAACCATACCCCTGCAGAACTCAGTAGCTCTGCAGGGGTCGGTTGCCGTCGTAGAAGGGTTCGAGTGCGAGACCCTTCGGCTCAACCTCCGAGCCCGATCGCGAGGCCCACTCGGAAGACGATGTTCGTTCCCGATTCAAAATCAATAACAGTCGATCCGCCGGCACTCGTCACAGTGGTGGCACCGATTTTCCTCCGCCCAACGGTGGCGCCGACGTCAAGATTGACAAAGGAGGTGATGACGAAGAGGACTCCGCCTCCCACGTTGCCCGTCATTCCCAGCACAGCTTCGGTGTCGTCGACAGCGTCGATCGAGGTCCAGAGAATGGACGCCCGGGTAGCAGCGCGACAAACAATCCAGTGAGTCGAACGTCCTGGTATTCAACCAGATCCTCTTCCACGGGCACGGTTGGGCATAACACCCCGACGTAGCCCAATCCAAATGCATAGCTGTCGTGCCGCGACATCTCAATACCCAAGCCGATGCTGAAAGAAGAGGGATTGTACCGAATCTGAGCCTCGAAGCCATTGCCCGAATCCAATGCGCCGAAGTCACCTGTCGCGACCCGAATTCCAGAGCCCTGGAGCGAGTAAAGCGCGGCGGTTTGAGCGGCTGCCCCGAGTACGGTGACCCCGGATCTGCGCATTTGGGCGTCTCCTAGTGCGTTTCGGTTGAGGACGTTTTTTCGTTTCTAGTCTGTTTCGTAGGGCAGCTTAGTACAATAGGCGGTCCACGCCCACCTTACGGATGGTCCACTTCAGCGTAGTGCCGGCGGAGTAGGTCATCCCCGAAGTCGTTCTGAGGATCCCGCCACACCGAGTGCACATGGTTGGCCCCACCTTGCACGTTGTCGAATTCGATCAGCACTGTGGGTCCGTGGATGCGGTAGTAGTGTCCTTCGCCCCGCATGGTGCTGCCTGCCCAGGCGAAGTGGAGGTTCCCGAGTCCTGCCGCGTGGATTCGGTCCATTTCCGCGTCGGCTATGTCGACGGCGGCATTGTTCAGGTATTCCTCGATGAGGAGCATCAACGCGCGGCTCTGGGCGTCGTTCATTCGAGAGGCCTCCAGTCCCTGGTAGCCGTCGAGCTCCACGGTGCGTGCATTGCCGGTAATGACGTCCCTCGGAGCCTCAGTCTCGATGATGACCGTGCGGAGCTGGGCGTCGCTGAAGAGAACCATGAGCTCGCGAGCGAGATCCTCCTCGGCCCCTAAGAGGCGTCGCCCGGCATTCGGCCCCTCTCCCACGAGCGCCGGATTCGAACCCATGAACGCCGGTGTCACTGACGGACGTGCGTCTCCCGCTGCGGTGACGTTCACAGAGATATGGTGTCCCTCGAAGCGCCAGGCCCAAGGTCCGTCCGGCGAGGGTGCCCCGAAGATGTTGAAGTAGTAGTCCTCCGGGTTCCGCTGGGCCGGCCGGTTTTCGATCCGACCGAGGATCCCCTCCAACTGCATGACCCCGGTCGCTTTCAGGTAGCCCTGCGAACTGAGGACGCTTTGCAGGAGCCCGTGAGCGGCGACGCGCTGCGCTGAGTTCATGCCCTGGAGGCGGACACCGTACCGTTCGCGAGGGATGAAGTGCCAATCGAAGCGCTGCTCGGCATCTAGCTCCCAGGTGCCGCGATTGCGCTCAGCGCTGCCGAGGCTGGCGATGAACGCGTCGGCCGCATCGGCCATGCGAACGCTGGTGTCGGCCGGTACTGGCGCTGCGGGGCGTGCCTTTGCGGCGGCCACAACGATGAAGAGCATTAGTGCTGCCACGAGGGCGGTCAGGATGCTTCGCATGGGTGTCCTCTGCTTCTTGACGGGGAAGGGAGACGATGCCGAACTCAGTGGCTCATCGTCCAGATGATGATGTTGATCCCGAGACCGTAGGCTCCGGGCGAGAATGTGTAAAAGAAGTAGGGCACGTCGCCCTCGCGCTCCCAGCCGTCGGCGATGTCGGTGTTGAAGCTGACGATGACCAGGGGCCGCCCATCGTCATCGAAAATGCCCCGAATGTGGGGAGTCGCGGTTTCCGCTCCGAACTCGGAGGTCGAGCCGTTGCGGGACCACGACTGGTAGGAGGGGATCTGGGGGACCTCATTCACCTCATAAAGCGCTGAAAAGAGTGGATGTTCCGGCGTCATCTCTTCGATCGGGCGGTCGGGGAAGATCCGGCGCATCTCAGTCTCAAAGTAGTTCCAGGCCCGATTACCCCAGAGGTCGTCGGCCCACAGAAACCCTCCCTTGTCGAGATAATCACGGAGACTCTCGATCTCCGACTGCGAGAAGGTGACCGAGCCGGGATCCGTCATGAAGAGGAACGGACACTTGTAGAGGTTGGGATCGGTGGCCCGCACCGCCACGATCCCTTGATCTCCATCGTCCCAGTGCTGGATATACGTGGGGGTCAGTTCCTCCAAGCGTGTCATGAAGTTGCTGTCCGCGGCCGGATAGTCGGTGCTCCATCCGAGGCCCGAGCGCATGCTACGGGACGCGTTGTACCAGAGCCTGCAGAACATGAATCCGCCACTGGTCTCGGGCAGGCCGTCGCGATACGGAGAGTTGTAACGGCCCTCTTGTGAGCTCCAGATCTGGGCGGATGCGTCGGCAGGGACGGTCAGGGCCGCCAGCATGATCGTAAGCGCGGCCAGCCCCAGCGCCACCAGCGCCCCTGGCTGGCCCCGTCCCGCGTTCCTGGACTGAACCACGATGTGTTGTTTCCCGTCCTTCATGTAGTCATCGTGGTCTTGCCATGCTTTTTCCTCGACCAGGATCGGAAAACGTCGAATTCACGGGACGTGCAACTCGGGACCTCTGACGTCTATGCCCAGAAAACGCTGTAACCTCGTCCCAGAAACGTTGTATTTCGGAGCCAGGGGGCGCACTACGCCGAGCGCGTCGCTCTGACGGCGCCCCCCTGGCTCCGCTAAATCACATCCCCGCGACGTACTTGGTGAATGCCCCGCCGCCCGCCCATGACAACGAGTTCGGGCCTTCCGCCGCGTAGACGTTGCCGTCCGCGTCGACCGCCACACCTTCACCTGCTGCGCCCTGGTAGGGCCGGCCATCGTGCGGATATCCCGGGATGTACCCAACGATCCGGTCTTCGTCCAAGGGAGCGATGCGCACCCCGTTCACCCAGTTCGCATGGTTGGTCGGGCCCGACTCGGAGTCGATCGCGTAGACCATGTCATCGGGCGTGATGAAGATGCCGCTGATGCGCCCGAATGCGTAACGCGACTCGAGGTAATTGCCGTCCTGATCGAAGATCTCGATACGGTGGTTGCCTCGGTCCGCGACCCACAGACGACCTTGGCGGTCGAACACCAACGCGTGCGGCGTGCGGAACTCACCGTGATTCGTGCCGATCTGTCCCCACTCCTTGATGAACGTGCCGTCGGCGCTGTACTTGAGGATTCGGCCCGTCGAGCCGTCCTCGATTCCCTGGGCTATTGCCTGGCCTGTGGTCATACCCTGACCGTTGTGGCCGTCGCCCACGTAGATGCTCCCGTCCGGCCCGGTAACGACATCGTTGGGCTGGTTGAGTTGGCCGGGCCCGCTTCCGGGCTGGCCCGCCGTGCCGAGACTCATCAACAGTTCGCCCGTGGGGCTGAACTTGTGGACTTGATGGCCTTTGGTTCCTTCTGCGTTCCCTGCGAAATCGGTGACCCACACGTTCCCGTCGCTATCCACGTGGATGCCGTGTGGGGTGACGAAGATCCCCGCGCCGAAGTTCTCGAGCACTTCGCCAGTGTTGCGATCGAACTTGAAGATCGGGTCGACCAGGTTGTTCTCGCAGTTGAGAGAGCCCGGCCCGAAGGAACTGGCGCCGCAACGCTCGTACGCCCAGACGTGTCCGTCGTTGGGGTCGATATCAACGCCGGCGGTCGATCCCCAATTTCTACCATCGGGCAGGTCGCCCCAGCCGGGCACAACGGTTGGGGCCGGGTTCGGAATGCCCTCGCCGGTGATCGCATTACCCATTGCTGCGGCCTCCGCGACCTCTCCAGCGCAACCTGACAACAAAACGACAGTGCAGGCGGTCAGCACTGACAAAAGACCTCGTGACGATGACATTGCAAATCCTCCTCCTGGATGAACCTTCTGGGGACGTGGTTGACCCCAGAGGTCGGTGCTCGAACCCGTTAACATTGGGTGTCGAGGGCGCTCGCGCCAGCGGGCTCCGATCGCGTCTTTTGTCGGGCCTGTCCTCCCCGTACAATACCTGCCCGCCGTAGACCACTTTGGCAGTGAGGAGCTTCCATGCGCCGGATCAACTCAAGACCTCGGGTAGTGTTGCTGGCTTCCGACCTGCAAGCACTCGATGGTGTTGCGGGTGAACACGGCCTGCGCCAAGCGCATCCAGCGAAGTTGGTGCTCGGTGTGCGTCGCTCGGATGCGCTGCTCGCTGCGGAGTTCGCCGTGGAGGTGGAACTGGCTGTCGCCGAGGGAGCGCTCGCGCGTTCGGAGGAGAGGCGCCGCTTGGTGGCGGACTCGGGTGAGCGCGTGGACCGACTGGCACGCCAACGCCTAGCAGACTCCGCGGACCTTGCAACCGAATGAAAGAGAAGCACTTACGGGCACACCCACCTCTGGCTTGTCGGCGGATGCTCTGACCGCGCCCTCCCCCGCTAAGCTTCGCCATCTCGTGGCAGGCCCGCTGGCCTTCGCCGTGCTGCTGCTCGTGCCTTTGGGCGGGCTTCCGTTCGAGACCCGCGGCGCTATCGGGCTGCTGGTTTGGATGGCGTGGTGGTGGATCTCCCGCCCCGTGCACCTGGCCGTCACAGGCCTGCTCCCGATCCCGATCGCGGCGATTTTCGGACTCGCTCCGATGGATCAGGTAGTCACCTCGTACTCTCAGGACACCATCCTCCTCCTGTTGGGAGCGAACATCCTCACCAGCGTCTGGCTCCGATGGGGTCTCGATCGGAGAATCGGCCTCGCGGCGTTACGAGGGGTGGGGACCAGCGCGTCCAAGCAGATCGTCGTCTGGTTTGTGATCAGTGCGGTCCTCTCCGGGGTGCTGCCGAACACGATTGTGGCCGCCACGATGATTCCGATCGTGGTCGCAATGTTGCGCTCGATCGGCATCGAGGATCTTTGGAACAGCAAAGTCGGCACGGCGCTCGTCATCGCGGTGGCTTGGGGCACATCAGCTGGAGGGGCCGCGACGCCCCTGGGTGGCGCCCCGAATCTTCTGACCGTCGGGTTCATCGAGGAGTCCGTGACCGGTCAGGAATTCCTTTTCCTGACTTGGGTCATGCGCCTGGCTCCGATCACCGTGGTGATCGTGCTGTTGATGTTCCTCTTTATGCGGTTCGCGATGCGGCCGGACGTTGCCACGCTACCGGGCTCGAAGGAGTACATCCAGGAAGAACTCGATGCGCTCGGCCCCATGAAAACGCAGGAAAAGTGGGGGCTCGCCCTATTCTTGGTGGCCGTGGTGCTCGCGTTCGGCCGACCCCTGTACTCCGATCTTCTTCCCGGCCTCACCCCCGCGTTCGCTTTCGTAGCGATGGCTGTTACGAGCTTCGTGATTCGGACCCGTGGTGAGCCGCTCATCACGTGGCCTTTCGCACAAGCCAACATGTACTGGGGTCTGTTCTATCTCTTTGCTGGGGGGATCGCATTGGGCCGGATCCTTGGCGGCTCGGGCGCCGCACAGGCCTTCGCGGATGCCTTGGCTCCCTACGCCGGATCGGGCGGCTTCACGGCGGTGCTCGTTTTCTCCGTTCTGACGATGGTGCTCACGCAAGTCACCAGCAACACCGCCGCCATTGCCATCGTCGTCCCGATCACCATCACTACGTTCCAGTCGCTCGATCTGAATCCGATCCCGTTCGTCTACATCGTCACGGTGATCGGAAACTGTGGCTTCATCCTTCCTTCCTCGGCCGGCGGACCGGCCGTTGCGGCCGGATATGGGGTGAACCTGAAGACGATGGCGGTGAAGGGCCTCATGGCTGCGCTCCTTGTGCTCATGACGGTGGTGGTGTTGGGATACACCTTGGCCAGGTGGTGGCCTGCGTTCGGAGTGGCGTGACGTGACCCCCCCGGACCCGGCGGTGCCTCCCGCGTTTCCGAAACTCCGTTTCAAGTGGCCGTGAGGCTCTCCTGATGGCTCGCGCTCGGTCCTTTTCCACCGCTTTCGTCGATCCCAGTGAGCGGGTCGATCGCTGGCAGTAACTGGGCTCCTTGCCCCATCTCGGCTCCTGGTAGCACTTTCGGCCTCGGCTTCTTGATCGAGTCAGCGTTCGTAGCGATGGGCCCGGTCAGACCCCGCATCTCAGAACACGGAGGGACTCGTCATGCTCAAGTCATCCAAAGTGCTTTCTCAATTCGCCTCTTTCGTCCCACTCGCCGTGCTTGTTTTGGCGAGTCCGGTCATAGGAAGTGCGCAAAGGCAGCTGGCCGATCCGGGAACGGGCCCTTGGGCAATGGTCGACGAGGAGCAAGTGGAGGACGTTTGTAGACTGGACCGTGAGCTCCTCCAGCAAGTGATGATGCGGCAGGACCAGTCGTTCGCCATCGTGCGCTACGGAAGGTTGTGCTTCGTGTCGGGCGAGAACGCGTCCGATGGGCCGGGCATCAGCCACCTCTACTCGGCGACGAAGACGCTGGGGGCGATGCTGACGGGCTCGGTGATGTACCAAACACGGGACCTTCGGCCGGAGAGCTCGTCGATGACTGGGCCACTGAGCGAGTTTGACCGCATGGACAGGTGGCTGGACCTAACCGCACTTCCTGCGCGGGCGCGCATCAATCCCGACGCCACGGTCGCGCACGTGTTGGGGATGGTTGGTTATAGCGAGGATCTCTCATACGGTCAGAAGTCGCACAGCTACGATGCCACCGGTAGCCGGGAGATCAACTACCTGATCAACGTCATCGACAACGTGGTGCAACAGAATCCTCGACGCTTCGGCGCGAATGCAGTGGAGGTCAAGGACCGGCTGTTCGCCAAGCTCGGGCTGGAACATTCGAGTTGGGACGTGGATTACTTCGGATATTCCTGGTACGGCTCGCTCTTGGATATGGCACGCCTCGGCCAGTTGATCCTGCGTGGGGGTATCTACAATGGCGAGCGCCTGGTCGACAGCCGCTACGTCTACAACGTGACGCACCCGGCGTTCGAAGACGGATCCACTCGATACGGATATCTCACTTGGCTGAACGGCGGGACCTGTCAACCGCGCGCGATTCACGCCAGCTATCCGCACGGAATCTCCGAGTCGAGTGACTGCGCGGACGGAAATTGCGACCAGGAGAACGACGTCGGCGTGTGGAGTGCGATCGGTGCCGGTGGGCAGTTCATCGTGGGGCACCGGGGGCTGGACATGGTCGTTGTCGGCAAGAATTGGGGCAGTGGCGGCGGGAACGCTCTCTGGGAGATGGTACTCCCGGCCGTGGTCGCGGCCGACCCCACGTTCGGGGGTGATGAGGAGGCGTTCTGCGAGGCGTACGCGAAGGGGTCATATGCGCCCGACCTCGTGCGGTGGGAAGGTGGTCTTTGACGTCAACGGCGGCTTGACCTGCGAATAGGTGGTGGTTCTGTTGGCTTCTGCAGGAGTTTTGTTTCTTGGGACGGGGGCGAAGGTGGATCTCGAAACGTTGCAGACCGAGCACTTGCTCGAGGTGTATTGAGCATGCCCAATACACGCACGGTCGTCGTTCCTCTCTGCTTGTTGGTTGCTGCACTCGGCCTGAGTGGGGTTTCGGCCAGCGCGCAGTTTCGACAGCCAACGGCCGAGTTGACGCCTATCGTCAAGCGGCAGGCCATCCAGCCTGGCCAGACCGTGACAGTCGAACTGGCCGTCGAGCTTCCGGAGGACATTCACGTCCAGTCGGATGATCCGCGCGACCCCTTCGTCATTCCGACTATTCTCACGTTTACGCTCCCTGAGGGCGTCACCGTGGAGGGCATTACTTATCCGGCGGCTTCCGACTTCCTCCTCGATGGGTGGGAGGAGCCGCTTGATGTCTTCGAGCACGAGTTCACCATCGAGGTGCAACTGGTGTTCGATCAGGATGTGCCGACGGGCGAGATAATCGTGCCCGGCAGTCTTTTGTACCAAGCATGCGACGACAAGGTGTGTTTCGCACCGGCGACCGCATCGGTCGAATGGCGCATACGCGTCGAACCGGCGGAACACCACTGATGGCCCTTGGAGGGTGCACATGAGACAGCTCAAGATTCTCGGCACATCGTTCCTGCTAATCTGTCTGGTAGCGCCCTCGGATCTATTGGGCCAATCACGCAGCCTCATTTCGGAAATGAGCGATCTGGCATGGGCGGAAGAAGTCGACAAGGCCAGAGAACTCTTGGAGTCTAGACGGGTCCCTAGCGAGCAACCGAGCCCAGAATGGCTCGCCGCGGTCTCCTGGATGGCACGTGGGGCGAGCTTTGCCGAGCGGTGGGATGTCGCTGAGCAGTACGCCGGCGAAGCGTACTTGGGCAGCCTCACTCTGTTGGAGGAGCGCCCGCTCGACGCAGAACGATTCCTGCCCACCGCCCTCGGGGCCGGGATCGAGGTGCTGGGTCGAACGTACGACGCCCAAGGAGACCGCGCCCGGGCTGTCAATTTTCTCGGTACCGCACGAGAGGAGTTTGCGGGCACGTCGATCGAAATGCGGATTCAAAAGAACCTCCTCTTGCTGAGCTTGGAGGGGGGGCCGTTTCCTCCCGTGGAAGTCGAGCACTACCTGGGTTCACCGCCACCAACGGCGGATGAGCTGAGGGGAAAAGTTGTGCTGTTCTTCTTCTGGGCCCATTGGTGCCCGGACTGCAAGCGGCAGGAGCCGATACTGAGGGAACTGTACGAAGAGTATCATGACCAGGGTCTGGTCATCGTCGGACCGACCCAACTCTATGGGTACATCTCCCGCGGGACGGCAGCGACACCGGAAGAAGAGTTGGCCTATCTAAGAGGCGAGTACCAAGAGCGGTTTCCGATCCCGGAGTGGATGGGTGTGCCGATCGGTGCCAACAATTTTGCCAACTTCGGCCTCAGCACGACACCGACACTGGTGCTCGTAGATCGCGATGGCATCGTGCAGCGGTACAACCCGGGCGACTTGAGCCATGAGGAACTGGTCGCACTGATCGAGCCGCTGCTCGGCTAGTCTTCTCGCTTGCGTGACGAGCGCGAAACGCTCTATTCTAGCTTGAGCCACCCCTAATGGTCGTATGGGTCAAAAGGGGCTGATGAGGCTTGCACGGCCCCCTTTTGGCATGGGGCTGATCAAGGAGAGGTGTTGATGCGCGCACTCCGGTCGTCCGTCGGTCTGATTTCCGCTGCTTTCCTGTCGGTTGGGGTGCTGCCCGCCCTGACACCAACAGGAGCCGAGGCCCAGAATCCCGACGTTTTTAGCAGCGACATCCGCCCGATCATGGAGCGGAGCTGTTGGGGGTGTCATGGCGAGGCATTGCAGCGGTCCCGCCTCGACCTTCGCACTCGGGACGACGCGCTCCGCGGAGGTAGAACTGGACCGGCCATCGTGCCGGGACGCGCCGACGAGAGTCTGTTCTACCGCATGATCTCGGGGCTTGAGGAGCCTCTGATGCCGAGGGATGGCCCGGCGTTGAGCGACGCGGAGATCGCCGCCGTGCGCGCTTGGATCGATGGAGGTGCACACTGGGACGACGGGCCCACTGTCGCGCTGGCTGCTGGCCGGGAGGATGAGCTTCCTGCCGGGGCTCGTGAGACCTGGGCGTACCAGCTTCCGGTCCAGGTCGCGCTCCCAGTGGCGTCTCCGTTCGAGCATCCGATCGACCGTTTTCTCGAACAGACCCGCCGCGAGCAGGGCCTCACGGCAGCACCGCGCGCCGATCGCCGCACGCTGCTCAGGCGCGCCTATCTCGATCTGATCGGGATGCCCCCCACACCAGAACAAGCTGCGGAGTTCCTGGACGACTCACGTCCCGACGTGTGGGAGCGACTCATCGAGCGCTTACTGGCTTCTCCCCATTACGGAGAGCGCTGGGGTCGCCACTGGCTCGACGTGGCGCGATACGCGGACTCGGACGGGTTCGAGCAGGATTACGACCGACCCAACGCCTGGCGGTATCGTGACTACGTCATCTCAGCGTTCAACGAGGACAAACCATTCGACCGCTTCATTGAGGAGCAGATCGCAGGCGACGAGCTCGACTGGGCGACCGACGAGACCCGTATCGCCACCGGTTTCCTGCGCGCTGGTCCTCGTGTGCACTTCCGCGAGAAGGACAATCCGGAGCGGCGTTACGATTATCTGGACGAGATCATCGCCACGCTTGGCCGTGGAGTGCTCGGACTGACGGTCCAGTGTGCACGTTGCCACAACCACAAGTTCGATCCGATCCTCCAGACGGATTACTACCGTATTGCGACGTCGATCTTCGGATACGTCGAAACGGAGTATCCGCTGCTCCCGCCCGTCGAGGGTGCGGCGTATCTGGCCACGATCGCGGACATCGATGACCGGGGGCGCGTCCTCAGGGACGAAGTCGCCGCGATCGAAGAGCCCTACCGCGAACAACTGAAACTAGAGCGCATCGAGCGCGATTTTCCACGCGAGGTGTTTGTTGCGGTTCAAAAACCCGAGAGTGAGCGCTCTCCGGGTGAGAAGCTCCTTGCCAACCAGGTCCTCTCTCTCGGTGTGTCTAGGGCGGCCGTTGCCCGGGCCATGACGCCGGAGGATGTCGCTAGCCGCCAAACGTTGCTCGATCGGCTCGCCGCCGTTGAGGACGAGCGGCCTGAGCGGCCCCCCATGGCCGATATCGTCACGGACGGGGACTACCGGTTTACGCCGGATGGCCCCGGGGACGAGATCATCGGTTGTCCCGAGTGTCGAACACCGCCGGACGTGCCGGGCAGCTACTTGCATGAGGGGTCGGAGCGGTATGAAGTACCCGCAAGTCCTTTTCTGCGGGGTGGCGATCCCTTCAACCCGGGGCAGGTGATGTCGCCGGGTTTCGTGAAGGTGGCGACCTACGGGGATCCTCCGGTCGCAATTTCGCGGCCTGACGGACGTACGTCTGGCCGCCGCCTGGCGCTGGCCGAGTGGTTGACAGCGGAGGGAAACCCGCTTACGGCCAGGGTGCAGGTCAACCGAATCTGGTACCATCACTTCGGGCGCGGCATCGTCGCGACTCTCGACAACTTCGGAGCGGTCGGCGATGAGCCGACCCACCCCGAACTTCTCGATTGGCTGGCGGTCGAATTCGCGAGCAACGGCTGGGGCGTCAAGGACATGCACCGGCTGATGATGACGTCCGAGGCGTACCAGATGGCTTCGGCGTTCGAGGATGAGGCCAACGCCGAGAACGATCCCGACAACCTCGACCTCTGGCGCTTCCGGATTCGGCGGATCGAGGCTGAGATTCTGCGAGATGCCATCATGACTTCTAGCGGAGGCATCGACCTCACTGTTGGCGGACCGTCGGTGTTCCCTTACGTGCCGGAAGAGATCCTGTCCACTCAAGCGCACGGTCGGTGGGACAACCAGCCGGACGGCCCCGCCGTGTGGCGGCGCAGCGTGTACGTCTATCGACGCCGGTCGTTGGTTTTCCCGTTTTTCGAGACGTTTGACCTTCCCGATCAAGGCACTACGACGGCCACCCGTAACGTGTCGACCGTGGCGCCTCAAGCGCTGACGCTTCTCAACAACCCTTTCGTTATCGGGCAAGCCGACCTTTTTGCGAAGAGATTGGAGGAAGAAGCCCCGAATGACGTGGCGCGGCAGGTCGACTTGGCCTATCAAGTCGCGTTGACCCGGCTTCCGACGGAGCGGGAGGGGACGATCGGCCACCGGCTCGTCACCGAGCGATCGCTGGTGGATTTGGCACATGTGATGTTCAACTTGAACGAGTTCCTATACGTGAGGTGAGGCATGGGTCATCAGTGCAATCACCATGAAAAGACATTCTGGTCCCGTCGTGAGTTCCTCTTTCGGTCGGGCGGCGGCTTGGCCGGAGTAGCGCTCGCCAACATGCTCAACCAAGAAGGGCTGCTTGCAGCTCAACTTCCGGGTCTAGGACCTGGCGGCCTGCAAGTCCCGGGGCCGTGCGACGAACTGGTGGAGGGCAACCCGTTCGCACCGAAAGTGCCACACTTCGCACCGCGCGCCACCAACGTGATCTCTCTCTTCATGAGCGGTGGGGTCAGCCACGTCGATACGTTCGATCCGAAGCCCGCGCTCACCAGGTACGCAGGTCAGCCGTTGGACAGCCACGTGGCGGGAAACATCGTGGTCCGCCAGGGCTTCCCCGGTCCGCTGATGCCGAGCCCGTTCGCTTTCAATCGGCACGGCGAGAGCGGGATCGAGGTGTCCGAGATCTTTCCGGAAATCGCGAAACACGTCGACGAGATCGCGTTCATACGCTCGGTGTACGGCCGATCGAACGATCACGTCCAGGCGACGTACGAGATGCAGACTGGCCAGATCCGGATGGGTTTCCCGAGCGTTGGTTCATGGGTGACGTACGGCCTCGGCTCGGAGAGCTCGAGTTTACCGGCGTTCGTCGTGATGACCGACCACCGGGGCGGCCCGCTGGGCGGCCCCAACGACTGGGCCGCGGGCTTCATGCCGGCGAGCTACCAAGGCACACAATTTCGTGCTACGGGCGACCCGATCGTCGATCTCCAGCCGCCACGGGGGATGTCAGAGGAGGCCCAGCGGGCCAGGCTGGACGTGCTCGCTGAGCTGAACGAGATCGACATGGAAAAACATCCCGGGAACTCCGAGCTCGCGGCCCGCATCTCGTCGTATGAGCTCGCCTACCGCATGCAGGGCTGCGCGCCTGAAGCGATCGACACGGCCTCCGAGTCGGATGCGACCAAGAGGCTCTACGGCCTCGACAGCGAGATCACCGAGCCCTTCGGCCGACAATGCCTGATGGCGCGTCGACTCGTGGAGCGTGGCGTCCGGTTCGTGCAGCTCTTCCAAGGCGGACTCGGCAACCAGAACACCGATACCTGGGATGCACACAGCAACCTCATCGAGAACCACACCCAGCACGCGGCTGAGTCGGATCTTCCGATCGCGGGCTTGCTGACGGACTTGAAGGCGCGCGGGCTCCTGGATACCACGCTGATCGTGTGGCACGGCGAGTTCGGACGGATGCCGATCTCACAGCGTGGCGTTGGCCGTGACCATAACCCCGGTGCCATGACGGCTTGGATGGCCGGCGCCGGCATCAAGGGAGGGCAGGTCATCGGTGCGACGGACGATTTCGGCTATCGAGCGATGGAGCAGCCCGTCTCGGCGCACGATCTGCACGCGACCATGCTTCACCTTCTGGGCATGGACCACACCGAGTTGACGTACCGATTCAGTGGGCGTGATCACCGGCTGACGGATGTGGATGGAGCGCCGATACCGCAGATCATCGCCTGACCACGAGTGGATCCTAGACGAGCACGGGCGGCCGAGTAGCTGACTTCATTGCGGTCCGTCTCTGTCGTCCAAAAGACGCTGGTCACGAACTCCATTGAGTTGGACCGCGTCGAGCGTCGCGGACAATTGGTGAAGGACCTCGCCCCGCGACGCCTCCAACTGCGGCAAGTACACGCGGAACGGGCCCGCGGCGAAGAGGGACGTGAGGCGCATCCAATTACGAGTCGTCAGGGTCTGCCGTCTCCGGACCGCCTCGGGATCGCGAAGAACAATCTCCAGGACCGTAGGCAATCGTGTTTCCCGGATCTCGAGAATATCCTCCCAGGGCACGAGCTCGGCGGACGACGAGTAGGTCCGGTTGAGGACGCCTTCCTCTGATATATGGAGGGCGGGCCGGAGATCACGAAGAAGCCGAACCACATTTCTTCCAAGTCCAAGGAATAGCAGAGTGCCCATCGCGCCCCCAAGCCTGGGGATCAAGGACCAGAGGAGGCCCGGCGGCCCGCCTCCAGGCAAGCCAGCCAGCGCGAGGAGCGCCGACAGGAGTAGTAAAGTCCCCCACACGCCGAGCTCGGCGAAGTAAGACCGCCTACGGCCGTGGACTTCGAGGGGTGATAGCGTCGGTTCAGTCGAGTCTTCCTGCATGTGGCGCCCCCGACCTACTCGTCCCAGATGTTGTCCAGGGTATACGGGCTGTCGCCCCACGTGAAGAAGTCGCCCGCGACATAACGACGGCCCCGATCCAGAGCTTTGATCGCTTGCATGTCTTCCGCGGTGAGCGACGTGTCGGCTGACGCCAGGTTCTCCTCCAAGCGGTTCGGGCTCACCGACTTCGGGATCACCGTGATCTCACGACCGATCGCCCAAGCGAGCAGCACCCGCGCGGGCGTGACCCCCAGCTGTTTTGCGATGGCGGCGACGGTCGGATCATCGAGTAAGACGGGTTCCGCCTCGCCTTTGAGATTGTCGGGCCGATCCAGTGATCCGAGTGAGGTGTAGGCCGTGACGTGGACGCCCTGGCTCTGGCAGAAGTCGACCAGATCCGGCTGCTGCAGATGGGGGTGGAGCTCTATCTGATTCACCTTGGGCTTCACGGCGGCGATTTCCAGGAGCGAGCGCATCTTTGACGCACTGAAGTTCGAGACCCCAAGGTGTCGGCAGAGCCCGCTGCTGTGCGCGCCTTCCATCCCCCTCCACGTCTCCGAGTCTGAACTGGCCGAAAAGAACTCCAGACGAAGCGAGCTCTCCGGGAAATAGTGATTGCCTTCCACGATGACGGTGTCGTCGCTCTCCGAAATCACTTCGCCGTTCCAAATCGCCCTCATGGTCGTAGTGGGGGCATGATGGCGTAAAGGGTCTCCATACGACTTCGCTCACGTGGCGGTCCTAGCGATCCGCGGAACGGATCTGCGATCCTGCTGCGCGGCCAATGTGGCGGCGGCGGACGAAGCGCGCGAGGTCGAGGGCTATCGCGACTTCAGCAATCGCTTCTTAGGCTGCGGCGATGGAGATCTTGATTTCGACCCAGCCCTAGCATCGGTCATGCAGGCGTACTAGGGTCCTTCAACGTAGGCGTAAAACAAAAATAGGGGATGGATCAATGGCGATAGTGGTGCTACTTGAGGTGCAAGCGAAGCAGGGCACGGGTGACCAACTGGTGGCCATGTTCAAAGCGATTCTCCCGGACACACGGGCGAGGGACGGGTTCCTGGACATCGTGGTTCACCAGAGCCAGGATGACAAGGACAACCTCGTCTTGGTCGAGAAGTGGGAGACCAAGGACCATTACGAGAGCTATCTGGGTTGGCGTCAGGAGACGGGAGTGCTCGACCAGTTGGTCGCCGCATGTGAGGGGCCGCCGAGCATCCGCTACTACGATATCACTGACGCGTAATTGCCGGTCTGTCGGCGGTGCGTACGATGATCCCAGACCCCAGCGGTCGACCCACGCGGAGGACATCCTGATGCCACGAACGTCATCCATCGACAGCGGCAGCATCCGCCCGGTCGTCCCCGGCGCGCTCCTGTTGCTCTTGTCGGTGGCGATGGTCTCTTCATGCGGTGGAGTTGCCGAGTCCAGCGACCGGCGCTCTGATCGGGAACGAGTCTTTTCAACCGCTCGACTGGTCCCTGTGTCCGTCGAAATGGATCCGGACGACCTGTACGAGATGCGCCGCGAAGGACGGAGCTTCGACGCCTTGGCGGAGGGCTGCGCCGACGGTCCTTCCATATTCCCGTGGACGGAATTCATGGCCACAGCCACTGTCGACGGTGAGCGTCTGAGTCGAGTTGGGGTCCGAAAGAAGGGGTATTTCGGCTCGCTTTTGGTGACTCGACCATCCATCAAGCTCAGGTTCAACCAGTACGTCCAGCGGCAAAACGTTTCGGGCGTCAGTCGGATGACCCTCAACAACAACCGTCAGGATCCCTCCAACAT